>JANPBI010000211.1:0-5833 GCA_031430315.1 Rhodobacterales bacterium | reverse complement strand
CGGGTTTACTCCCGAAGACCCCTTTTTGCTGCTTTTGGCCCACAATCACAGGTGGATTGACCGCCAAAGCGCCGCCGCCTACGCTTGACCTATTGCCGTCATGATTTCGGAGCGTCCCGGATGCGCCTTTTTGCCCTTGTCTTTGCGGCCCTCATTTTTCCAGTCCTTGCCCAAGCCGAGGGCAAATCGATCATCGTCCTGGATGCTTCCGGGTCGATGTGGGGCCAGATCGACGGGCGCGCCAAACTGGAGATCGCACGCGAGGCTTTGGGGTCCGTGCTGGCGGGGATCCCCGGCGACAGCGAGATCGGCTTGATAGCCTATGGCCACCGCGAAAAGGGCAGTTGCGACGACATTGAGTTGGTCGTGCCGCCAGGACCGGGCACCGCTGCGGCCATAACGGATGCCGCCAACGCGATGCAGTTCCTGGGCAAGACGCCCTTGACCGAAGCGGTCCGTCGTGCCGCCAGCGAACTGAAATCAACCGAAGAAAAAGCGACCGTCATCCTGATCACCGATGGCATTGAGACCTGCGAGGCTGACCCCTGCGCGCTGGGGACTGAACTTGAGGCATCGGGCGTGGATTTCACTGCTCATGTCGTCGGCTTTGGCCTGACCGCCGACGAGGGCGCGACCGTCGCCTGCCTAACCGAAAACACCGGCGGCCTTTATATCGAGGCCAAGGACGCAGGCACCCTGGTCGAAGCCTTGAAGACCACCGTTGCCGTCGCGCAACCTGAACCTGAACCAGAGCCCGCGCCCGCGCCGGAACCCGCGCCGCCCGCCGCGGTCGAGTTCAACATCGCGCCAAAGCTGTACCTGACCGAAGGTGGGACAGAAATCACTGATGGCCACGCGTGGGAATTCTACACCATCGCCAGCAACGGCGACCGGGGCGAAGGCATTGCCACCGAATACAACCAGTACCGCGGCCGCCTGCCTGCGGGCACCTACCGCATGGTCGCGCGCATTGGCGAAGCCCGGGCCGAACAGGACATCACCCTGTCTGACGACGTCTTGCTGGAACCGCAGGTCATCTTGAACGCCGGGATCCTGACCCTGCGCCCGCGCGTTGCCGAAGGGGCCGAGGTCGACAGCGGCGCATCGCTTTACCTGACAGGTCCCGCCGGACTGGATGCCACCCACTACGGCGAAACAACAATTGTCGTGCCCGCCGGGGACATCCAGGTCGCCATGAAGATCGGCGAGGCGACAGTGACCGAAACCGTAGCCGTTGCACCCGGCCAGACAGTCGAAAAAGACATCATTGCCGGGGCCGGCGTCGCCGTTGTCGATGCCTTTTACGTCGAGGGCATGGTGATGGATACGACCCAGCATTACGTGGAAATCCTGGCGGCGCAAAAGGCACTGGATGGCAGCCAGACCAGCATCGCCATCAGTTACGGTCCGGGCCAGACCTTTACCCTGCCGCCCGGCGAGTACACCGCCCGGATCCAGCAAGGTGCTGCCGTTGGCGACGTCCCCTTTGCGGTGAAACCCGGCGAGCGGACCGAGGTCAAGGTGATCCTGAATGCGGGCGTTCTGGCCATTACCGCGCCGGGCGCGTCCCAGATCGAAGTGCTGGATGCCAAGGCCGACATCAGCGGCAACCGCGCCCAGCGTAGTTTCGACTATGCGGCCGAAAAATCCCTTGTGGCACCCGGCGGCGACTACCTGATCGTGGTCAAGCGCGGCGAGACCCTGTCCGAGGCGACGGCGACGGTCAAACCCGGCGAGCGGACCGAAATCACCGTGCCCTAAACCCTATCGCATGGCCGCATGGGGGGGGTCAGGCCTGATCCACCAGCGTATCGAGAAACCGCGAAAACAGCTCTCCTTGTGAATTGATTTGCAGCTTGGCGTAGATGTTGCGCCGATGGATCCGCACCGTGCCGGGCGAGATGCCCAGGATCTGTCCCGCGGATTCTGCGGAATGGCCTTTGAGCGTAAACTCCGCCACCTGGCGTTCCCTTGGGGTCAGCACGCCTTCGCCGAAACTGCCGAAATCATGCGCCACGCGGCCGCGCAGTCTTTGCCGCCCGCTCGGTTTTCCGCCTTCGCCAAATTGCAGGCCCAGCGCTGACCAGTGGCGGCGGGCAACTGACGCCACAAAGGGATAAACCGCCTGTAACGCCACAAACGCTTTTTGCGAAAACGTCCGCTCGGTCCGCATCAGCGACAAGACCAGCGTCATCTCTTGCGGCAGATCGACAAAATAGGCGATTTCTTCGGCAAGACCTGTCTGGATGTAGTAGTTGCGGAAGTACTCCCCCTGGTAGAACCGGTCCGGTGCCAGGTCGCGCAACCGGTAAAGTCCAGGGGAAACGGAACCGATCGCCGCAAGGTAGAACGGGTCCAGCAAAAAGGGTCCGGCCTGGTAGTCAGTCACGAAAACCTTGCGTTTTCCGTGTGGAAAATCGTCGTGAAGGTCCAGGGGCCGCGCCGTTCCGTAATATCCGAATGCGACTGTATGGGTGAAGGGAGCCACCTGCCGCAACAGGGCCGTCAAGGCTTGCGGCAGCTCAGGGGTCTCCAGGGCGGCGACCACATCAGCCGCCAATGGCGCCCAGGAAACTGACGTCATCCGCAGGGACCGCAGGGGCAGGCTACCCCATTTGTGGTATATACAGCCAACTGGTCTTTTCCTACCCTTTGGGGTGTTTCATAGGATAGTCGCGCCGCCATGCAAAGTCCCCTGCCCAGCAGTGTAACCGGTGACAGGGCAGATACGCCACTGATCGCCGAGTTTCGGGCCGCAACCAAGCGTTATGGCACTGTCGTGGCGGCGGACGCGCTGGATTTCACAATCGCGCGCGGCGAGTTTCTGTCCTTTCTCGGCCCGTCGGGCTGCGGCAAGACCACGGCCCTGCGGATGCTGGCAGGGTTTGAGACACCGACGTCTGGCGCTGTGTGGCTTGACGGCGAGAATGTTACCGGCCTGCCAGCCTATCGGCGACCGGTCAATATGGTCTTTCAGCATTACGGGCTGTTCCCGCATCTGAACGTCGCCGACAATATCGCCTATGGCCTACGCCAACGGCGGCCTCGCCCGGACCGCGCCGACATCGCGCGCAAGGTAGGCCGCGCCCTCGACATGGTGCGCCTGTCCGGCTTTGGTCCCCGTCGCGTCTGGGAAATGTCGGGCGGCCAGCAGCAGCGCGTGGCGCTGGCCCGCGCCATCGTCAACGAACCAAAGATCCTGCTTTTGGATGAACCTCTTGCCGCACTTGACCGCAAACTGCGTCGCGAAATGCAGATCGAACTGCAGACCCTGCAGCGCCAGCTTGGCATCACCTTTGTGCTGGTCACGCATGACCAGGAAGAGGCGCTGTCCATGTCGGATCGCATCTGCATCATGCGCAGCGGTCGGATCGTGCAATCGGGGTCGCCCACCGCCCTTTATGACCAGCCGGTTAGCCGCTATGTCGCCGATTTCGTGGGAAAATCCAACTTTGTCGAGGGCAGGCTCATCGCGGTTGCGGATGGCACAGGCCAGATCGAAACCGCGTCGGGCCAACGGTTTTCCGGGCGGCTGGCCGTTTCCATGACACCGGGCGCGGCTGTCGCGCTTAGCATCCGGCCCGAACAGATCGGGTTGACCCACAGCGTCCGCGACGGGGCTGAGCCTGTCACGGTCATCAACCGCATCTTTCTGGGCGAACACACCGAATATCTGGTCCGGCACGCAAGCCTAGGCGATCTGCTCGTCCTGGTCGCGCGCCAGGCCGACACGACCGAAGGCAGCTTTGCCCCGGGCGCCGCAGGCTACCTGACCTGGGCCGCTGGGGCAGGCTTGATACTCGAACAGGACTGAACGACACCAACCCACAAGGAGACGTCCGCTATGACCGACAAGATCGACCACATCTCCAAGCAGAAGTTCATGCAAGAGTTGCGCCGTCTGCAAAAAGGCTCTGTCACGCGCCGCCATTTCCTGGGGGTGACCGGCCTTGGAACAGCCTCTGCCGTTTTGGGGGCCGCGATGCCGGGACTGTGGCCGCGCCCCGCCCATGCCCAGGCCAATATCGGCGACCGCGTGATCCTGGCGACCTGGCCCAACTACCACGATCCGGCGAACTTTGATGCCTTTGCCGCTGACACTGGGGCGGCGGTACAGGTCAATGTCTTCGGCTCGAACGAGGAAATGCTGGCAAAACTTCAGGCGGGCGGCTCGGGCTGGGACGTCTTCGTGCCGACGAATTACACGATCACCACTTACGTCGAGCAAGACCTGATCGAGCCCTTGGACATGACCCTGCTACCCAATTACGACGCCGCCAGCTTTGATCCGCGCTTTGCCGGACCAGGCACCGTCAATGACAAGGTTTACGCCGTGTCCAAAAACTGGGGCACTACTGGCTTTGCCGTTAACACCAACCATACCGGCGGCACCACCCCCGCCACATGGAAGGAATTCTTTGAACGCACCCAGACCGACTTCACCGGCCGCACCATGGTTCATGATTATCAGTTGACCACGATCGGCGGCGCGCTCAAGGCTTTTGGCTATTCCTTCAACTCGGTCGATCCGGCGGAGCTGGCCAAGGCCGAAGAACTCTTGTTGGCCACCAAGCCGCATCTCTTTGCCATCAGCTCGGACTACCAGCCGTCGATGCGGTCGGGGGATGCTTGGATGACCATCTGCTGGACCGGCGACGGCAAGCAGCTCAACCGCGACATGCCAGAGATCGTCTATGTCCTTGGAAAGGAAGGCGGCGAGTTGTGGTCGGACTTCTACGCCATCCCGAAAGGCGCTCCGCACCGCGATGCCGCCTATGCACTGATCAACTATCTGCTGACGCCTGCGGTCAACGCCAAAGAGGCCCTGTTCCATGGATATCCGGTGGCCGACAAGCGGGTCGATGCCTTGTTGCCCCCCGAGGTGCTGAACGACCCGATCCTTTATCCGGCGGCAGACCTGCTCAGTGCGCTGGAATTCGGGGCGGCGGCCACGCTGACCGACCCCAACCGGGCAGAGCTGATGGCCCGGTTCAAGTCGGCCTGACGCCATGCAACGGCGGCTGTCCACAGGATTGCTATTGGCCCCCGCAGGTCTTTGGTTCGCGGTCATGCTGGTGGCGCCGCTGTGTTTCGTTGTTGTGGCAAGCTTTGGCGAAAGAGAGGCGGCGGGCGGCTTCGTCCCCGCCTTTACTTTCGAACAATATGCCAATCTGCCGGCCCGCTGGACCGCCTTTGTCAACACCCTGACGCTGGCGCCCTTGGGCACGCTCATGTCGCTGATCATCGCCTATCCGCTGGCCTATTTCCTGGCCATGCGCGCCGATCCGAAATGGCGCACGCTGCTTTTGATCCTGGTGATCGTGCCGTTCTGGACCTCGATCCTGATCCGCAGTTATGCTTGGATCTTCATCCTTGGCGGTCAGGGTCTGCCAGCATTGATCGACTGGCTGGGGCTCGGCCCGATCCGGCTGATTAACACGCCCTTCGCGGTGTTGACCGGGATCGTCTACGGCTATCTGCCGCTGATGGTGCTGCCGATCTATGTCAGCCTTGAACGGCTGGACAAACGGCTGCTGGAGGCTTCAGCCGACCTCGGTGCCCCGCCTTTGCAGAGCTTCCTGCAGGTCACTCTGCCCCTGTCGCTTCCTGGCATTGCCACAGGCTGCATGCTGGTCTTCATCCTTCTGATGGGCGAGTTCCTGATCCCGGCTATGCTGGGCGGGGGGATAGTGTTCTTCATCGGCAATGCGCTGGTCGATCTGTTCCTGCAATCGCGCAACTGGGCCTTTGGGGCATCGGTCGCGGTGTCGTTGGTGGTGATCATGCTGATCACCGTGACGGCTTACATGTGGTTGATGCGTCGCCTTGGCGG
>JANPBI010000210.1:0-3313 GCA_031430315.1 Rhodobacterales bacterium | reverse complement strand
GCCTGCCAGCTCGATCTTTTTGGCCAAGGATGCATCCTTGCCATCGGTCAGGGTCGGGTCGGGGTTGCCACCATCGGCGCAGACCAGCCTGTCCATCATCAGCTTGATCGGCGAGGTAACCTGATACCAGTTGACCGGGGTTATGATCATCACGCCGTGGGCCGCAACCCACAGCGGATAAATGTCGTTCATCCAGTCCTGGGTCTGCCCCATCGCATGATTTGGGTAGCATGAGCAGGGCCAGTGGCACAGCGGGGCAGCGGTGGAAAAACACGCCTTGCACGGGTGAATGTTGCGGCCATATTCGGACGCCAGCCGTGACAGATCGAGAATATCGACCTTCACCTTGAATTCTTTTTCAATCACCTCCTGCGCAATTTCGATCAGACGAAAGCTTTTTGACATCTCGCCCGGGCAGGTGTGCTCGGACCGGGACGATCAGTTGATCAGCAGAATACGGGGCGTCTGCTTTTTGTCGTCGTGGCGCAGTTGTGCGGCCTTTACTGCCTCATGTGCGGCAATCCAATTGACCGAAAGATCGTATTTGGCATTGGAAAAGCCCAGCCCGGCTTTTTGGGTGACCGGGCTTTTGCGCGATTTGTCATAGGCATGCCAGGCAATATCGGCGACCTTGTCCAGTTCGGCCTGCACGGCACGAAAGGCAGGATCGAAAAACTGATCATTGTAGCGCCGTTTGAATTCGGCTTCGGCCAGTTGCGGGCTAGGCATGCCCTTGCGCGGTTTGATGGCTTTGCCCGGTTTTGGCGTCGAAGACATGGTGGTCGTCCTTTCAATAAAGGGGTAGAGTGCCGGGAAATGCTGAGAACCATCAGGCCTACAACTGCGCCTCTCGTGCCCAAGATCGAAGGTTTTTACAGCCGTTCACAAACGCCTGAACCGATGCTTCGTCGGTCAACGCACAAAAGGCATCGTCCTCTGCCCCGGCCAAACCGCAAATCGCGACCAGCGCACTCGCCTCTTCGGACCACCCCACATATTTGCAGTGCTGATGGGCATCCGACAGGAATGCCTTAGCGGCCGCAGTCGTGGCCAGACTGTCTTTGCCCGGCAGTATAGCCACCGCATCGAACAAGACCGATGGCGCCCCGCCGATCTTTTCATCCACCGCGTGAACGTTGTTCTTGCTGCAGGTCACGCCGCCGATCCGGGGTGCGATGATCTTGACCAATCCCCCCTCTTTGGCGACGGACTTTTCAAGTGCTGCCAACAATGATCCGTCAAAACCATCGGTCAGCATCACGCCCATCACCCGACCTTTAAAGCTGTCTGGTGGGTTGGACTGGATGCTCAGCGCTGCGGAGGGCTTCAGGTCCATGCGAGTCGGGCGTGCAGCCGGGGCAGGCGCAGGCATGTCGGCCAGCCCCAGCCTGTCGGCCACAAGCGCGGCCATGTCTTCGTCGATATTGCGCAGATGCGCGACGATCCGGGCGCGAATGCCGGGTTCGGCGCATTTTGACAGCTCGAACACCAAGGCGGCGGCGATGTGGCCCTGCTCGCTGACGGTCTGGCTGATGTAGAACTGTCGCGCCTGGCTGTAATGGTCGGCAAAACTTTCCGGGCGCAGGCGGGCCTTGTCGCCCGTCACCGGGGCGCTGTAGCTGACGTAACCTTCCAGCGGATGCGCGCGCGGCCCTTCCCCCCAGCCGTTGGGTTCATAGTTGACCCGGCCCTTGCGGTGGGCTGTCTGCATGTGGCCATCTTGCTGGTAATTGCTGACCGGGCAGCCCTTAGGCGCGTTCACCGGGATCTTGGTGAAATTCGGCCCGCCAAGCCGTTTCACCTGGGTATCGAGGTAGGAAAAGTTGCGCCCCTGCAGCAGCGGATCATCGGTAAAGTCGATGCCGGGGATCACGTTGGCCGTACAGAAGGCCACCTGTTCGGTTTCGGCAAAGAAATTCTCGACGGCCCGGTCAAGTTTCATGGTGCCGATGATCTGCACCGGGCAGTCTTCTTCCGGGATCAGCTTGGTCGGGTCCAACACGTCAAAGGCAAAACCATCGGCAAAGGCCTGACCGAACAGTTGTACGCCCAGATCCCATTCGGGGTAATCGCCGCGATCAATCGCATCCCACAGATCGCGGCGGTGGCGGTCGGCATCCGCGCCGTTGCTTTTCACCGCCTCGTCCCAAACCACCGATTGCAGGCCCATCTTGGGCTTCCAGTGGAATTTCACAAACGTGGACACGCCGTCGGCCGTCACAAACCGGAAGGTATGCACGCCAAACCCCTCCATCGTGGTGAAGGATCTGGGGATCGCACGGTCAGACATCGCCCACATGATCGTGTGCATCGCCTCGGGTGTCAGCGAGATGAAATCCCAGAAGTTGTCATGCGCCGATGCGGCTTGCGGAAAATCCCGGTCGGGGGTGGGTTTCACCGAATGGATCAAGTCGGGGAACTTGATGGCGTCCTGAATGAAAAACACTGGCGCGTTGTTGCCCACAAGATCCCAGTTGCCCTGATCGGTGTAGAACTTGACGGCAAAACCCCGGATGTCGCGGGCAAGATCGGGCGAACCCTTGCTGCCCGCCACGGTGGAAAACCGCACGAATACCTCGGTCTGCTTGCCAACCTCGGCAAAGGGCGTCGCCCGGGTCACATCCGCCATCGCGCGGGTGCAGGTGAAGGTGCCGTGTGCGCCATAGCCCCGCGCATGCACCACGCGTTCGGGGATACGCTCGTGATCAAAATGAAAAATCTTTTCGCGCAGCGCGAAATCTTCCAGCAGCGTCGGCCCCGGCGCGCCCGCCCGTAACGAATTTTGGTTGTCTGCAATCACAACACCTTGGGCGGTGGTCAGCCGTTCCGAGCCGTCCTGCGCATGCTGGTGAACTTCTCCGCCCGCACCCCGGGCCGAGATCAGGTCATTCAAGTCGGACGATTGGGTTGGCGTTTTCACGGGCGATCCTTACGGGTGTGGGCCGGTGCGGATCGGCAATGGCCGGTTCCTTGAGGCCGAGGTGTATTTTTCAGCGGGAATTCACCATTGTCATTGGCGGCCTCGGTTGCGGTTGATCCGCAACCGAGATAATTGACCGTTCCGCGTCAGGCGGCTTTCTTGGCCATGTTGACGGCGCTGACGGCCACGCCCGTCAGCTTGGAGTTCGCCGCTTTCTCCATGTCCAGGATCTGGCTGAGCAGGTCATGCGCCTCGGTGTGACCCAGAACCTTGGCCCATTCGCGCAGCGCCCCATAGCGAGCGATCTCATAGTGCTCGACCGCTTGGGCGGCGGCAATCAGGCAGGCGTCCAGGGCAATGCCGCTGGCATCCTTGATGATTCCATCGGTTTCC
>JANPBI010000209.1:0-1567 GCA_031430315.1 Rhodobacterales bacterium | reverse complement strand
TCGCCGTAGTTGCCGACGGCTTTGACCATCTTGACCACCCAGTCGTTGTCGAGGCCGATGCCTTTGCCAAAATCACCTTCCTTGCCGAGTAGGCGCCTGATTTCGGGGTTGGTTGAATTGAGCATGTCGTCGACATTCTTTTGGGTGACGCCCAGTTCTTCGGCGTTGAGAAGCGCGAAATAGGTCCACCTCACGATCGTGAAGAACTGACTATCGCCCTGGCGCACAACGGGTCCAAGCGGCTCCTTCGAGATAATTTCCGGCAACACGGTGTGGTCGTCAGGCGCCTTGAGTTTCATGCGTTCGGCCCATAGGCCAGTGGCGTCGGTGCTCCAGCTGTCACAGCGCCCAGCCTCATAGGCCGAGATCACTTCCTCGTTCTTCTCGAAGACCAAGGCTTTGTAGTCCATCTTGCGAGTGCGAAAATAATCGGCGAGGTTCAACTCACTCGTCGTACCAGCCGTGGTGCAGATGGTGGCACCCTTCAGATCCGTTGGCGTTTTTATGCCGAGGCTCTTGCGCACCAGAAATCCCTGCCCGTCGTAGAACATGACACCCGCGAACGAGAGGCCCATGGAACTATCGCGGGTCAGGGTCCAGGTGGTCGTGCGCGAGAGCAGATCGACTTCACCCGATTGGACGGCGGTCAAGCGTTCCTTTGCCGACAGGGGCTTGAACACGACCTTCTCGCCGTCGCCGAGGATGGCTGCCGCCAAGCCGCGGCAGAAATCAACGTCGAAGCCCGCCCAACGTCCCTTGTCGTCGGGCGCGCTAAAACCGACGACACCCTGCGATGCGCCGCAGGCGACGGCACCGCGCTGCTTGATGGCGTCCAAGGTTTTCGGACCTTGGGCCGAGGCAGTGCCGGAGGCGAGCGCAAGACCTAACCCGAATGCCAGTGCCCAGCGCATGCGCTACTCCAGGAGTTGATCGACGTTGATGCTGATGCCAGGTGGGGCGAGTTCAAGTGTGCCGGAACTCAAAATCCGCGTGAGGATTGTACCATCGGCTTGGCGTGCATGATGCACGACGGGACGCCGGCTCGGGTTGACGATGATGTAGTGCATGATGGTCGGGACACGAAAATAGTCGACGAGTTTATCGTTCGCGTCGATGCTGCCTGTGGACGGTGAACGCACCTCGACCACGACGACCACGCGTGGGATTTCGATGGCATCGTCAGGCAAGCGTGGGCCGCAATAGATCAGCGCATCGGGTTCGTAGGCTGTTGCGTCATCGATGCGCACAGTCGCCCCATCGGCAAGGGCCTCGCAAGACGCATCTTTGCCGGCGGCGACCAGCGCCCGCGTCAGCGCTGCCTTCGCCCGATCCTTGAACCGGATGTGCCCAACCCGTTCCGATTGCATGACGATCACCTGGCCGTCGAATAGTTCGTATCGGCCCGGGGTTCGCTCCGACCAGACTAGAAACTCGTCGACCGTCATCTTGTGCTTGGGCAGCGCAACCATGTTTGCCCCTGTTTCGTCACAATTCAGCGGATGCAATGAGGGCCGGGTCTTTTAGAACCCGGCCCCCGAAGTTGTTAGCGGATCGGCGGAGCGTATTG
>JANPBI010000208.1:0-17324 GCA_031430315.1 Rhodobacterales bacterium | reverse complement strand
CGTTTCGAAGTAGTTGCCGAGAGAGCGCAGGGAAGCGCCGTGTAGGTAAACTATATCTTTTGACATACCATTTCACAACCTTGCTCTGCCGTATATGCTCACCCGAGACCGGTTACGTCCCGGTCCCGCCCTCAACCACTTATCGTCTTGCCATGCCGTTGGTACGGGCAGTTACTGCCCTTCGCACCGCCTCGCAGCCGTCCTCCAACGTGTCTGCCTCGCCCTGCGATCCGGGAATGCAGCGCGTGGACCAGCGCCAAATGGTAGGAAGGTCGCGAGTGGCATATGCGGTCAGGTAAACCCGACCGCAGTCACGCCCGTTGCACAAAATCAGCCAACCATCCGGCGCAGCACGCCCGCCGATGACGCAAGGTTTCCGGGTCCACATGGAGAGATTCTTGCACGTGTGACAGCGTAGCGAAAGCAATATGTTTTACTTTTGTTCCCGCGGCGCAGATCGGGATATATCAATTTCCATTTCCCAAAATCTACATGTATCCGGCAAAGACCTGGCCCTTGCCCCGAGGGGCGATGGCCTGTCGCAGACCGCGCTGGCCCTCAAAACAGCTAGCTGGCGGCCGCCTGTCGCCTATTGGGAGTTCAGGTCCGCAGGCATGGCCGTCGATGTCAGCCTTTTGCCTTGGCAACAAACATCCATGCCATCATCAGGGTGCCGATTACCGTGACGACGGCTCCCGGTGCAACAATCGAGCTGACCCCTGTTTGCGTGACCTGATACTTGCCGATCACCAGAATGATCACCCCGACCTGATAGATCACCAATTGCGGCATAGCGAGTTTGCTGCTGCTCATCGCCGGCCATCCGCGATGAAACAACCCGAACATCGCCGACACGACAAATCCTAGCAAACCGGCATGGGCATGGGCGTTTGAATGCATGGTCATGTCATTGATGCCAATGTAAACGCCGAAAACCATCCCGCACAAAAGCCATGCAAACGCGATGAGAACAAAAAGCCGATCAAGTGCCATGATGACCTCCTGAAGCGGACGTTACCCACGTGGCCTGCCGCTTGGCGTCAATCTTTCCTGATCTTGCCGACAAATCAAGTGTATTCCTCTCCAAGCGTCGTCTGCAGTCGCTAGAAGTAGTCGAAGTAGTAAAGCGCAATGATCACGACAAGCGGTACGCCCATGATCCAAGCTATTATACCCTTCATCTGAAACTCCTTGATTGTGCCGTCTGGCGTCATTGATCGCAGGCTGCAGTTTAGGCCTGCGGCTGGGCGTCAGCCTTAACAAGGATCAGTGTTCGGGGGGACCCCCGGCCCCTCGCGCAGCTCGGCCAACGGTGTTGTCAGAGGAACTTGGCTTGCCGCGTGACGTGATGGTCCGCTAGCCTGACGGTATGACCAAACGCTCCCCTTTCAGGTACTTCAAGACGAGCCCCGAGATCATCCGTCTGGCGTTGATGCTCGACGTGCGCTACCCGCTCTCGTTGTGGAACGTCGAGGACTTGCTGCACGAGCGTGGCATCGAGATCAGCCATGAGACCGTACGATAATGGTGGGACAGGTTCGGCCCGATGTTTGCCGCGGAAAATTGGAAACATCGTGTTTTGGCGATGCGGGCAGGGCGGTGGTACTTGGCTGAGGTCTTAGCGGGGATAGATGGCGGCCGGCCACATCCTTAGCGAACAGTCGATAATGAAGGCGAGTTTGGCTAGGTCGACTTGTTTGGATGTCAGTCGTGTTTGCGTCAAGCGGGATTCGAACCTACAGGCGGCATAATAAAATCAATAAGTTAGCGGGTGGAGAAGGTTCGACGGCAGTCGCGTTTCCTCCGCCATTTATCTACATTTTTTGTAAATATTTCGATGGTTTGGTCTAGGCCGCAGGAACTTAATCCCCCACCATATCCCCCACTTAGATTTTTTGAGGCAGGTTTCGTTCTTCAAACCGACTAGTGTTGCCCACCTGACACAAGATTCCCGATGGACGCAGGGTGTCGAACACCGGCTCAACACCCCTGAGCAAAACTGTCAGATGACGGATAGGAGCCCATTCTGACAGATGCTGCAGGAAGAACGAACGTCAGCTATCTGATCGGTTCGTTGCTGCAAAACGTAGAGCCAACACACCGGTCAGCATCACCGCAATGAGAAGAAACGCTGCACTAAGACTCCACGCCACAGGTGTGAACGACGTTGATCCTCAGGCTTGGCTGGCAGATTTTCTGGCTCGGACGCCCGGCATCGTCGGCTCACGCCTCCCGGAACTCCTGCCATGGAATTGGAAAGCCGCCCAAACAGCGAAAGCCGTCTGACCGCGGCCCAAGCCGATGAAGGACTTCTGTCCCTTTCTCGGCAGTCGTAAGTCCTCCATCGGCTCTAAAGCCAGACATCAGCGAGGACCACTTTTCAGGGGGCAGACCATCATGGTGCGAGGAGGCAAGTGACGTGCCGGTATCACCTGCTCCCGACCCACTGCCGGATCTCGTCAGCCAATTGCTCAAGAACGCCTGTCGTCCCGGCGGGGAGCGGGTCCGGAAACCGTTGCTCGGGATACGCCAGCGTTCCCCCCAGATGGACCGGCTGGACGCAGTGCATCTCGTGTTGTTCGAAAAACTTGATCATGTTGTCCGCGCATTGGCGTACAGTCGGGTCGTCCGCGGGATCGGTGGCGCCGTTGACGATGACCGCTCCGAGTTTTCCTTTGAGCGGCTGTCCGTCGCGCCACAGGGGATCCGATCTGTTGAGCAAGACGACGCCCAGGGCCGGCGGCATTCCGAAGCAGGTGGGAGAAGCCATCACAATCACGTCCGTCTCTTTCATGAGTGACAGAACACGATCAATCCCGTCGCCGTGGTATCCGAACGATTGATAACACTGCTCGCACCCGAGACAGTCGATACGTTCATCAGCTAGACGCACCTGTTCCACGACCTTCACCCGCCGATCTCTCTCGAGCGAGCGAAGAACCTCGCCGAGCATCCGTCCTGAGTTACTGGACGCGCGTGGACTGCAATCTATCCCAATGATGGTCGTCGCTGCGTCCATGCGAGGAACCCTGCTAAGGCGTGACAGATCGACACCGAATGGGGCGGGACGATATGTCAGTATCCCCAACGATGCCTTCAAAGTCAACGATACTCGCTCTTTACAGTTCAGCGTCTTAGCCGAACTCAGCCCATTGCGTCAGACGGCCCTCGCCCGAAGGAATACGACCAAACTGTGCAAGTCGCCTGACTGCGGCCTAGGCCGGAGGCTTACTCCGCACTGGTGCCGCTAGCGCATGCAAGGAGAATTCATTTTCGGCTGCCATTGTGTCAGCATCGGCTCTGCTAGTCTTAATTACAATAACTTGGTCGAACCGACGCGAGATGGGAGCTTTCCAAAGCGGACCTTGACGGAGGTGCAGTGGACGGCAGCTTCGTCCGCACCGCAGCCGTTCGGAGCTTGGTACCAGCGACGAAGGGCGCGCCATATGCTGAGCTACTCCCCATAGGTGATGCCGTTCCAGACCCGTAACAGGCGTGTGCCGGGCTAGATGCGTGGCGAGGCTTTGCGTGCCTCGCCAAGAGCGATGCGTTGGAGGCGGGCCATCAGGGCCGTGGGCAAGTGGCCGTCACGACGGACCTGCAACGCGTAGGCCAGAAACCGGCGCTGCATCGGCTGTCTCATCCTGGCTGGAACCGCGCCGCCGAGGAGGTCCGACCAGACTGCGACCAGACCTGCCCGGTCCATGACCTTAAGATCAGCGAGAGTTGTCATGCCTAGCTCTCAGCCGGCAGTGGGGTTGCGGACCCCACCGCGCGGTCCTCGTCTGCCGCACTTGCGGAGGGCGCGGCGGTCGGAACCTCAGGTGCGGTCGCTTTATTGCTGGCCGCGAGCGGAGGTCCTGCATCATCGATGGCATAGATCGTGGCGGTGCCCTCGCGACGACGGGTGATGGTCAACCCCACCTTGCGCAACCCGGACAGAGAGGCGCGCACACTATGTGCCTGCCAGACTATCATCAGCTGTCCGTCGTCGATTGATTTGGAACAAGCGGCCTAGTTTTGGAGCAGGAGGCTCGGGCTCATGTGGTTCAGATCATGCTGCTTGGCGCTGATGGTTCAAGCGGCGGTTTTGGATGGTTTGCTGTTTGATGTGCCTCCTTTCGGCCAGGATGGTTTTGCCTCGGCCGCAGCAATGATCGGAAGACGCGTTCGCATCTTTCAGCCAGTACCTCGCCAGTTGACTCACAAACCAGACCGCTGAAAGTGACCGCAGCAAGGAGTGCGGCGCGACTTTGGCGCGTCATTCTGCTTGCGGATCGGTTGGGGTGTGGAGAGGATTGCCCGATGCAGGTCGTAACGAGGTTTCCCACGGCGATTGTCGATCATCCTGACGTCGGCATCGTGATGCCCGATGGATGTCGGTTGTCGGCGCGGGTCTGGATGCCGGACGACGCTGCCGGACATCCGGTTCCAGCGGTGCTGGAATACATTCCTTACCGCAAGCGCGACGGAACATTGCCCCGCGACGAGATGATGCACGCCTACGTGGCGGGGCATGGCTACGCTTGCGTAAGGGTGGACATGCGTGGCAACGGCGACAGCGATGGCCTGATGGCGGATGAATACACGCCACAGGAACTTCAGGACGCCTGCGACGTGATTGCTTGGCTCGCGGCGCAACCGTGGTGTTCCGGCACTGTCGGCATGATGGGCAAAAGCTGGGGCGGGTTCAATTGCCTGCAGACAGCGGCGCTGCGACCTCCGGCGCTAAAGGCAGTGATCACTGTCTGTTCGACCGTCGACCGGTTTGCTGATGACGTGCATTTCAAGGGTGGCTGTCTTTTGGGTGAAAATCTGGGGTGGGGCGCGGTGATGTTGTCCTTTTCCTCGCGTCCGCCGGACCCTGCATTGCGCGACGACTGGCGCGACGTCTGGCTGCAACGGCTGGGGGCGGAGCCGTTCCTTGCGCCGATCTGGGCCGGGCATCAGGCGCGCGACGGGTATTGGAAGCACGGCTCGATCTGCGAGGACTATGCGGCCGTTCAGGTGCCGGTGCTGTCCTATGGTGGGTGGGCCGACAATTACATGAATACGGTGGCGCATCTGGTTGAAAACCTCACACCACCGGCCAAGGGGATTGTCGGCCCATGGGTACATCAGTACCCGCACACGGCCGTGCCGGGGCCGCGCATCGGCTTTCTGCAACTTGCGGTGCGCTGGTGGGACCGGTGGTTGAAGGACGACCCGAACGGGGCAGAGAATGACCCGGCGATGCGGGCCTACATGCTGCATTCTGAAACGCCGGATGCATCAGTCAGGCATCGGGCGGGGCACTGGGTGGCAGAGGCGGAATGGCCGGGCCCACGGGCCTCGCGGCAGGTCATGGCTTTGGGTGCGGGCGGAGTTCTGGGCGGGGCAGGGGGAGACATGGCGGTTGCGGTGAGCACGCCGCAACATCTGGGACTTCATGCGGGAGAGTTCTTTCCCATGGGTCTGAACGCCGAAATGCCCGGCGATCAGGCGTCGGATGATGCGATGTCGGTCTGCTTTGCGACGGCACCGTTGGGGTCTGACCTTAGTCTGCTAGGGGCCGCGAAGCTGCGGGTGAAGGTGACGAGCGACAAGCCGTTTGCCCAACTGGCAGCGCGGCTTTGCGATGTGGCCCCTGATGGATCCTCGGTTTTGATTTGCCATGGGATGCTGAACTTGCGGCACCGCGACAGCATGGAACATCCAAGTGCGGTGCCGGTGGGCGAGGCGTTTGAGATTGAGTTGACCCTGGACCAGATGGCTTACCGGCTAAGCGCTGGGCATCGGTTGCGGATTGCACTTTCAACGACCTATTGGCCGTTCCTCTGGCCCAGTGCCGAGGCGGCGACGTTGACGTTGCTTGGCGGTAGTTTGGATGTGCCTGTTCACGCGGGGGTTGCGGGTGATGAATGGGAGCCGCCGGCGGCCGAAGGGGCAAGGCCGTGGGCGCACCGGGTTTTGCGCGAACCGCATGCCGCCCGGCGACTTGAGCAGGATCTAATCACAGGTCGAATAGCTTTGGTGGTCGAGGATGATACTGGGCTGGTCGAGAACCTTTCGCATGGTCTGATCACCGGCGAAAGGATGTTCGAACGGTGGTCGATCACGCCAGATGATCCACTCAGCGCTGAGGCTTTTCTGGAGTTCAATCAAAGCCTTGCGCGCGGAAATTGGGCGGTCCTCACCACCGGTTGGGCGCGTATGACCTCGACCACGGACGCTTTGATCATGACGGCGCACCTGGAGGCCTGGGAGGGCGATATGCAGGTCTTTACGCGCGACTGGAACGAGAAAGTGGCGCGCGACCACGTATGACCGGAACAACGGCTGACGGGATCCCAAAAAAAATAGATTTACGAACACTGAAAAATTGTCTCATCATTGACTCGACAGTCAACAAAAAATTCCTGGGAGGGAAGCATGAAAGACAACCTGGACCTGCTGCTGGATCAAATTGATCAGGCGCGGTTGAACCGTCGTTCGTTTCTGAACCGATCCGCAGCATTTGGTTTGACGGCGGCACTTGGCTCGTCCGTGCTTGCGACGGGCGCGCGGGCGCAGGAGCCCAAAAAAGGGGGCGTTCTGAAAATCGGTCTGGGCGGCGGGGAAACCACCGATGCGCTTGATCCAGGTTTGTCAGATAGCCCGGTGCCGTTCGCTGTGAACAAGCAGTGGGGCGATACCATCGTCAACACGACTGCGGATGGCGGGCTGGAGCCGCGTCTGGCGGAGAGCTTCTCGTCGAACCCCGAAGGCACGGTCTGGACCTTTGCCGTTCGCCAGGGTGTGAAGTTCCACGATGGCACCGATATGACGGTTGATGACGTGGTCGCCACGTTCAAGCGCCATTCGGACGAAAATTCGAAATCCGGCGCCTTCGGCATCATGTCTGGCATTTCCGACATCAAGGCGGATGGCAACAATGTTGTCATGACACTGTCGACCGGCAACGCCGACCTGCCTTACCTTCTGTCGGACTATCACCTTGTCGTGCAGCCAAAAGGCGGCATGGAAGACCCGAATGCAGCAATCGGGACCGGCACCTACAAGCTGGTCAGTGCAGAAGCCGGCGTGCGCTACGTGTTCGAAAAGAACCCCGCCGATTGGGATGCGACGCGCGGCCACTACGACGGCGTCGAAATTCTGGTCATTAACGATGCCACAGCCCGCACGTCGGCGCTGCAATCGGGTCAGGTTCACCTGATCAACCGGATCGATCCGAAGGTTGCCAAGCTGCTGGGCAAAACCCCTGGCATCCAAGTAAAGAACGTCTCCGGCCGTGGCCATTACGTCTTTCTCATGCATTGCGACAAGGCGCCGTTCGACAACAAGGACCTGCGTTTGGCGCTGAAATATGCGATCAACCGGCAAGAAATGGTCGACAAGGTCCTTGATGGCTTCGGCGGTATCGGCAACGATATTCCGATCAACGCGGCCTATCCCTTGTTCACGCCGCAGCCGCAGACCGAGTATGACGCGGCCAAGGCTGCCGAGCATTACAAAGCCTCTGGCCATGACGGATCGCCGATCGTGCTGACGGTTGCTGACACTGCCTTCCCGGGCGCTGTCGATGCCGCGGCACTGTTCCAGCAGTCTGCACAGGCTGCAGGAATTCCGCTGGAGTTGAACCGTGTGCCGGATGACGGTTACTGGAACGATGTTTGGAACGTGAACCCGTTCTGCGCAAGCTATTGGGGCGGACGTCCGGTGCAGGATCAGATGTGGTCGACGGCGTATTTGTCGACTGCTGACTGGAACGACACCAAATACTTCAACAAGGATTTGGATGCGTTGATCCTGTCGGCGCGTGCTGAAACCGACACCGCCAAGCGCACTGAGCTATATGCGCAAATTGGGGCGATCGTTCACGAAGAAGGCGGCACGATCTGCCCGATGTTCAACGACTTCATCGACGCGATCTCGGATACGGTCGCAGGGTACGAGAACGATCCGAACTACGATCAGATGGGTGGATATGCATCGGCGAAGACCTGGTTTGCATAAGCGATGGTTCATCCCGTCATAAAACTGATTGCCCAGCGCATTGCGCTGGGCCTTCTTTTGCTTTGGGCTGTGTCGGTGCTGATCTTTGTCGGCACGCTCATCCTGCCTGGCGACGTCGCACAATCCATTCTGGGGCAAGCGGCGACGCCAGAAACGCTGGCCAACCTGCGTGCCGAACTTGGCCTCGATGAGCCGCCACTGACGCGATACCTGAGCTGGGCCGGCGGCGTGTTGCAGGGCGATCTTGGCACCGCGCTGACCAATGGCGAGGACATCGCGTCAGCAATAGGAAAGCGGTTGGGCAATACGCTGTTTCTGGCGTTCTGGGCCGCAGTCGTCTCGGTGCCGTTGGCGATTTTTCTGGGTCTGATGGCCGTGCGCTATCGTGACCGGTGGCCGGACAAGCTGATTTCCGGCTTTACGCTGGCGACCATTTCGGTGCCGGAATTCCTGCTTGGCTACATCGCCGTCTATTTTCTGGCCGTGAAGTGGCGGTTGCTGCCGTCTCTTGCGTCGATCTATGACGGGATGACGCTGGGCGAACAGCTTTACGCCATATCGATGCCGGTCCTTGTGCTGGTGTTGACGGTCCTCGGCCACATGATGCGGATGACGCGCGCGGCAATCCTGAACGTGATGCAATCGGCCTATATCGAGACGGCTGAACTGAAGGGCCTGCGCCCGATCAACATTATCGCAAAGCACGCCTTTCCGAACGCGATTGCGCCGGTGATCAACGTGGTCATGCTGAACATGGCCTATCTGGTGGTTGGCGTCGTAGTGGTTGAGGTTGTCTTTGTCTATCCAGGGATGGGGCAATATCTGGTGGACCACGTGTCCAAACGCGATGTGCCGGTGGTGCAGGCCTGCGGGCTGGTGTTTGCGGCGATCTATATCGGGCTTAACATCGTGGCAGATGTGGTGTCCATTCTGGCCAATCCGCGATTGAGGCATCCGAAATGACGCGCATTCCTTTGGCCGCGATGATCGGTCTGTTCTTCACCGGGGCGTATTTTCTGTCGGCGATTTTCGCAGGCGTGATCGCGCCCTACGGCATGGCCGAAGTCGTGGGAGACTCGTGGGAGCCGTGGTCTGCAGCGCATTGGCTCGGCACCGACACCATCGGGCGTGACTTGTTAAGCCGGATGATCTGGGGCGGCCAGACGACGATCTTCGTGGCGGCGGCTGCAACGGCCTTGAGCTTCATCACCGGGTCGGTCTTGGGTTTTGCGGCGGCGGTTCTAGGCGGCTGGATGGATCAGTTGCTATCGCGGACGGTCGATCTGGTGATGTCGATCCCGTCATTGATCTCGGCGCTGCTGATCTTGTCAGTTATGCCAAGTTCGCTGATCACGCTGATCGTGGTGATCGGTCTTCTGGACTGTACGCGGGTGTTTCGACTGAGCCGGGCCGTGGCAGTGGACATCACCGTGATGGATTATGTCGAAGCCGCGCGGCTGCGCGGCGAGGGTACGGCTTGGATCGTCTTTCGCGAGATTTTGCCGAACGCGCTGTCGCCTTTGGTGGCCGAGATGGGGCTGCGGTTCATTTTTGCGGTGCTGTTCATCTCGACGCTGTCATTCCTTGGCCTGGGCATTCAGCCACCGATGGCCGACTGGGGCGGCATCGTGAAGGAAAACAAGGAAGGCATCGTGTACGGCATTCCAGCGGCACTGGTGCCTGCTGTGGCGATCGCGACCTTGGCCATTTCGGTGAACCTCGTGGCGGACTGGATCTTGAACCGCACGTCGAGCCTGAAAGGTGGTCGCGGATGAGCGATGCCCTGCTGGAAATCAAGGGCCTTCGGATCGAGGCGACGTCGTATCCGCCGGGGGAAAAGCCGCGTCGTGTGACGCTGGTGGATGATGTGTCGCTGCGGCTGGAAAAAGGCAAGGTGCTGGGGCTGATCGGGGAATCCGGCGCTGGGAAATCGACCATTGGTTTGACCTCGATGGCGTATGGTCGGGGTGGGGTTCAGATCACCGGAGGCGAGATCTGGCTGAAGGGCCGTGACATCCTGAAGGGTGGCCCAGCGGGTCTGCGGGCGCTGCGAGGGTGCGAAGTAACCTACGTGGCGCAATCGGCGGCGGCAGCGTTCAACCCGGCCAAGCAGTTGATGGAACAAGTCATCGAGGCGACGCTCAAGCACGGTCTGTCGACCAGCGCCGAGGCAGAAGCGCGCGCCGTCGTACTGTTCCGCAAGCTTGGTCTGCCGAACCCCGAAACCATCGGCAAGCGGTTTCCGCACCAGGTGTCGGGCGGTCAATTGCAACGGGTGATGACGGCAATGGCGCTGTGTTCCAAGCCCGATCTGGTGGTGTTTGACGAGCCGACAACGGCCTTGGACGTGACGACGCAGATCGAGGTGCTGGCCGCGATCAAGGAAGCCATTGCCGAAACCGGGGTTGCGGCGCTTTACATCACACATGATCTGGCGGTGGTCGCGCAAGTTGCCGATCACATCATGGTGCTGCGGCATGGTAAAATGGTCGAATACGGCACAACCCAGCAGATCATCGAGACGCCAGCGCAGGAGTATACCCGCGCGCTGGTATCGGTGCGGTCAATCGACCATGCGGAGAAGACCGACGGCGCCGCGCCCGTGTTGTCTGTCGCGGGGATCACTGCGCGGTATCGTGGCACCAAGTTCGATGTGCTGACAAACGTGACAGTTGATCTGCCTGCGGGACAAACCTTGGCGGTCGTGGGCGAATCCGGGTCGGGGAAATCGACGCTGGCGCGCGTGATCACCGGGCTGTTGCCGCCGAGTGCGGGACGCATCACCTTTGCCGGGCGGCAGTTGTCAGCGGCCTTGAAGGACCGCAGCAAGGACGATCTGCGCGAAGTGCAGATGATCTACCAGATGGCGGATGTGGCGATGAACCCACGCCAGACAGTTGGCACCGTTATCGGGCGACCGCTGGAGTTTTACTTTGGGCTGACGGGCGAGGCGCGACGCATTC
Source organism: Rhodobacterales bacterium (assembly GCA_031430315.1). GTDB lineage: Bacteria > Pseudomonadota > Alphaproteobacteria > Rhodobacterales > Rhodobacteraceae > JAJNPS01. Next base: position 6,366 of record JANPBI010000208.1, on the reverse strand, counting down.
GGGTGCAAGAGCTGCTCGATCAGATCGAGATGGGCAAAGGGTACATCGACCGCTATCCGGCAGAACTGTCGGGTGGGCAAAAGCAGCGCGTCTGCATTGCGCGGGCGCTTGCCGCCAAACCGCGACTTATCATCTGCGATGAAGTGACATCAGCGCTCGACCCATTGGTGGCTGATGGAATTCTGAAGTTGCTTTTGAACCTGCAAGCACAGGAAGGTGTGGCCTATCTCTTCATCACCCATGATCTGGCAACTGTGCGCGCAATCGCCGACAGGATTGCCGTGATGTTCAAGGGCAAAGTCGTGCGCTATGGGACCAAGACCACTGTGCTGTCGCCGCCTTTTGACGACTACACCGATCTGTTGTTGTCATCAGTGCCCGAAATGAAAATGGGCTGGCTGGAAAATGTCATCGCCAACCGAAAAATGGAAAGCGCTGGCAACTGAACGAGAATAGGGCCTTGTTCACGGGCAAGTCTGCCGTCGTTCGTCTGACGGTTGCCTTCGGTTGGTAGCTAGCGGATTGTGCCGACAGTCGCAGCCCCTAGCTCTTGGATCGCATCAATCATGCGCTCAAAGCTTTGTGCCGCGCGGGGTACCGTCGCTCTGGCGCGGAGGTACCCGTGGACGAGGCCGCGCTCCAGGTGCCAAGTGGCGCTCCCCCCGGCAGCCGTGATGCGGGCGCAGTAGTCGCGACCGTCATCGGCATGGGGGTCGCATTCTGCAGAAAATGCGACTGTTGGCGGCAGATCCGTGAAATCCTTATCAAGCAGGGGGTGCGCGGTATGATCATGGGCCGACACTCTGCCGTTCTTGAAGCGGATTGAAGCATAGCAGATGACGTCGTCGCGGGTCAGCATCGGGGCATTCGCATGGACAAGGTAGCTGCCTTTGTCGACGTCCCCACCAAGCCCTGCGTAGATCAGTACTAGGCCTTTTGCGGGTGCCTCTTGGCGCAGGTTCTGCGCGACCGATGCGGCAAGGGTGCCACCCGCGGAATCGCCTGCCAATACATATGGACCTTGCGCAGCAATGGCTTTGGTGACGGCCAGCGCATCCTGAAAAGCAGCGGGGTGAACGTGTTCAGGCGCAAGGCGGTAATCGACGCTGACGACCTGAAACCCAGTGCGCGCGCAAATCTCGGCGCAGACGTCATCATGGCTCTCCAGCCCGCCCACGACAAATCCGCCGCCGTGAAGGTAGATGACCGTAGGCAGCGCACCGTGGTAAATCCGGCAGGGTTGTCCGGCGATGGTGTCATCCTGCGACGTAACTCCGGCTGGGGTGCCATGGTGAAACGCGCGTGCCATCGCGTCATATAGGGCCCGCTGCTCCGCGATGCCGCGAGCGGCTGTATTCGCGGGGTAGAATGCGTCGGTTTGCCGGATGAAGCCCCATGTCGGCGCGTCAATCAGGCTGCTGTAATCTGTTACTGGCACGGTGCCTCGCGGCCAAAAGATGCATTGAAAAATGTGCGACGGATCAGGCTGACTTGCAACTGCTGTCGGCTGCGCTTGGAACAAGCAAGGTCACACGGGCTGCTGTCAGGGCAACTTTGCCTGAGGCGGAGACGACATTTCGGTAGCCTTGCTGGATGCCCGCACCCAGTTCATTCCGCGACTTCAAGACGAGCCCGGAGGTTATCTGCCTGGCGGTGATCCTCTATGTCCGATTTCGGCACTGTCAGAGGAAACTTCCCTGAAGCGGGCCGGGGCGGAGCGGGAGGGGCTGCACGCTGGTCTTTATGCCGGTAAGCTCGAGGGCGTTTTCTGATGGTGGAGATTCATCGAACACGATAGCTGAGGTGATATCGTGTTTGGTCGTGTCCCAGTTTGAGTTCCAACGACATTTTCTAGGGGATCACCCCACGCATCGGGCCGACCTGCTTGTTGCGAGTCTCCGGCTGCGCGCGTTGAACCAAACCTTATTCACCAGAACCGCAAGGGCCTGCAGCCGATCTTCGGCACTTCGCAGCAACAGCGGGCATCAGATGTAGCGCATCACCGCAACGTAGAGTTTCGGGGCTGCTCTGAAGAACCGAAAAGTGCCGGGTATCTGCATTTTGCGACCCAGGTCTGATCCCCCGGCCTGCCAAAGCAAACGTCGTCCGTCACTTTCCTTTGCCAAGATCGACATCAAGAGCAACAAACCGAGTCTGAGCGCTACCGCGTCATTCGACCGATCACGTCCTCAAGCCACCAAGGAAATTACATTCGCTTGATTGGCATGTCCCATCTCTGTTGCAGCCACCTGCATCCTGAGCCGAGACACCCGCGCCTCGTGGTCGCGGAAAGCAATGCTCGGATTTGTTCCCGCACGAACCGACGCAATCGAGTTCAGAAAGTCTTCATAGATTTGGGCCTTGAGAAAGTCCGTGTGGTTCATCGATTTTCTCCATCAAGACGCCCCCACGACCTGAGAGGAAGTGGTGGAGAGCAAAGATGGCAAAATCTTGGCGTTGGTCACGGGCTTTGAGAGCGCTAACAGCACTCCAGCCAGTGGGGTGGGGCCACGGCGGCCTTTTGCATGACTATGACATCACGAAAGCGGGCGACATTTGTCGCTTTAAATTGGCTTTCGGGCGGCCGTTTGGTCTTGTTCAGCGCAAAGATCATCACGCTTGCACCTAGATGCAGTCGCAGACCGTGCTGAACGTCCCAAAGGGCCGCCCGTTTCCAAGAAATACTCGTAACACTCTGTACTAGCTACTTAATTCTATCCGACACAACAACTAGGCAATACAACAACATCGGCAGGGCGGGTCTCGGTAAGCTGGCCGGGCGAGGGGAAATCACACAGCCGGTACTCGTTCACAAGTCAATCACAGTAGATGGTTTGGACGTTACTCATGCAGTATGTGTATTGTTCTTATGCGGCATAAGCAAGACTAATATTGATCTGCAACGGAAACAGTCTGTTCCACTCTAGGAATTGGTCTGGCCACATCAAATCGCCCCGGTAGCGCCGCGAAAGGCGAATCGTTGGGCGTTTCCGCCACAACCCGCGTGAACGGCGGACCGAGGTGCCAGAGCGAAATGTTCAGCTTCAAGCCAAACTGCTTGAATGATGTCCCGCCCCGGCGAGGTGCGCCGCGACGTTGACTTGCGAGGCCGCCCTACAGAACTTCCTTCAATCGGGACTTCACAAAAGTAGCGCCGACGGGCTGGGCCTCAGACGGCACGCTTTTGTAGTTCGGGTCCTTGCAAAGTTCCGCATGGGCACGGTGCAGGTGTTGCGCTGGAACTTGGGGGAACAGGTGGTGCACAAGATGATAGGAATCGTTGCGAGGAAAAAACACCCAGCGAATGAACGAGGGGGCCAAAACATTACGCGACGCCTGAAGCTCATCCTCTGCACCGACCAGACCGGCATGATCCAGGCAGTCCGTCCAGAAGTTTAGCGTCGGATAGACGTAAAAGAGCGGTAGGATCACAAAGAAAATCGCGACGAGCGGCGCGGACAAAAGAAGTGCCGAAATTGCCGCAAGGAGGGCCAGTTTCAGCACCACAAAGAACCGCCCGTCGTCGCCGGACAGATTGATCCCCGTGTAGTAGGGCAGATGGCGTCCCAGCAAAGGTGTCACAAAATGCCGGAGAACGGTGCGCGGGGTCAGCGGATCATGCAGACCGAACTTCTCGATCACTTTGAACTCAGCATCGCTTTCGTAGTCGCCATTGTTGGCATGGTGCGACAGGTGATCGTCTCTGTATTTGCGAAAGGTCTTCATCAGGATCGATGCGCAGACCCGCCCGATCAACACATTGTCCTGGCGATCTTGGGAAAACGTCGCATGGCAACACTCGTGCACGATGTTGTTGATGCCGCGCAGTCTCGTTCCGATAAAGACTGAGGTAGCGACCATCAACGCCACCGTCCAGATCGTGACCGGCAACGACAAAAGATAGGACCCAAAGACAATGGATGCCAAGATCAACCCAAGATAGGTCCCGACGATCATCCAGGAGACCGCCCTTGAGTACCGAACCATCCCTGCAAAGCGCCGCATATAGGCCTTGCGCAAAGTCTGCCCTGACATAATTTCCCCCAAAAGTTGCCCTACTTTTGCCCAAGTTGATGAAAATTTCAAACCCTTGCCTGCTGTTTCTTGCATTCTCGCAACAGTCTATTAGCAAACCTTATGCAGACTTAGGGCCGCGCCTTTTTCTGCTGGGAAATTTTCATTGGGTCGTAAATGGTCGGATAAGGACTGCTTCTGAAGTAGGGCGGATATGTCACGCGTCGACTATGATTCCATCGCGATTCTTGCTGCGGTTGTGCGCGAAGGCAGCTTTGAAGCAGCCGCAAAATCGATGAATGTTTCCCAATCTGCAGTTAGTCAGCGAATCAAGCAGCTGGAAGAAAAGGTCGGTGTTGTGCTCGTCGCCAGGGGACGACCCTGCCTGCCAACGGACGCGGCGTTGCAGTTTTGTCGCCACCTCGATCAGGTGGTCTTGCTGCAGCAGGAACTCGACGGGCGCATGCGGGCCCTGATAGGTGGCGCGGATGCCCAACAGGCAACGATCCGCCTTGCCGTGAACAATGATAGTCTGGCGACCTGGTTTCCAAATCTGATCAAACGCGCGACGCAGGAACTGGGCGTTCGCTTTGACCTGCTTCCCGACGATCAGGAACACACCGAAGACAGTCTGAAATCCGGCGACGCCCTGGCCGTCATCACGACGCTCGAAACCCCGGTTCAGGGGTGCCGAAGAATTTCGCTTGGGTCCATGGACTATATTGCTGTTGCGTCGCCAGAGTTGTTCCAAAGGGAATTTTCCAAAGGCGTTTCGCTTGTTACCCTACGCGAGTCGACTTGCCTGGCTTTCAACCGAAAGGATACGATCCAGGACCAGTGGATGAAGCTCTGCTTCGGCGGTACCGTTCCTGTTTCAACGCATTTTGTACCGTCATACGAAGGTTACATTTCATGCTGTCTGAACGGGGTGGGATGGGGGCTTGTGCCGCGCATAGCAGGAGTTCCGTTCATAAAGCAGGGCAAGCTTGTCGAACTCAGTGCTGGTCGAGATGTCGCGGTATCATTGCATTGGCAATCCAGTATGCAGTCAAGCGACATCCTCAAACGGCTTGGCGACCTGGTGCTGGAAGAAGCACGGAAGCACCTTACCCCCGATCGCTTCAGGCCGGATTGACGAACCGCCGACCTATGCTTGCCACATGCTTGGGTCAGGCACACCGAAACGGCACCCTTTCTTTGGCGCAATTGCGCCACATTGATCTCCGAAGATAGGCCTCATTGGCATCTGTCATTGGCACAATGCCCAGCTAGGCACGCGAGGAGTTATTCACCTTGTTTTCGGATTTGATTCAGCGTGGCGCAGTACATTTTTTTCGCCAACTCAGCCACAGCCCTTCAATTGCCCCTTCTCGCAGGCCTGCACGGGCACAGGTTACCGGCGATTTCGCAGCTATGGACCATGTTAGCAGACGAGTGGCAGTTCTTCGCACACTTGTCGAAGAGTTCGGCGGCGAAGTGGTCAGTTCCACACTGCAGCGGCGCCTCGTCCACCTGGCGAGCTGGAAAGACGCCGAATCCGATATGCAGGTGCGCCAAATTCTGGATGAACTCGAACGTTGCGGCGCACTGACCCTTGAAGACGTGAACGGGACTGACGTCATTGCGCGTATTCAGCCGGTTGGTGTCAGCCTGGCCTACGACCTGCCAGCCACAAGCCGTCCAAGGCAGGGCGCGACCTCCTGAACCGCACAAGACTGCCCTCTTTGCTAGGCCAGTTGGTACCCGCTTTGTCAGGACCTCGCGGCCTGTCATCGACGTTGGTGTTACCAAAGCCCGCTCGACCATGATCAAGACCTCGTGGAATTCCTAGCGCCAAGACCAGCCATGCGCCAAGATTGAAACCAGTCCACCAGATCAGGGCCGGTCAGATCCTCAAATTCAGAAATGCACAGCGTGGATGTCTGGGGTTTCGACTGGACTTGCGGGCACTGTTTTGTGTTCGTCCCACTATCCCATTTTTCGCGAACGCGGCACTCCAGCGCATCAGTCCATGTGCGCCATCAGGCTTCTGCGGATTCAACGATTTGCGCGCGGCCGGTCTTGTGCGATCGTCCTCACAAGGACACGATTGCAGATAGCGGTTATCGTGCAGTCGTGTTTTCCGGGGCAGATCAGACCCCCCAGGAAACTACTTGTGCGTTTGGGAACAACTGACCAGAAATAATTGAAGTAACTGCAAAACCCCTTTGATGCCGGCAATGGAGTTGCAAATGAATGACACTGCTCGACGCCTGATGGGGCCCGTTCTGGCGCTGAGTTGCCTGCCTTTCACCACGACTGCTGAGACCATCCCGGGTTGCACCTCCGAAATCAGACGTGACCCGCCGCGTC
>JANPBI010000207.1:0-6284 GCA_031430315.1 Rhodobacterales bacterium | reverse complement strand
GTCATCTTGACCCGTTCCTCGCGCGCGGCATCGTCGGCGGGGACGGGCGCGCGAGGGAGCGCTGCCGGGGCGGGGGCCGGGGTGGCCGCTGCCGCGGCAGCACCGGGGGCACCGGCAACAGCGCGGGCGACGTCGTCTTTCATGATGCGGCCATCGCGGCCGGTGCCCTGGACCTGATCCGGCGTCAGGTTCGCCTCGGCCATGGCTTTCTTGGCGGCGGGGGCGTTCTCAACGCTGCGTAGTACGGTCGGCTCCGGCCCCGCCACGGGCGCAAGCGAGGGTTCCACCACCGTGGAGGGCACGCCCTCCAGCGCCTTGGTCACCTTGTCCTTGGCCGCAGGGGCCGCCGCACCCTCGGTCACGATGGCCAGCCGCGCATTGGCAGCAACTGTCGTGCCTTCGGGGGCGAGGATTTCCGACAGCACGCCAGTCACTGGGGATGGCACCTCGACCGAGACCTTGTCGGTTTCCAGTTCGCACAGCATTTCGTCCAGCTTCACCGCATCGCCGGGTTTCTTGAACCAGGTGGATACGGTGGCTTCGGATACGGATTCCCCAAGTGCGGGCACCATCACGTCGGTCATAACTCTCTCCTCAGATCGTCAGCGCATCGTTGACGAGTGCTGCTTGTTCATATTTGTGGCGGCTGGCCAGGCCCGTCGCGGGCGAGGCCGAGGGTTTGCGACCCATAAAGGTGGCACGCGTTTCCGTGCCGCGCAGTTTTGTGAGTATCTGTTCAAGATCGGGCTCGATGAAGGACCATGCGCCCTGGTTCTTGGGTTCCTCTTGGCACCAGACCACCTCGGCCTTGTGGAAACGGCCCAATTCCTGCGTCAGGGACAGGGTCGGCACGGGGTAAAGCTGCTCCACCCGCAAGAGATAGATGTCGTCGATGCCGCGCGAGTCACGCTCGGCGAGAAGGTCGAAGTAGACCTTGCCGGAACAGAGCACGACGCGTTTGATCCTGGCGTCCGGCTTCAGCTTGGTCGTCGAGTTGCCTTTTTGCGCGTCATCCCAGAGGCAGCGGTGGAAGGTGGAGCCGTCGGTGAAATCTTCGGCGCTTGAGATGCACATCGGATGGCGCAACAAGGATTTTGGCGTCATCAGGATCAGCGGTTTGCGGTAGGTACGGTGCAGCTGGCGGCGCAGGATGTGGAAATAGTTGGCGGGCGTCGAGCAATTGGCGACGATCCAGTTGTCCTCCGCCGAGTTCTGCAAGAACCGTTCCAGACGCGCCGAGGAATGCTCCGGCCCCTGACCTTCCCAGCCATGCGGCAACAAACAGACCAGGCCAGACATGCGCAACCATTTGGATTCGCCTGAGTTTATGAATTGGTCGAACATGATCTGCGCGCCGTTGGCGAAATCGCCGAACTGCGCCTCCCACATCACCAGGGCGTTGGGTTCGGCCAGGCTATAGCCGTATTCAAATCCCAGAACCGCATATTCCGATAGCATGCTGTCGATCACGTCATACTTGGCCTGACCCGCGCGGATGTGGTTGAGCGGGTAGTGCCGTTCTTCGGTGGTCTGGTCGATGAACGCGGAATGGCGCTGGCTGAAGGTCCCGCGCGTGCAGTCCTGACCCGACAGGCGCACGGGGAATCCCTCTACCGCCAGCGACCCGAACGCGAGCGCCTCGGCAGTCGCCCAGTCGAACCCCTTGCCGGATTTGAACATCTCTTTCTTGGCCTCTAGTTGCCGCGCGACGGTCTTGTGAAGGTCGAACCTTTCGGGCACGCGCACCAGCGCGGTACCGATCTCGGCCATCGTCTCGGCCTTGATCCAGGTTTCCCCGCGCTGATAAGAATTCAGATCCTTGGTCGCCATGTTCTTCCAGCGACCGTCCAGCCAATCGGCCTTGTTGGGCTTGAAATTCTTGCCGACCTCAAACTCTTCGTTCAGCCGGGCCTGAAACGCCGCTTTCATATCCTCGATCTCGCCTTCGGGGATCAGACCGTCGCGGACAAGACGCTCGGTATAAAGCTGCAGGGTGGTCTTCTGCTTGCGGATGCGGGTGTACATCGCGGGGTTTGTGAACATTGGTTCATCCCCCTCGTTATGGCCGAACCGGCGATAGCAGAAAATGTCCAGCACCACGTCCTTGTGGAACTGCTGGCGAAACTCGGTGGCCACTTTCGCTGCATGCACGACGGCCTCGGGATCGTCGCCGTTGACGTGGAAAATCGGAGCTTCGACCATCAGGGCGATGTCGGTGGGATAGGGGGACGAGCGGCTGTAGGAAGGAGCGGTGGTGAAGCCGATCTGGTTGTTGACGATGATGTGGATCGTGCCGCCGGTGCGGTGGCCTTTCAGCCCAGACAGGCCAAAGCACTCGGCCACGACGCCCTGGCCCGCGAAAGCTGCGTCGCCGTGCAGCAGGACCGGCAACACCGAGCCGCGGTCGGCATCGTTGTTCTGGTCCTGCTTGGCCCGCACCTTGCCCAGGACAACCGGGTTCACCGCCTCGAGGTGGCTGGGGTTCGCGGTCAGCGACAGATGGACGGTATTGCCGTCAAACACGCGATCGCTGGAGGCCCCAAGGTGGTATTTCACGTCGCCCGATCCGTCCACATCCTCGGGCTTGTAGGAGCCGCCCTGGAACTCGTGAAAGATGGCGCGATAGGGTTTTTGCATGACATTGGCCAGAACTGACAACCGGCCCCGGTGCGGCATGCCGATGATCACCTCTTTGACGCCCAGGGCACCGCCACGCTTGATGATCTGTTCCATCGCCGGGATCAGGCTTTCAGCGCCGTCCAGGCCGAAGCGCTTGGTGCCCATGTATTTGACATGGAGAAACTTTTCATAGCCCTCGGCCTCGACCAGCTTGTTCAGGATGGCTTTGCGGCCTTCGCGGGTGAACTGGATTTCCTTGCCGTAGCCTTCGATCCGTTCCTTGAGCCAACCGGCCTGTTCGGGGTCACTGATATGCATGTATTGCAAGGCAAAGGTGCCGCAATAGGTGCGCTTCACGATCTCGACGATCTGACGCATCGACGCATGGGTCAGCCCCAATACGTTGTCGATGAAGATCGGTCTGTCGAGGTCGGACTCTGCGAACCCGTAAGAGGCGGGATCCAGTTCCGGATGGTGTTTGGTGTCGGTGAGGCCCAAGGGGTCGAGGTCGGCGGCAAGGTGGCCCCGGATCCGGTAGGCCCGGATGATCATGATGGCGCGGACAGAATCGAGGACGGCGCGCTTGATCTGGTCATCGGTCAGGGCAAGGCCAGCCTCTGCCGCCTTGGCTGTGATCTTGTCGCCTGCTGCGCGGGCCTCTTTCGCGGGCGGCGCGACCGCCCATTCACCAGTGAGTGCTGCGGTCAGGTCGTCCACCGGCTGCGGCGGCCAATCATTGCGCGCCCAGGACGGACCTTTGGCCTGTAGTCGTGCGTCGGTCTCGCTGTCGCCAAGCGCGTTGAAGTATGCGGCCCAGGTCGCATCGACCGCGTTTGGATCAGCGGCATAGCGCGCCTGAAGCTTGTCGACATAATCGGCGTTGGCCCCGTCAAGGAAAGACGACGCGGTGAAGGCGGCGGTGGGGGACTGTTCCGTCATGGGACTACCTCGGTCTGGATCAGACAGTTTGGACGTTGAGAAGAATACCGGCACGTGCGCTTGGGCGCTGTGGCTGTGGGTGGGGCGAACCGACCGACAGCTTGGGGCCGGGTTGGACAAAAGGCCGCGTCCGATTGCGCTTGGGCTGATGTCATGCTGTCACCTTTGCCGGATTTCCGCCATGCGTCTCAACCATGGAGCGGACGTCGGCCACGATCCGCGTCACGGCGGAATCAAAGGAAAAGTGCGCCATCTGTGCGGCCTGAAGCGCGGCCCCGGTTCTGTCGGCCAATGCGGGGTCTGATAGAAACCTGGCACAGGCTTCGGTAAAATCCTCTGGACTGTCGGCTACCACCATATGTCCAGCAAACGTTGCCTCAAAACCCCGCGCGGAATGTGGTGTCACGACAATGGGGCGACCAAAGGCACATGCCTCGACCACCTTGATCTTGGTGCCCGCCCCAAGCGCCACCGGTGAAATTGCCAGGCGGGCCTGAGCATATTCTGCCGCGACATCCTTGACGGTGCCACCGAAATGCACGCGATCAAGTTGGCCAAAGCTGTCCTTCAGAAACTCCCAATTGCCATGACCGACAATCCGCAACCGGGTGTCGGGAAAGCGGCCAGCAAGCGTTGGCCAGCAATTTTGCAAGAACCATTCAATCCCGCGCTGGTTGGGCGCATGCCGGGTCGAGGCAAGAAAAAGTACGTCGCGTGCGGCCGACGGCAGTGGAATTGAAGACGACTGCGTTTTTGGACCCATCTGCGCATACGGCACATTGGGCACGATCAGAGAAGTGATGCCACGATAGCTTTGGGCGTCATCCTTCGTGCAGACCCAAGTCGCTGTTGCCTGCGCCAGACCCTGCGACAGCATCCGGTAAAGTGGCGACAGCACCACTGGCGCCATTACCAGTCGGGTGAAAAGCCTGCCAAAACGGCGTGTACTTTCGGTCGCGTACTTCTTGTCGTCCAGATCGTCCAGATCGACTGCAACGAGGCGGCCGGCAGCCGGGTCACTAACCAGCCCCATCTTGAAGAACGGATAGGCGTAGCGCACCAGCAGCACATTCAGGCCCGGACGCGTGGTAATTGCCTCCACTTCGCGGCGCAGCTGGGGATCCGGAGCGAAATGGCGACGGATAGCTACCAGGCGTCGGATGGTTGCGACCAGCCGGCCAAGACGGGTCGGCGCGCGCGGCGGAAAGCCCTTTTCGGTGACGAAGTGCATGGCGGCGGCACCAGGGAAAAGAGTCGTGACCTCAAGGCGCGGAGTGATCCCGAGGACAATCACCTCGGTCCGCGCGATTTTCTTCGCGGCCTCAAAAAACATCATGGTCCGCTGACCGCCACCGGTGCGGATATCGGTCGCATAGTCATGCGTTACCAGAAACAAGGTGACATCCTTTTGCATTCACGGCTCCGGCAATTGTCGTGGGGAAATGGGGCAGGGAGATGGGAAAAATCGCGATCGGAAAGAACTGTGATGGGGCAGGTCGGGGTCATCGCGGCACGTTGGGTGCAAAGGTTGTCGTCGAGGCGGCGTAAGGTGTGTTTGCGCGTCCGACACAGCACGACGTCTTGGATTTGCCAGCGGTTAGGGCGCGCCCGGCCATGGAGGTGGTGGCGATGCTGGGGTCGGAAGAAGTCATTCGAAGACGCCGTCCTGTGAGATTGAGCCAAGGAGTGCGCCGCTGATGATCGTGATGACCAAAGCCCCGATGGGCATGGCGAGCACAAGTTTCCAGTATTCTTGCCGCGACGCCCTTCCCGCACACTCGACGTCCTTTTGGCATCCCGTCTTGGCCGCTTCGATCAGGGTCATGGGACCGGTCTCACTTTCCGATTGCCGTCAGCACCGCCTCGCCCAACCCCGCCGGGCTGTCGGCAACCACGATCCCGGCCAATTTCATCGCCTCTATCTTGCTGCCCGCGTCGCCCTTGCCACCAGCGACAATCGCCCCGGCATGGCCCATGCGCCGACCTGGAGGTGCCGTGCGGCCGGCAATGAAACCGGCGGTGGGTTTCCAGCGGCCCTTTTTCTTTTCATCGGCGAGGAACTGGGCCGCGTCTTCCTCGGCGGCACCGCCGATCTCGCCGATCATGATGATCGAATGGGTGTCGGGGTCGGCGAGAAACATTTCCAAGATGTCGATATGCTCGCTGCCCTTGATCGGGTCTCCGCCGATGCCGACCGCGCTGGACTGACCAAGGCCGACATCGGTGGTCTGCTTGACCGCCTCATAGGTCAGGGTACCCGAGCGGCTGACGACGCCAACCGAGCCGCGCGAGAAGATGCTGCCGGGCATGATGCCGATCTTGCATTCGCCGGGCGTCATCACGCCGGGGCAGTTCGGGCCGATGAGCCGGGACTTCGAATTGAGAAGCGCGCGCTTGACCCGCATCATGTCAAGGACCGGGATGCCTTCGGTGATGCAGACGATCAGTTCCATCTCGGCATCAATCGCCTCAAGGATGCTATCGGCGGCAAAGGGCGGCGGCACATAGATGACGGTGGCATTGGCCCCCGTCGCATGGCGCGCCTCGTGCACCGAGTTGTAAACGGGCAGGTCGAGATGCGTGGTGCCGCCCTTGCCGGGTGTCACGCCGCCCACCATCGTGGTGCCATAGGCGATGGCCTGTTCGGAATGGAACGTGCCCTGACTGCCGGTAAAGCCCTGACAGATCAGACGGGTGTTTTCGTTGACGAGGACGGCCATGGATCA
>JANPBI010000206.1:0-1577 GCA_031430315.1 Rhodobacterales bacterium | reverse complement strand
CTTCGGGCTTTTGTGGCTCGACAGGTTGTCGAGGATGATCACGTCGCCGCGCTGCAGGGTGGGGGCCAACTGGGTCTCGATGTAGAGGTCGAAGAGGTCCCGGTTGATCGGACCGTCGATCACCCAAGGGGCATCCAGGCGGTCGTGGCACAGGGCGGCGATGAAGGTCTGGGTGTGCCAGTGGCCGAAGGGCGCGTGATCGACCAGTCTCTCGCCGCGCGGGGCCCAGCCGGTGGTCTTGGCCATGTTGATCTTGACCGAGGTCTCGTCAATAAACCCGATTCGCGTCAATAGGTTGGCCATGAAGGGCTGACGCTTTGTGATCCAGATATGCCGGGACGCCGCCACGTCGGGACGCCTCTGTTCGGCCGCCTGAAGGTCTTTTTTTATGCGTCAGCCCGAGGTCGCGCAACAGCCGCCAGACTGAGCCGCGATGCACTTGCGTCCCATGCGTCGCGGCAATCTCGGCGGCCAGAGCGGCGGCTGTCAGATCCCGCTTCTCGCCGATCCAGCGGGCGACCCAGTCCCGCAAGGCGGACAACTTGCCATACCCGCCGCCGTTGCCCTGTGCTTTCGGCCCAAGACCCCCAGTCGCCACCTTCAGCTTGACCATGTCGTTGACGAACTTGACCGACACCTTGAACCGCACCGCCGTCGAGCGATGCGTGTTCCCATCCGCCACATGATCCACAACCCGCTGCCGAAGCTCTATAGGATGCGGCTTGCCCATACTTCACCCCCATATCTGCCTCCAGACAGGGAATCACAGATCGGGCTACTTGGGAATCCTGAATCGCGATGAGCGAGACGTGCTCTAGAGGGGCGTTGATGCCCTCTGGCGAAACCGGGACTGAATTTCCATCTTCATTACCCACGCCCTCCCATTCCAGAATGGCCCGGCGAGCAACGGCTTTCGCCATGGCCAGCGCCAGTTCCTCGGCGCTGGCGGTTTCCGGCAAACTCTCAATGGCCATGTCCGCCCAGGCAGACACCATCAAGGCGGTGGTCAGCGAGCCAACCAGCAGGCGCAGGCCGGGGGCGAGGTCCAGCCATTGCGGGGTGGCGGTCAGGTTCAATCGGATCATGATCAGTATCCTGCGAGGGTGTTGACGAGAACGGCGGTGCACATGCGGGCGGGGCTGGTGGCCTTTGCGGCCTGCCAGTCAAAGCTGGCCTGCACGCCTTGCGGCCCTGCGATTTCGATCCGCGGGATCGGCAGATAGACAGCGTGCGCGGTGAAGGTGAAACTCGCGTTCGCCCCGAGGTTGTAGTTGAACTCCAACTCGCAGGGGCTGCCGTCGATCGCCTGTGTTACAAGCGTGCTGTCGGCAAAACGCACTTCGATCCGTCCGGACAGCGCGGCCTTGGTCGGGTCGGCGCCGTCGATGCGGCCATCGCCGCGGATGGTCTCGATCCGGTCGAGGTTGTTGGAATAGCTGTCGCGTCCCGGCAGGTTACGGGGTGATTTGACGAAGAGATGGGGGTGGGACTTGTGCCAGTCTTTCATGGCCTGCATTGGGGTTCGGCTCCCAAGGACTGACTGCGGCAATTGCGTGTTGTAGAGTGCAACGTATCGC
>JANPBI010000205.1:0-11986 GCA_031430315.1 Rhodobacterales bacterium | reverse complement strand
GTGACGCCGTCAATGCCGTCCGCCTCGGTGCCGCCGTCGATGAAGTCGCCATCCGCGCCGCCGTCGATGCTGTCGGCCCCCTGCCCGCCGGTAATGGAGTCCGCCCCGGCATCGCCCCGGACCGTGTCATTGCCGTCATTGCCGATCAGCGTGTCTCCAAAGACCCCGGTACCGCCAAGGATGCTGTCATTGCCGGTGCCGCCGTCGATGCTGTCGGCCTCAGTGCCGCCGTCGATGGTGTCGCCATCCGCGCCGCCGTCGATGCTGTCGGCCCCCTGCCCGCCGGTAATGGAGTCCGCCCCGGCATCGCCCCGGATCGTGTCACTGCCGTCATTGCCGATCAGCGTGTCGCCAAAGACCCCGGTACCGCCAAGGATGCTGTCGTTGCCGGTGCCGCCGTCGATGCTGTCCGCCTCAGTGCCGCCGTCGATGATGTCATTGCCATCTTCACCACGGATCACGTCTAGTCCGGCGGCCCCCAAAAGGCTGTCGTTGCCGTCTCCCCCCAGAATGCTGTCGTTGCCATCGCCGCCATCAATCGTGTCATTGCCGCCTGCTTCGGCCACCGATGTCGCGCTGGGTGTCAGGGCGGACCAAGGCACACCAGCGTTCTCGTTGATCGTCGTGACCGTGTATGTGACGCCGTTCAGCAGAGGTTTCGTTACAAAGACATAGGTTGTCGTGCCGCCGCTGGGGGTCGACGTATTATTGGTGTCGTCATAAAGCAGAAACGTCTCGACCGTTTCCTGCTGGCCAGAGGTCGGATCCGTATAGGTCAAGGTGAACCAACGACCCGACGTCAGCAACTCGCCAACGGCAAGGCCAGGAATGTTGGAGGCGCTGACAACCGAGGTCGGGTCGCCATTGTTCTGCGCGGGCGTGCCGGTGCCGTAATAGTTGCCCGCGGTCCAGTCATTCAGGATCGCATCATTGTCGGTCGCCGAGACGGAAAAGATGTTAGTGCCGGTCGAATAGGTAAAGTTGCTGCCAGCAACCGTACCGTAGCCCAGACCGGTGTTGCGAAAACTGGCAAGGACATAAGGGTTTGCCACGGTCCCCGTGCCGGTCTGCGGCGCACCGACAACCCCTGCACCGCCCCCCGTCAGCGTATCGTTGCCGATGCCCCCGAAAATACTGTCATTGCCCGAGCCGCCATCGACGGTATCGGCGCCATCGCCGCCATTCTGCGTGTCGTTCCCGGTATTGCCGAAGATCGTGTCTGCACCGCCACCGCCCGAAAGCGAGTCGTTGCCATCATAGCCGCGCACGGTATCGTCCGCGCTACCACCGGCAAGCGTGTCCCCAACGACTGTGCCCAGGATGTTAGCCATGTCTACGTTCCTCAGGGATCGCGTTCTGTTTGGTCCGTGTCATCCCAGCGGGGCCCGACCAGTTCATGACAGGAAGGTAAACGGTAATCAGGGTGAACATCATCGGCATTCTGGTGTCCACACTGGGCAAACAACCTTGACAACGATGACCTTATCCGGCGTTTCGGCACTCTGTGCCTTTTGGTTGCACGAAAAGGGCCATTTGCACGCAAAGACGGATTGTCAAAGATCAATCCGCAAAAACCAGGCAGATTCAAGACAGACGGACCTGTCGTTCGGGCCAAAATGGTTATTTCTCCAAGATATCGGTGTTGACGGGCGGAAAACAGCCGACAGGGACCAAACCTGCTGCCCGTCGTCATGTCCCTTAGCGATCCTGAATTTGCGACTGTCGCACCAGTGTTTGCGCAACCGCCGCCAATTTCTGCCACGACGAAATCGGCCAACTCAACGAGATATCTGCCGTCGTATCGTCGGCCACTTGGTTCGGGGCGTACCAAACACCCTCCACCATCATCAGGGCAGAGACGGGCAGCACCAGGCGCAAATAGCTGGCCCCATCCGGAAAAATCCGCGCGATACCATGGCGACCTACGACATCCGTGACAGGCACTGGTCCCATATGGGTGGCGCCGTCAAGGCCGGCAATCCGGCTGGAAGGGGGGACCTGCAGCGACCGCAGCGGCAGGCCATGTCCCAGGGATCCGGCGGCAAGGAAAACCGGTGTCAGGCGGGGGGCCGCGATCAGCATGTCGCGCGACAGCGTAACTGGGACAATCCCCAGCAGCGGCTGGTCGCCATGCGATCTTGTGCTGATCAAATCCCCCGGCATCAGACGACCGGCGGGCATTTCGCCCTTTGGAGTGGCTATTTGTGCCTTGGGATCGACCAGGAACATGCAGTCCAGCGTCGCCGCCAAAGGAGGCGTGCCCCCTTCGGCTTGCACGGCATCCAGCCGATTAACCTTGGCAATGGTCTGGCCAATGGCCGTTTTCGAGAAACTCTTGCCTGCAATCGTCATGTCAACCTCAACACCATTTACCAACGACCCGCGCTTGTCAGGTCCCGCAATACAATACCAGGCGCCCCTGTCCTCCGGCTTCCCACCGGATGCCCATGATGCGCCAACCCGGTTGCCGCCCCCTGGCAGATTCCGCGTCACACGCTTTGTGCCGCAGGTTTCAAGCGGATCCACGCCAATTCCATGACACGCTGCGGTCTTTTCTAGGCAAAAAAGGGGCAGATGCCCCGCCGGCATTCCGGTCAGCTTTCCTTCCTCGGAATGAAACCGACGGGTCCGGAACGATGTGAAAAAACTTGTCGTCTGCCGGTCCGGGGAAAGTCCCGATCCCCTGAAAAAAGGGCCCCCAAAGGGAGCCCTTTTCCAACGACAGCCACGTGACAAAAAATGGCTCCCGTGCTGCATAACCATTAACGCACCAATACCCAGAAACTCTTTACCACACTGGACCCGATCACTATCAAACCACACATCCCAGCTTTACTCGTACTACCCCAACAAACCGTTACCTCGTGACAAGCATCGCTTCGACGCGCGACAAGATCCGACGCGCGGCGCCAAATCGTCCTGGTCCCTTCCGGGTTTTCAAGTCCGGGAAAAGCTCATGAATTTCACTGCGCTGGGCATTTCCCAAACCTTTCAGGGAATAATCGTCCGGTTGAAAACTCTCGCTCCAGCATCCGTTCGACAGCAAAATCTCGTGCCGGTCGAAAAGGAAGTGGATATAGGTCGTGCCGAAACTGTCGATCGATTGCATCCCAAGTCCGCTGATCAGATGCTTGGCAGCAACCAGGACTTCGGGTTCGTCGAAATGCAGCGCCGTCAGCTGGTTGGACACCAGAATGCGATGGTTCGGCGACACCATCATGTCGCGGTCGGGTAGCCCGTCGCCCAAGGCCCCCTCGCGGATCAGCACCGGTTTTAGGTGCGACCTCGTCTGCATGTCGCGCCAACTTAAGTCATTGCGACCGATCCAAAGGATGGGGCGGATCCCGTTATCGCGCGTGATGACCTTGTCGCCGACCTTCAGGCTTTCGGCAGGCATTTCGCCCCGTGGCGTTGCAATCAACGTCCCGGGCGTAAAACAGGGCGTGACCGACAGTCGGGCCTGGATCACAGCAGCCGCGTCGGTTGCAAGACCCAAGTCAGCGGCACGATCTACCTTGGCCCCAATGTCACCCAACATATTGTTATTCCGTCGCATTCCATAGCCCCACTTCTCCGCCAGGCCAGCAAGCGCTGACCCGACCAACATCTCGGACAGACTGCCGCCGTTGGGGCGTACACCATGTCCTGACACAACCATCTGCTCGCAACGGCTGCGCTTTGGGCCTAGTGATGTATGGGATGCTGGGCATTGTCTGACCACCCGACCGAATGGTATCCGCCCACCCGATCCGGGCGACGCGCCGGGCCAGACCTGGCGCCGGGGACAACACATCAGCACCACGCGCATCTTTTGCCAAGATGCACCCGATACATGACCGCCCCCGCAGCCAATTTGTCTTCCCAGTAGACCCCTTCTGAATACCGGTGCACGGCGCCTCCGCAAAGAGGGCAGACGTGCAAACTGTCGTGCTGGCTGGCCGCCAAGATGACAGCCCGATCGCCTTCACAAAATCGACTTCCCGCATAGGGAGAGCAGAACTAGCCAAAGCGGGATCCCTTTGTCTACAATGATCCGTGCAACAATCCGGAACAGATAGTTTTTCGCTTTAAGGTTGCAAAAAAATCCTTAATGCTGCGCCGAGCACATAAATAAATTTTTCTATTTAAGGTTGTGAAAATTCTGCCAAGTATTTTCGCGTCTCGCATCGCTCCAGCAAGCCATGTCGTTCATAGTCTGGAACCAATAGCACGGTGCAGCAGCTGATCAGTGGCCGGATCGGAAAAGTTAACGTTCTGGTCTTCGCGAATCGCCATGCAAAGCAACCGGCACGAAATGCCGGCGATGATCGGTAACACGCGCAAACAACGCGACCGATACGCGGACCGACTTGCGCAAATCCTGTCTTGGTTGTTGTCAAAGCGCCGAAATCAAACGGGTACGGCCTGGCGCGCCCTGTGCCAGCGGCAGATCGCGCGCCGGACATGGTACGGGTGGTCGGACTCGAACCGACACTCCTTGCGGAAACAGATTTTGAGTCTGCCGCGTCTACCATTCCGCCACACCCGCGCGCCTTTGCCCCATGGTAGCGACCGGCAGGGCCGGACGGGGGCGACGCTGTCTATAGTCGCCGTGGGCGCCGCACTCAAGCCCGAGATGCGCGAAATTGCCAGCAGACCGGGCCCGACCTAAAGGTTATTGGTCGCAAAGGTATCGCAATCCTCCAGCTTGCCCGATTGCATGCCGGTGATCAGCCAGCGTGACCGCTGTTCCGACGTCCCGTGGGTAAAGCTGTCAGGCATCGGGCGGCGTCCGGCATTGCGCTGCAGCGTATCGTCACCGATCTGCTGTGCGGCATTTACCGCCTCTTGCACGTCGGTCTGGTCGATGGAGCCGAACATTTCGGACGCCGACCGCGCCCAGATCCCGGCGAGACAGTCGGCCTGCAATTCCACCCGGACCGAGATTTCGTTACTTTCCGCCTCGCTGACCTGCTGGCGGATTTGTGTGGTCTTTGCCAGAATGTTCAGCTCGTCCTGCACATGGTGGCCGATTTCATGCGCCACCACATAGGCTGCCGCAAAGTCACCCTTGGCCCCCATCTGCGTGGCCATCGTGGTGAAGAAATCCGTGTCCAGATAGACCTTCTTGTCGACCGGGCAATAGAACGGCCCCGTGGCCCCGCTGGCATTGCCACAACCTGACTGCGTGACCCCTTTGTACAGCACAAGCGTCGCGGGCGCGTACGGACGGCCCACCTGTTCGTCGAAAATCTTGGCCCAGACCTCTTCGGTGTCAGCCAGCGTGACCGACACGAACTTGGCGCGTTCTTCATCCGCCTCGGTGATTTCCGCACCTCCGGACTGGATCTGCCCGACCCCGCCGCCCTGCTGCAGCACGGCCATCGGGTCGCCCCCCAAGGCCCAGACGATCAGCGCGATGACCACCAGGCCAAGCCCACCACCGCCAACCACGCCCCCCGTACTCGGTCCGGAACGCCTGCGATCCTCGACATTCTGACTGCCCCGCCGACCGCGCCACTCCATGACCGTTCCCCTACACCACCTGCATTCCTGGCGGTCAGCTTAACCCGTTGCATCGTGCCATGAAAAGCCCAGTTTCGCAAAAGGCCGATCGTCCGCTGTGTCCCAGTCTACTCGCCGCACCGCAACAGACCGGCCATCGGGCGCACCTTTTTGTGAAGTCCACCCTTTTGCCCTTGGCGGCGGCGCATCTGGACGCGAAGAAAGGACAATCGCCTGCAACCGAGACTCGAATGACTTTGACCCGCCTCAATCTTGTTCTTTTCGCCTTGCTTGGCTCGGCGGCCGTGTTGGCCGGTGCCTTTGCGTTCGAATATCTGGGCGGGTTGCAGCCTTGCACCTTATGCTGGTGGCAGCGCTATCCGCACATGGTGGCCATTGCCATTGGTCTGGTCGCAATGGTCTGGCGTCCCCGTACGCTGCTCTGGCTTGGGGCTGCGGCGGTGCTGGCCACGGCGGGGATCGCGGTGTTTCACGTCGGCGTCGAACAGGGCTGGTGGGAAGGTCTGTCAACCTGCAGCGGCGCCTCAATCAGCGGGCTGTCGGTCGATGACCTTCTGGACCCCAATGCCGATGTAGCCGCCCCGGCGCGGTGTGATGCCATCGCCTGGTCGATGTGGGGGATCTCGATGGCGGGATGGAACGCGCTGATCTCGCTTGGCCTTGCCGGTCTGTGGCTTTTAGCGGCCAAGCGCCCGGATCAGGCAGGCTGAACGCCGGGATTGTGCCGGACGATCCAGTAATTCAGCGCCCCGGCAATGGTGACCCAGACCACATAGGGCAGGAACAACAGGCCCGCGACCAGATCCAGCCGCAGCAGCGCCAGCGTCGTCATCGCCACCAGAATCCACAGGGCAACCAAAACCCCCAACCCGGCGCGCAAGCGGCGCTGGCCGAAAAAGACCGGCGACCAAAGCGTGCTGACCGAGATCTGTGCGGCCCATAGGCCCAGCGCAATCCCCGATCCCGGCAGGCCGTGGACCCGGGCAGCGGCAGCGGCCATCAACAGATAAAGGCTGGACCAGACCACGGGAAACACCCAATCGGGCGGCGTCCAACTGGGCCGCGCCAAGGTCTTGTACCACGGACCGGGCGGGAACAGCGCGCCAGAGGCCGCCGCCCCGCCGCAGGCAAGAACAAAGGTGGCAAAAACGACCGAATCCATGAAATGCACATCCATTGCCGCAAAACCCATTGCGGTTCAGATAGACGAGCTGCGCTTGTTTTCCAACCAGTTCAAGACCGGGCTGGCCTGCCTGGCATTCCGCGATCACGCGCCTCAAGCTGCGACAGCACCTGCAACAACGCATCGCTGCGCGCGCGTCTGGGCGATGTCCGGGCCGCCGCCGCTACTAGAAATGCCGCCTCGGGTGCCGGGGCGGCGTGCAGCACGGCGGCTTGCGGTGTGACGATGGACAGGCCAGAGCGGACAAGCGACAGACCGAGCCAGCCGATCTTTTGCGTACCCGTCGTCCGGGCGCGGCGAGTGATGCTGTCGAACCCCGCGCGGCGCACCGCCCCCCCGATGCCATCATAAATATGCCGCGCGGCATAAATTCCGGGACGGCAGGCACTTGGCAAGGCCGGCACGCCTGCCTCGGCGCGGCGATAAAGCCGGTCGGCCTCGGCCAGCAGGCGTGCCGTGCACGCACGAACCAGCGGGGTCGCCTGCGGATCCGCCAGGAAATCCTCGGGCTTCACCCCGCCCGCGCGCAGCCAGTCCTGCGGCAGGTACAGCCGCCCGGCCCGCGCATCTTCGCCCACGTCGCGCGAAATATTGGTCAGCTGCATCGCCAGACCCAGATCGCAGGCCCGCGCCAACGCATCGGCGTTTCGCACCCGCATCAGCACGCACATCATCGCCCCAACGGCAGCAGCCACCCGCGCGGAATAGTCGAGCACCCCAGACAGGGTGTCATAGCGCCGCCCGATGGCGTCCCAGGCCAGCCCCTCCAGCAAAGCTTCGGGCAGCTGGCTCGGCATCTCGAACGCCTCGACCACCCCGGCAAAGGCGCGGTCGGCGGGGGCATTGCGGGGTCTCCCCTCATAGACCAGTGCCAACCGGTCGCGCAGCGTCAGGACCGCATCCGCCTTGTCGTCGCCCTCGTCCACCGCATCATCCGCGATCCGGCAGAAAGCATATAGCGCCAGGGCAGGCGCGCGCACCTTTTCCGGCAGCAGCCGCGAGGCGGCATGAAAGGACAGCGAGCCCGTGCGGATCGCATCGCGGCACCAATCCATGTCGGCGGGCGCGATCATTCAGCGGCAACTTTCATCGGCAACGGAACCCCCGACCTTAACGGCGCATCGGGCACCAGCTTTGCCAGCACTTCGGCAGTGCCGATAACACCTGGCACTCCGGCGCCCGGATGCGTGCCTGCACCAGTCAGATACAGCCCCGGCAGCTCTTCGGACACGTTATGCGGGCGGAACCACGCCGACTGCAGGATGCGCGGCTCAATCGAGAACCCCGCGCCATAGGGCGACAGATACCGGTCGCGGAACGTCTCGGGCGTAAAGACCAGGCTTTCAGAGATGTGTTTTGACAGGCCAGGCATCATCCGTTCTTCCAGCATTTTCAGCATCTTGAGGCGATACGGCTCTGCTTCGGTCGCCCAGTCAGCTGCGTTGTGGCCCAGATGCGGCACCGGCGACAGGGCGTAGAATGTATCGCCCCCCTCCGGTGCGACAGACGGGTCTGTGACAGACGGGCGATGGACATAAAGGCTCATGTCATCGGCCAGCACGCCGCGCCGGAAGATGTCCTTGATATGCGGACCATAGCGGGGGCCGACCGCAATCGTGTGGTGACCCACATCGGGCCACATGTCGCGTGTTCCTTGCGTGCCAAAATACCAGACAAACAGCCCCATCGACCACCGCGTCCGTTTCAGTCTCGCGGGCGTCCAGCGTTTCTTTGGCCCATTGCGCAGCAAACGGTCGTAGGTGTGCCCCGCATCGGCATTCGACACGACGACATCCGCTGCCAGCACCTCGCCCGTTGTCAGCCGCACCCCTGCCGCGCGCCCCTTGGCAATGATCACCTCATCTGCCTCGACCTCTGTGACGACCGTGCCACCCTGATCGCGGATCACCCCGACCATCGCGTCGGCAATCGCTTGCACCCCGCCCATCGCGTAATGCACCCCGAACGCCGCCTCCAGATGGCTGACCAGCGCATACATGCTGGTCACGCGGAACGGATCCCCCCCGATGAACAGCGGATGGAAGGACAGCGCAAATCGCAGATGCTCGTCGCGGACCCGGCCCGCCGCATGGGCATAAACCGACCTGTCAGCGCGGTACCAGGCGAACTTGGGCAAGACCTTGATCAGGTCCCACAACTTGTTCATCGGACGCCGACCTAGATCCTCGAACCCAAAGGAATAGCGCGCCGTCGCGTCTTTCAGAAACTTCTGGTAGCCCTTTGCATCGGAGGGGGAAATCCGCGCGACTTCGGCCTTCATCGCTGCCGCGTCACCCCGCATAGTAAAGGTCTCGCCATCCTGAAACCGGATTTCATAGAACGGGTCCATCGGTTTCAGGATCACATCCAGGTCGAAATCCCGCCCGCAGGCAGCCCAAAGCTCCCGCAGCACCTGCGGCACGGTCACGATAGTCGGCCCAAGGTCGAACCTGTGCCCGCCCTGGGAAATCGACGACCCGCGCCCGCCTACCCGGTCCAGCCGGTCAATGACCGTCACCCGGTAGCCCTTGGCCCCCAGCCGCATTGCCGAAGCAAGCCCGCCAAGACCTGCCCCGATCACCACGGCGCGCGATGCCGCAGCACCCGTGCCGTCCCGTCCCAGAATATAGGATCCATTACTCATATTCGGGATGATAGACTGTCTAACTTAATTTACAAGTCGCGCAGACATGCGTCCATGTCGCAGCTTGCAGAGGGAATTTTCTCTTTCCCCTTGGGCAAATCACTGTAAGATTTCTCTGACACACCGTCCAGAAAGGGCAGATCATTCCCGTCGCCAGCCTCAGCTTCTTTCGCTTCGACCGCCTGTCCATGCGGGTCTGGGTCATCGGGCAGATGGCGTTGGCGCGCCTGACGATGCGGGGCGAGACCCATGCCCTGTTCTGGAAGCTGTGCGGATCGGGCACCGGCGAAGGGTTCACCCCGCGCCCGAACTGGGCCGTCTGGTCGATCCTGGCCGTCTGGCCGGACGAGGCGACCGCCCGCGCAAGGGTCCAGGGCAACCCGGTCTGGCAACGCTGGCGGGCCAGGGCCGATGAAAATTTCACCGTATTTCTGGACCCGGTGTCGTCCCGCGGCAGTTGGGCCGGCGTGAACCCCTTCCTGCCCGATCCTGGCGCTGCCGTGGCCAACGAAGTCCTTGCGATTGCCGCCCTGACGCGCGCGACCATCAAACCCAGCCGTGCCTTGCGGTTCTGGGCGCGCGTTCCCGGCATTTCGGCGGTCATCGGCGATGATCCCAATGTCGCCTTCAAGATCGGCATCGGCGAGGTGCCGCTTTTACATCAGGTCACCTTCTCGATCTGGCCAGATGCCGCCGCTATGGCGCATTTCGCGCGTGGCGATGGCCCGCATGGCCGCGCCATTCAGGCGGTGCGCGATGGCAACTGGTTTGCCGAAGAGCTTTATGCAAGGTTCCGCGTCATCGGGACCGAAGGCCGTTGGAACGGTGGCCCCCCCCTTGCCAACAGACGACCAGAGAAAGCCCCTGCATGAGCCGACAGCCCTTTCCGTTTTCCGCCATCGTGGGCCAGGAGACGATGAAATTGGCAATGGTGCTGACTGCCGTCGATCCCGGCATCGGTGGTGTCCTCGTCTTTGGCGACCGGGGCACCGGCAAATCCACCGCCGTCCGAGCGCTGGCGGCCCTGCTGCCCGAAATCGCGGTGGTCGAAGGCTGCCCGGTAAATTCCGCCCGTCCCCAGGATTGCCCGCCTTGGGCCGAGGTCACTTCCACCAAGATTGTCAAACGCCCCACCCCCGTCATCGACCTGCCCCTCGGCGCGACCGAGGATCGCGTCGTCGGTGCCCTCGACATCGAACGCGCCCTGACACGCGGCCAAAAGGCGTTCGAGCCGGGTCTGCTGGCGCGCGCCAACCGGGGCTACCTCTATATCGACGAAGTGAACCTTTTGGAGGATCACATCGTCGACCTTCTCCTCGACGTCGCGCAATCGGGC
Source organism: Rhodobacterales bacterium (assembly GCA_031430315.1). Lineage (GTDB taxonomy): Bacteria > Pseudomonadota > Alphaproteobacteria > Rhodobacterales > Rhodobacteraceae > JAJNPS01. Next base: position 1,318 of record JANPBI010000205.1, on the reverse strand, counting down.
GAGAACGTCGTCGAACGCGACGGTCTTTCCATCCGCCATGCTGCACGGTTCGTTCTGGTGGGGTCCGGCAACCCCGAGGAAGGCGAACTTCGCCCGCAACTTCTCGACCGGTTCGGCCTATCGGTCGACGTCACCAGCCCCCGCGATATTGCGACACGGATCGAGGTCATCCGGCGCCGGGATGCCTATGAAAACGCCCATGACGCCTTCATGCGCAAATGGCGGCCCAAGGATGCGGCCTTGCGCAAGTCCATCCTGACGGCGCGCGAAGCCTTGCCCAACCTCAAGACCCCCAATACCGCGCTCCATGACTGCGCCGCACTGTGCATCGCGCTCGGGTCGGACGGATTGCGGGGTGAACTGACCCTGCTGCGCGCCGCCCGCGCGCTGGCCGCCTGCGAAGGCGCCGAAACCCTTTCCCGCGACCACCTGCGCCGGGTGGCCGCGATGTCGCTAAGCCATCGCCTCCGCCGCGATCCGCTGGACGAAGCGGGGTCCGGTGCCCGTGTCGCGCGGATCGTAGCCGAAGTTCTGCCCTGATGGCTGACGCCCCCTCCCCCGACCCGTGGGAGCGTGCCGTGCTGGCCCTGCGACTTTTGGCCATTGATCCCAAGGGCCTCGGCGGTCTGTGGCTGCGTGCGCGTGCCGGCCCTTTGCGCGACCGGGTCACGGCCGCCTTGGACCATCTGCCGGGACCTCAGCGACGGCTGCATCCGGGCTTGACCGATGACGCGCTCTACGGCGGTCTCGATTTCACCGCCACGCTGGTGGCAGGCAAACCGGTGCGAACCAAAGGCCTGTTGGCGGACGGCGGAACGCTGATCCTGACCATGGCGGAACGTTGCCCCTCCGGTATGGCGGCGCGGCTGGCGGGCGCGCTGGACGCGGGAACCGGGCCGCTTGTGGCCCTGGACGAGGCGGCCGAACCCGACGAAGGGCTGGCCTCGGCGCTGACCGACCGTCTTGGCCTGTTCGTCGATCTGGACGGGATCGTCTGGTCCGACACCACACCCATCGACCTTGACCCCGCCACCCTCGCCGCCGCCCGCGCGCGTCTGTCCGCCGTCACCCTGCCAGACGACGCGCTTGTGCGACTGACCACCGCTGCTGCTGCCCTTGGCATCACGTCACTCCGTGCGCCGATGCTGGCGCTGGCCGCCGCCCGCGCGCATGCCGCGCTGTCCGGTCGCACCGATGTCACCGATGACGACCTCCGCGCCGCGTCCGCTGCCGTTTACGCCCATCGCGCCATGCCGCAGGCCGAACAACCTTCCGAGGCGCGGCCCGCCCCCCCCCCGCCCCCCCCGCGCCCCCCCCC
>JANPBI010000204.1:0-1802 GCA_031430315.1 Rhodobacterales bacterium | reverse complement strand
CCGAAAAACTGAAATCCCCATCCAGATGATCATATACCGCAAGAAACTGCGCATGATCCACCGTCAACGCCAACTTGCGCACCTCGGACCGAACCTGACGCGACACCTCGCGCAGGGGTAGCCCCGGTTCCGAAATCAAGGGCACCAGCGCGCGGGTGAACACGGAATTCGGGTTCGGATCGCCATTGGACAGCCGGTCCAGCGCCGTCTCTCCCTCGCCCGCCGAATATAGGATGAACGTCCCTTCGGCTTTCGGTGCCGCCGCCAGACCGCGTGTCCCACCAATGCTGCGCGTGCCGGACCGGGGAAAGGGGTTGTCGCGGCACGCATCCAGGATCAACAGGCTGATCCGCGCGCCGCGTGCCTGCAACGCATCCACCAGGTCCTGCACGGAAATGGAGCGGTTGGTCAGCACAATCTCCTGCCCCGCCCCAGCGGCGGGCACATCGGACGGCAAAAGATAATTGCGCCCGTCGATCTCCACCCCGTGGCCCGCGTAATAGACAACCGCTTCATCCCCCGGCCCGATACGGGCGCTGAAACTGGCGATGGCCTCCAGAAAACCGATCTGGTCCGGACCTTCGACCAGCTGGACCTCGAACCCGGCGGTCGTCAGCGCCGCCTTGACGGCCCGTGCATCGTTGACGGCCTTTTGCAACGACGGCACGTTTTCATAGGTGTCGATGCCGACGACAAGGGCATGACGGCCTTCGGCGGACGCGGTCGCGGTGCTGCCAAGCAGGACGGCAAGGCAAAGATAAATCGTGCGAAGGACACTCAGCGACGCCATAAACCCACCCGGAACAATTGCCCAAAGCAAAGCATTGGAAAACGTTTGAAACAAGGGATTTCTGCGGCGGTGTTCCAATGGAAACATGCAACGAGGCGACCCCGGTCCGAAAGGACTCGCCGCCCGATTGATTAGCGCAACTTCGGCGGCTTGGCCGGGTCCATTCCAGGTCCGGCCTTGACCTCTGCTGGTGCCGCAACCGCCACTGCCAGATCAAACCGTAGCGCCACGCGCGCCATCGACACTGCCGCCGGATCGGCCGACGCAAGGAACGCCACATCCATCTCGCCCGCCTCGACACCGGAAAACACCAGCGCCTCGGACGCCGCTTGCGCCAGCGCCGCCTCAGCCCCCGGCACCACGTCCAGATAGGCCAGCATGTGGCCCCGCCGCCCGCCTTCATACGTCACCCCGGCCAGCAATGCGCCACCCGCCAGCCCCCCTGCCCGTGCCAGCGCCGCGTCCAGCGCGGCGATCAGCGCCTCGGGCAGGCCGGTCGGCGCGTGAAAGAGGATCGGGCGGGCCTGTACCTCTTCGGGAGCGGTATCCAGCGCCATCGCCAGCCAGTCCAGCGCCTCGGGGGGCAGCAGCATCGAAGAGGGGGCCACGCCAAGGTTGACCCCCAACCCGATCCCCTGCCCTTTCAGTTGCGCGGCAAGAACCCGCCCTGGCATCGCCGCATAGGGTGCAACACCGCCCGTAAACCCCGCCAGCCGCGCTTCGGTGTCAAAGGCCAGCACGACGGGACCACCCTCCAGCGGAAAGATGCGCGGCTCGATGGCACTACCGCCTGCCGCTTCCCGCGCCAAAAGGACGAACATCTCGCCGTCCGCCATCCGCGCGTAAAAGGCCAGCCGTGCGCCCTCGCGTTCGGGTTCCGCGTCCGCCGCCGCGTGGGCAAGGTCGAGGGGGGTCGGGTCGGTCACGTCGCATCCTCCATCACCGCCCGGACCCTTGTCCGCAACACTGGCAGAAGCTCTGCCTCGAACCACATGTGACGCTTCAGCCATCC
>JANPBI010000203.1:0-18955 GCA_031430315.1 Rhodobacterales bacterium | reverse complement strand
CTTTTCAGGCATTGCTGTCAAATGCGACCACCTTGTCTTGCAGCGGCGGGATGATCCGCATGGATCCCTCACTGGGTGGAGACAAGTTGATGATGTCCTTTGCGCCGCTGCAGAGCGGGCCAACGGCCAAAGCGTGTCAGTCCCGGTTGAAATCCATCCCGATTGCGCGGACCTTCAACAAATGGCGCAAGACGGCAAAGCCGGAGCGCTATCCCTTTGGCCCAGACCCGCATGTGCCGATGCTGGCCCATTTCTGCGATCTTGTGCGCGGCGGGCAGACCGAAAGCCCGATGGTGCCGTTGGACCTGTCTCTCGACACGCAGCGCATGGTGGGCATAGCTCGGGATGCGATCGGCGGGCGATCATGAAGGTTGGCTATCTGGTCAACACCTACCCACGATCCTCGACGACCTTTGTACGCCGCGAAATCCTGGCCTTGGAGCGCCTGGGCTGGCAAGTTCACCGGTTCGCCATGCGTCCCGAGGAATCCCCCCTGGTCGATGCGGCGGATGTCGCCGAGGCGGGCAAGACCGAATATGTCCTGAAGCAGGGTGTCCGGTCGCTTTTGCCTGTGGCCCTGCGCTGGATGATCGCACGGCCCGCAAAGTCGGCAGCCGCTTTTCGTCTGGCGATGATCTGTGGCAAGCGCGGATCAGGGGGCACCCCGGGAACCGGCGGCAGGCTGCGTCACCTGATCTATCTTGTCGAAGCGGCTTTTGTAGCCAAGCGAAGCGCGGATCTGGGCCTGCGGCACATCCATGCCCATTTCGGGACCAATTCGGCCACGGTGGCGATGCTGGCCCTTGCGCTGGATGGCCCCGGCTACAGCTTTACCACGCATGGACCCGAAGAGTTTGATGCCCCGCGTGCGCTCGCCCTTGATCTAAAGCTGCAGCGCGCAGCTTTTGCCGTCGCCATTTCCAGCTTTGGCAAAAGCCAGTTGTCGCGTTGGATCGACCCGGCAATGTGGCCTAAGGTGCAGGTGGTTCACTGCGGCATCGAGCCCGAAAAGTTCCCAGCGCCGAAACCGATGCCGTCCGGGCCGACCCGGTTGGTCGCCATCGGTCGCTTGTCCGAACAAAAGGGCTTTGCCCTGCTGATCGAGGCATTGGCTCTGGCACGCGAGAATGTGCCCGGCCTGCAACTGGAACTGGTCGGCGATGGCCCCCTGCGCGCCAGCCTGACGGCGCGCGCGGCATCTCTGGGATTGACCGGCACCCTGACATTTTCAGGATGGAAGGACGAGGCTGGCGTGCGCAACAGCCTGGCCGCGGCACATGCATTGATCTTGCCATCGTTTGCCGAAGGCCTGCCGATGGTGGTGATGGAGGCCTTTGCCGCAGGTAGGCCCGCGATTGCGACCTCCATCGCCGGCATTCCCGAACTGGTGACCGAAACCACCGGCTGGCTTGTTCCGGCCGGGGATGCCCCCGGCTTGGCATTGGCCATCGAACGTCTTGCCAGCACGCCCCATGACCAACTGGTCAAGATGGGGGCCGAGGCCCGCAGCCGTGTCCTTGCCCGTCACGACATCGACACCGAGGCGGCAAAACTGTCCGCCCTGTTTACGCTCCAGATTTCCGGCTGAACCCCGCGATCAAACGCCAAGCCAGTCGCGCAGGATCTCAAGATCAGCAGCCAAAATTCCATGCCCTGAGCCGGGATAGATTTGTATCCGGACCTCTGCGCCAAGCGCACTCAAGGTCGAACCGGTTTCTTCGACGCGGCGCAGCGGGATATGCGGATCCTGTTTGTGAACCGAAATCCAGACCCGGGCATTGTCCAGGCGTCCGGCATAGTCAAAACTTTTACCGCGGTGGCCATAAAGGGTGGGCTGAGGAGTAGACATCTGGTCCGCGGTGCCAATCAAACCGCCCGAAAACCCGAAACAGCCCGCAAGGCCCTGCCCATGGCGGGCAAGCGTTTCCAGCGCAAGACATGCACCCTGACTGAATCCGCCCAGCCAGATGCGGTCGCGTGCAATGCCATCGGCCTCCAAGGCCGCAACTCCGTCCAGAATAGCCTTTGTGCCTGCCAGGACAAACGGGGCCATGGCTTGCATCGGTGACAGAAAAGAGGTTGGCCACCAGCTCTGCCCAGGGGCCTCTGGTGCGATGGCGGCTATCTGGGGCAACCCCGCCATGGACATAAAGTCCAGTATTCCTGCTGCGGTTCCACCGCGGCCATGCGCCAGCACGATCCCGGCTTTGGCCCCTTTGACCGGCCCGACCCGGATCATGTCCGCGCCTTCAGGGGCGGCAGAACCTGTTCAATCCGGGCTCGCATCGGCTCATACTGCGCAGGCAACATCAGATTTGAGCCAAGCCGCGCCAGGGGTTCGTCGATGGCAAAGCCGGGCGGGTCTGTGGCGATTTCAAAAAGAACTCCCCCCGGTTCCCGGAAATAGATCGCATTGAAATACTGCCGGTCGATGACGTCTGTGGTCCGGTGGCCTGCAGTGGCAAGTCGGTCCTGCCAGGCGTTCTGCGCATCCTGTGTCGTCGCCCGAAACGCAACGTGATGGATAGTGCCTTTGCCGGATCGCCCTGAGACAGAGGTGTCCCGGCGGACAATATCGATGATGTTGCCGCGCGCTTGTCCTGGCGCGCGCAGACGCAGCCGGTTACCACTGGTCTGCCTTTCCTCGCCCACCGTCACGTAACCGAATACGTCTGTCAAAAGTCTGGCCGTCGGTTCGGGATCGCGTTCCCACAAAGTGACCGAATGAAAGCCGTGACCATCAGCGTCGTCGCCCGCCTCAATCAGTTCGACGGGCGCCCCATCGGTATCCCGCAGCGTGATCACCCGGTCGCCGAAGCGTTCCGTCAGGCGGTCCGGTCCTTCCAGCGTCAGCGCATGAGTTTCCATGATCGTGTCGAATTGAGTCTTGGGTAATGCGTATGCATAGGCCGAGGCCATGCCCGGGCCTGCGCGCCCCTGAATCGCACCGACAAAAGGAAAGAACGTCAGGATCGTGCCCGGACTGCCCACCGCATCGCCGTAGTAAAGATGGTAGGTCCCGGGATCGTCGAAATTGACCGTCTTCTTGATCAGCTTTTGGCCCAGCGTGCCATGATAAAAGTCCAGATTGTCCTGCGGATCGCCGCAGATCGCCGTAACGTGGTGCAGTCCGGGGATAGTCTTGTCCATCATCCACTCCTTTATCCGGTAGGTCGAAAATCCGGCGCCCGCACCTTTGCAGCGCAGATAGGCGTTTTCTGACCTGGGATAACTGCCCGCTCCCGCGCACAGTCTGTGCATTGCCGCAGTTGCGACTTACCTGCCCCGCGTGAATGTTGCGGCGCCGCGTTTCAGCCGAACTGCAAGCGAAACCGCAGCATAGGTCGCAAACCCTACCGGATCTGCGACTGCCAAACTCAACAGCCGCCCTTTGGTCAGCCGGGCTTTGCCTTCTCGTTCCATTATGCCGGGATAGATTGCTTCCAGCTCCTTGACGCCAGCATCCTGGCGCCGCCGGACCCTAACAAGGGCGCGGAAACCTTCGATCATCGGCCAGTCATAGGGCGCGGGCACCTGCACCCGTTCCGTAGGCACAAACTGCAGACGCACAAAAGTATCGTCCGAGATGATTGCCGGGAACTGGCCCCATCTTTGCCGCCCGGCCTTGTTGACCGCAAAAAGACCGTAACCGGGCGCCACGCTTTTGGCAAAAGGCAGCCGTGACCAGAAACGACCATAGGCGCGAGTCACCCAGCTGTCCGCACGCGGAATGACAGGCATTGCACCGACATAGACCGAGCGCTCAACCGCCAGCGCTGTGGCGACCTGCGCCATGACTCCGGCACTGACAACGATATCAGCATCCAGATAGACCCGCAGATCCCCCGATGCGGCGTCGTCCCCGGCATTCAGCGCTGCGGGTTTGCCGCCTTGCGCCAGATCCAACACCGTCAGCGTCCAGCCCGACTGAGCCGCCAGTGCAGCCTGCGCACGCGCCATGTCGGCGGTCCTGTCCCTGCAGCCATTGGCGACAACGATGGCCTCTACGGGCATCGCCACCGGCGCGGACGCAAACAACGCCTGCAGACAACGCCCGATATAGTTTTCTTCGTTCGAGGCGGGAATGATGACGCTCAGCAACCGTCGCATCCGGTCGCGAGCGCCCGCCAGCGCGCATTGTTGTCGCCAAGATGGCGCATCGCCCCCCAGCTGCCCCATTTGCTCGGCGCGCCCACATCAACGTAATGGTTGAACGGCTGATCGGACACCTTGGCCCAGCCTTTCAACAGGTCCTGGTACATCTCGCCCATCGCCGGAGAATAGTTCAGCGCCGTGAAAAACTCGGTCAGCAGGTTGTCGTCGATGGCATCGCCAAGTCCGACGACGTGGCTGCCGCCCTCATACATCACCAGCTTCAGCCCGTGTTTTGCGGCAACATCCGCCTGATAGGGAAAGTCATGGTCCGTGTTTCGGACCAAGGTGTCCTCATCATCGCCAGTCAGGCTGCCGTCGCGCAATTCCTGTGCAACCTTTGGTATCGCCTCGTCAAAGCGGTGCGCCGCCACATAGGCTGCTGCGTCGTCACCGGTCAAACCCTGGCTCGCGGCCGCCATTTCCGCAGCAGCAACGCTTTCCCCGACCCATTCGCGGATCGTTGCCACCTTCTTTTCCGATCCCAGCCCGCCAGAGAAATACCCTGTGATCGCGTAGGCATCGAAGCTCTTTGCCGGGGCAGGCTTGCCTTCGCCACGCACCATCGGAGAATCCAGGATTTGCGGCTCTATTCCCAGATAACCGGGATGAGTGCCGATCACCCGCACCAGTTGCTTGTCTGCATCCGCGCCATAGACATCCGTCCAGATTGCCACGACCTCGCTCGCCCGCAGCGCATAGAAGTCAACCCACTTGTATTCTTCGCCCCAACGCGCCCGCCCCTGGTCTTCGGCCCATTGCGCCTGCTGGAACTGCCAGTTCCAGACCTCGTTCGAGAACTCCACCCATGTCTTGCGACCCGGCTCTAGGCCGTCATGCGCCATCTGCGCGAACTGGCGCACATAGTCGTCATCGGCAAGATGTGGGATGTTGAACCACGGATCGGCCTTCAACTCATTGCAAAGCGCGATCATGATTTCCAGCGGCACCCCCTGGCGGGTCCAGGTATAATCGGCGGGTTTGGGCCGATCCGCGAACCGCTGTTGCCGCGAATTGTTTGTTAGCATCCAGTCCATAAAGCGCAACCCTTCGACCCCGCGCAACCGTGCAAGCCAATCCGGATTGAAGATCTGCCCCTGATCAAATGCCGCGACACGATCTTCGCGAACAATGGTCATGTTGCGCAATGGATCGGTCTCGTCCATTTCCCTGATGGTCAGAATGACGGCGCTTGCGCTTGGCTCATAGTCGAAAAGCAACCGGCCAGGCTCGTTCGAAACGATGGTGCCGCTGCCTTCAAAGGCCAGAGTGGCGGTTCCGTCATACCGCACGACATAGCGTCCCCGCAGCCCCAGAGCGTCACGTGGCATTTCCGTAAGGACCAGCGTAGACAGGCCTCCAAGTCCTTCGGGGATCCGCTTGGGCCAGCCGTTTTCGTCCAGCGCCCCAGCCTTGACCAGGTCGTCATGTTCCCATCCGCCCCAGTTTCCCTTGACATGGCCGACCCAGGGGCGAGCCGTCTTCATCAGGTTCAGAAACGGCACTGACGTCGACCAGTCGACTACAGGTGCCAGGCCTACGAACAACGATGGGTTTGTCACGCTCGGCAGGTCGATCACATCGGGCACGGGCGCCACGGGAATTTCTTTGACTTCGGGCGCGGCCGCCACTTCGGTTGCTTCGGCTTGGGGTTGCGGTGCTGCGCCGGACAGGCTGACCGGCTGGACCGGCGGCAAGTCCCGGAAAGCCTGCACTTCCTCCCAGGCGATACGCTGGAAGACCGCAGCCTGTTCGTCCGTTATCACCCATTCCTTTGAGGGCCATGTCCGCAAGAGTCGCGCTGGCAAGCCTTCGGGCGACTTCCCCGTCAAAGTTGCCAATTCGACCATCGCCACGAAATACATGCCGCGCCCATTTGGCGACAGTTCATCCTGGAAAAGCTCGTTAATCGATGAAATTCCCGGCACATTGCCCGCCGCAATCTCGTCGGCAAGCCGCCCCATCGCCCGACCGACCGGGATCATTTCGACCGGCCCGCCGAGGGGGTCTTCACTAGCCTTGGCGGTGATCGCGCGCCAGATATCCCCTTCGGTCGCAATTCGCTCGCGCCAGGGGATATCAAATGCCGGATCCTGTTCCGTTGCCGGTCCCGTCCCGGAATTCAGACTTTGCCACGTTTCGGTATAAAAGACCCGGGTATCGGGATTGGCTGCGCGCGCTATCGCTGCATAGGTGACAAGCGCCTCGACGGGGTCATGCCAGCGCAGGATCTTGTCCAAGGGCGTAGCCTCGGACAGGATCAACGCCCGTGTCTCGCCCTTTTTCAGCTCGCTGATCGCCTCGACGATGGGGGGGCTGGCATTTGGGTAGGGCTGCGTCGGGGTATCAAGATTGTACTGCAGCGCTCCGCCATCAATGAAATCGGTCGCGACCGACAATGTTCCGCCCATAGCGAGCAGACCTGCCTGAACCAATCCGGGCAGGTCGCGCTCCAGCCGGCCATCCCCGACAAACAGGATCTCTGCAAGCGCCAGAAACACGGACATTCTTTGACCTCTCAGCCTGCGGGCAAACGCCCGATGCCAGTCGGACGATAGTTTGTGACAACGTTCCAGACCACTTCCTGCATTTTGCGGGCCACTTCAGAAGATGGCGCAACTGCCGGTGTCCCGTCAGCCCGCTTTAACGCATGTGGAAGTCCGACGGGCGACTTTTGGTAAAGCACGGCATAATGCGTCAATGCGATCAGGTAGGCGCCCAGATCATTTAAATGGAGCGGATCCAGGCTGCCATCGTCATTGCGGGAAAACAGCTCCTCGCGGTGGCGCATGCCCGGGACCTTTCCGGCGTCGATCTCGCGTGCAAAGGCTGCCATCACCTGACCGCCAGGGATGACATAGATGGTGCCCAAGTCTTCGTCAGCCATCGCAGGGCGCAACAGTTCTCCCTCCCAGAACTCCGGCAGGTCGCCGTCAAGCCGCTCCAGCCATCCCGCAGGATCACTAAGCTTGTGCCAACTTTCATAAAGATAGACATGCGCGTCGGGATTGCCTTCGTGGATGCGTCTGGTCCACGATGTCAGGTATTTGGCGCTGTCGTGATACTTGATCGCATCCTTGATCTCGACCATCTCGGTCAGGACCACCGCGTCAAAACGCCCAGACGCCAACGCCTCAGCCGCGGGTTCAAAACGCGGGTTGGCGTTTTCTTTTTCAAATCCCGGCACTTCGTCGCTCCAGTGGTTGCGCAGCGACGCCCCCCAACCCAGTTGACTTGCATAGTCCTGACCCGGTGCGAGTTGCGCCAGCATGGCCGGCATATCCCGTCCAACCAGACTGTGCCCAAGGTGATAGACCACCAAAGGCCCAGCCGGTGCCTCAAGCGGCGTCTCGTAGCGCGCCTGAAACTCTTCGAGGGTCAGCTTATCGGTTCGAAAAACAAAACCTGCCCCGGCGGCAGCTGCAGCCACCAGCGCCAGACTTGCAACCATCACTTTTAATCGCACGGTACACCCCAGATTCGCGTCATCCATGGCCCATGACGGGCACGCGAAGAATCATTTTGTCGTCAAGAACCGACGCCAGTCGCAGACAGACATCGTCATTGCAGAATCAGATAGGCGATTCAAATCAAACGCATTATTGCACGAAAAGTTGAAAAACGCCCCCTTTCGAAACTGGAGCCTGCCAAAATGACACATCTATGGGTGCGCGCCGAACAGCGCCCGAACGAAGAACGTGTCGGACTGACCCCCAAGGGCGCGCAGGCGCTCGTCAAGGCGGGCATCCATGTCTCGATCGAGCAAAGCGATGTCAGGGCGATCCCCATTCAGGGATACCGGGATGCAGGCTGCGAGATTGTCGCCCAGAACTCGTGGCCACAAGCACCCGCAGAAGCAATCATATTCGGTCTCAAGGAATTACCCGATGATGCATCGCCCCTCAGTCACCGGCACATCATGTTTGGCCATGCCTACAAGGGTCAACCCGCAGGTCGTCTTCTTTTGAAGCGGTTCGCGGCGGGTGGCGGCACGCTCTATGATCTCGAATATCTGGTGGACGATGCCGGTCGACGTGTCGCGGCGTTCGGCTACTGGGCGGGATATGCAGGGGCGGCCGTTGCCCTGAAATGCTGGGCTGCACAAACGCGCGGTAGTCTCGCTGGTCCGGTTCGCAAATACACAGGAAAATCCGCATTGCTATCTGACCTTGCAAGCGAGCTTGGACATCTTGCCCACCCCCGTGCCATCATCATCGGGGCGCAGGGGCGTGTTGGTACTGGTGCTGCGGACCTTTGCGAGGCTGTCGGTGTTCCCGTGACAAAATGGGATATGGCCGAAACAGCGTCGGGCGGACCCTTCCCCCAGATCTTGCAGCACGAAATCTTTCTCAACTGCATCCTCGCCCGCCCCGGCTGTCCCGTCTTTGTGCCTGCATCGGCCAGAACGGACCCACGTGCCTTGCGGGTCATCGGGGACATTGCCTGCGACCCCACCTCGGATTTCTCGCCGATCAAGGTCTATGACCGCACGACCGATTGGGATGCACCCGCCTTGCGTGTCGCGGACGCCCCGCCACTGGATGTCACGGCCATCGACAATCTTCCCTCGCTTTTGCCTGTCGAAAGCAGCGAAGATTATGCCGCACAGCTCTTGCCCTCGCTCATGACCCTCGACAGTCTGACGTCAGGGGTTTGGGGCCGGGCAAAGGTCGCATTCGACCGCGCCGTCGCATCACTTTAGGGAGTAGACTGCCATGACGATCCATTGGTGCGGCACGGGCCTTTCATCGGGGCCGGGCTTGCGCAGGCTGATCGAAGCGGGCCACAAGGTCATCGTCTGGAACCGGACGGTCGAAAAGGCGCGCGACGTGGTCGGGGACCTGACCCAGGACATCCGTCCCTATTCGCCCGACGCTTTGGCCTTGGCAATTGCCCCCGGGGACGTCGCAATTTCCATGCTGCCTGCCGACCAGCATGTCGCAATCGCGCAGACCTGCCTTGAGAAGGGCGCGCATTTTGTTTCGTCCTCCTACATCGCACCTGAAATGCGCGCCCTGGATGACGCCTTTCGGCTTGCAGGACTGGTATCGGTGAACGAGGTTGGGCTGGATCCCGGAATCGACCATCTGATGGCGCATGATCTTGTCGCGCGATACCGTGCCTCGAAATCCTATCATGTCGACAACGTGCTAAGCTTTACATCCTATTGCGGCGGGGTCCCAAAGATCCCGAACGCCTTCCGGTACAAATTCAGCTGGTCACCGCTGGGCGTACTCAAGGCGCTGCGCTCCCCGTCCAGATCACTACGCAATTTCAGTGAGTTGCGGGTTACCCGCCCATGGGATGCCATCACCCGCTATGACGCCCCCCTCCCGCAGCCGGAAAGCTTTGAGGTTTATCCGAACCGCGACAGTTATCCTTTCATGGCGGACTATCGTTTTGACCCCGACTGGAAGGTGCGCGACTTTGTGCGCGGCACGATCCGGCTGAACGGCTGGGCCGATGCCTGGTCCCCCGTCTTTGCCGAGATCGAGACGTTGTCCGGCCCCAACGGCGAGGCCCGTCTTGCCGAGATGGCGGCTGGATTCTGGCGCGACAACGCCTATCGAGAAGGTGAGCCTGACCGAGTCGTGCTGTTCGTCAGCCTTCGGGCCGAGCGAGACGGCAAGCCGGTCCATCACGAAACCTGGGCCCTGGATGCGCATGGCGACGTCCGTGGGACGGCGATGGGGCGGCTTGTCTCTGTTCCGGTGTCGCTGGCAGTCGAGGCCGTGCTGACCCGGCAAATTCCGGCCGGTGTCCATGCCGCGCCGCATGACGCGCGACTATTGGCGGCCTGGCTTGCGGAGGTTGGGCGCCTGTCGCAATACATGGCGCGGATCGACCATCTGGCCTGACAGACCGCACACCATTCGACAGGGGTGACTTCGCCCGTGGTCAAAGCTATCCTCTGGTCAAGACCCGAAACCGGGCGACGCAAAGACGTAAACAGGTGAGCAGTGAGCGCGACCGACCAGATCTCTGCCCGGGCCGAGGCGTGGCGCAACCGCTGGGCCAGCTGGCGCGCAGGCAGGGGGCCGGTGGCCCAGGGTTTCGTGTCACAACCCGAACCCAAAAGCATCGGCCTTTTTGCGCGCGGCAAGCAACTGGTCGCAGGTAACATCTACCTGGCGGGCCATCTAGTCCAGGCACCCGGCACATCGCTTTGGGACGCAGTTGCGCCCGATCCGTCCTTTGCGCAGGCCGCGCACGGTTTTGTCTGGCTGGACGACCTGGCAGCCCTGGGTGACGGCGTCGCGCGTGCCCGCGCGCAGGACTGGACCTGGGACTGGATCGCCCGCTACGGACAGGGCACCGGCCCCGGATGGACACCTGACCTGACTGGACGGCGGCTGATCCGCTGGGTCCACCACGCCATCATGTTGTTGAGCACTCGTGACAAGGCGGCTTCGGATGCCTATTATCGGTCGATCTCGCGCCAGACCGCGTATCTTGAACAACGCTGGTCCGCCGCTGCCCCCGGCCTTCCGCGGTTCGAGGCGTTGACGGGCCTGATCTATGCCGGGTTGTCCCTGACCGGACTTGGCCACCATGTCGATGCAGCCGAAGCCGCCCTTGACCAGGAATGCAGCCGGGAGATCGACGCCAATGGTGGCATCCCGACCAGGAACCCCGAAGAACTGCTTGATGTCTTTACCCTGCTGATCTGGACCAGTCAGGCATTGGGCGAGGCAGGTCGCGGAGCAAGACCGGCCCATGTCGCCGCGATTGAACGCATGGCACCCGCCCTGCGCGCGTTGCGCCATGCCGATGGCGGGCTTGCCCGGTTTCATGGCGGCGGTCGCGGAATGGAAGGCCATCTGGACCGCGCCCTTGCTGCCAGCGGGTGCAGACCTCAGGCCCATCCCGACCTTGCCATGGGATTTGCCCGACTGGGGGGGGGGCGAACAACTGTCATCGTCGACGCCACCGCCCCTGCCTCTGGCGCGGCCAGCGCCACATCGCATGCCTCCACGGCGGCCTTCGAGATGACCTCCGGCAGACGCCCCGTGATCGTAAACTGCGGATCAGGCTTGCCCTTTGGGTCGGACTGGCGGCTGGCCGGACGTGCCACCCAATCGCATTCGGTCATGTCGATCGACGGCAGTTCCTCGTCGCGCTTTGGCAAATCCACCAATGCGGCCGAGCGTTTGACAGACCGCGCTCGCATCACAGCGCTGCGCCAGTTTTCCGGCCCGGCCGGCGTCGAGATCATCGTGTCGCATGACGGCTGGGCGCATACCCACGGGCTGATTGCAACCCGCCGCCTGCTTTTGTCGCCCGACGGCCGACACCTGACGGGCGAAGAATCCTTGCTGGCCGCCACGTCCGAAGAGCGACAGAAATTCGAGACGGTCTTGACCCGCACAACCCTGAAAGGGGCTGCAGTCTCATTGCGGTTCCATATTCATCCGGATGTGGACTGCGCCGTCGACATGGGAGGCACGGCAATTTCGCTGGCGCTGAAAAGCGGCGAGATCTGGGTGTTTCGGCATGATGGGCAGGCAGAACTGTCCTTGGAGCCATCGATCTACCTGGAAAAGGGCCGCATCAGTCTGCGTCCGACCCGCCAGATCATCCTGACGCGGCAGGCGGTAGAGTTCGATACCCGGATAGGCTGGACCTTGGCCAAGGCACAGGATACTCCGCTTGCGATCCGCGATTTTGACCGGGATGACGGACCTGTCACGTCCTGAAGCCTGAGGGAGACCTGCCATGCCCGACCTAGTGCCCATCGGACGTGCAGTGATTTCCGTATCCGACAAGACGGGATTGCTGGAACTGGCCCGGGCTTTGGCGCGGATGGGCGTGGAACTGATCTCGACCGGCGGGACATCAGGCATGCTGCGCGCAGCAGGTCTTGTCGTGCGCGATGTGTCAGACGTGACTGGGTTTCCCGAAATGATGGGTGGCCGTGTCAAGACGCTGCATCCGGCAGTGCATGGCGGGTTGCTGGCGTTGCGCGACGATGACGAACATCTTGTCGCCATGGCAGCGCACGGGATCGAGCCGATCGACCTCTTGATCGTCAACCTCTATCCGTTCGAGGCGACCGTGGCCCGTGGCGCGGACACTGCCACCTGCATTGAGAATATCGATATCGGCGGGCCGGCGATGATCCGCGCAGCCGCCAAGAACCACCGGTTTGTCACCGTGGTGACCGACCCCCTCGACTATGCTGCGCTGACCGATCAGCTAGCAGCGCATGACGGGGCCACGAGCGGCACCTTTCGTAAGGTGATGGCCGCGCAGGCCTATGCGCGCACTGCAGCCTACGACGCCTTCGTGTCAAACTGGATGGCGGCGGCCTTCCGCGTTCCCACGCCACGCCACCGCAGCATTGCCGGAACCCTGCGCCAAACCCTGCGCTACGGCGAAAACCCTCAGCAGTCCGCTGCGTTTTATGCCGACGGATCGGACCGGCAGGGCGTATCCACCGCCCATCAATGGCAAGGCAAGGAACTGTCCTACAACAATCTCAACGACACCGACGCGGCATTTGAGCTGGTCGCGGAATTCGATCCAGCCCAGGGGCCAGCCTGCGCCATAATCAAACATGCCAATCCCTGCGGCGTCGCGCGCGGGGCCACGATGATCGATGCCTACCGGCGGGCATTGGCCTGCGATCCGACGTCGGCCTTTGGTGGCATCATCGCGCTGAACCAGCCGCTTGACCCCGCTACTGCGGCAGAGATCGCCAACCTGTTCACCGAAGTAGTAATTGCCCCCGGTGCCGACGATGCCGCGCGCCAGGTATTTGCCGCAAAGAAGAACTTGCGGCTTTTGACAACCGACGGACTTCCGGACCCAGGCGCGTCGGGAATGGTCTTCAAGCACTTGGCCGGTGGTTTCCTTGTGCAGGATCGCGACAATGGCGCAGTGGCACCCGCCGATCTGCGCGTGATGACAGACCGAGCGCCCACAACAGCGGAACTGGACGACCTGCTCTTTGCCTGGACCGTCGCCAAGCACGTGAAGTCCAACGCCATCGTGTTTGCCCATGATGGGGCCACCGTCGGCATCGGGGCAGGGCAAATGAGCCGCATCGACAGCACCCGCATCGCCGCCCGAAAGGCACAAGACATCTCTGACAGCGCGACGCATGGGGCGGTTGCTGCCTCGGACGCGTTCTTTCCTTTTGCAGACGGCATCATCGCAATTGCCGATGCGGGAATCACGGCCATCATCCAGCCAGGCGGATCCGTGCGCGACGACGAGGTTATCGCTGCGGCCAATGGGCGCGGCCTGGCCATGGTCTTTACAGGCCAGCGGCATTTCCGGCACTGACATGCGGATTTTGACCGTCACCGCCATCGGCACGTTCCTGCTTGATCAGGTCAGCAAACTGGCGGTGGTTTATGGCGTGAACCTGCTGGAACGCGGCGTGATCGACGTTCTGCCGCCATTCCTGACCTTTCGCATGGCCTGGAACTACGGCATCAACTTTGGCCTCTTTGCCCACAGCGCCGACATCATGCGATGGGTTCTCATCTGTGTAGCCCTGATCATTTCCGGCTGGGTGTGGACCTGGATTCGCAAGGAAGGGGCCGCCCCGCGCGTTCAGATTGCCGGCGGACTGCTGATTGGCGGCGCTTTGGGCAACGTGATTGACCGCATCGTCTATGGTGCCGTAGCGGATTTTCTGAACATGTCTTGTTGCGGTATCGAAAACCCTTACGCTTTCAACGTGGCTGATATCGCGATTTTCTTAGGTGCGATCGGACTGATCCTGTTTTCAGGGACCGACAAGTCGGGCGGCAAAAGCACCAGAAAGACCCCGTGACGCGGCACAAGCTTTGCGCTAAAGACGGATCAAGACGGCAATGGGAGGCGTTCATGCGGGCATCACTGGGGGTCAAGACATTGGCTGCCGTGGCGATTCTCGCGCTTGTCGGCTGCGGCGACAAGGGCGACCCAAAGCTGATGAACTTGCGGTCGGCAACGAATGGTCCGGACGAATTTGGCATCTTGCCGCCCAAGGCGCTTGATATGCCCGAAGACCTTTCAGCCTTGCCCGAACCGACTCCGGGCGGAGAGAACCGGACTGATCCAAAGCCATTCGATGATGCCATTGTCGCGTTGGGCGGGACTGCAGGCGCCCGCAACGGCATTCCTTCTGCCGACAGTGCGATCTATTCCCACGCCGCACGATTTGGTGTCAGCGCCGACATCCGGTCGGTTCTGGCGGCAGAAGACCTTGAGTTCCGGCGCAAGAACAACGGCCGGCTGCTGGAACGTCTTTTTGACGTCAACGTCTATTTCAAGGCCTATCGCAAGCAGTCGCTGGACCAACAGACCGAGCTTGCCTATTGGCGCAAGCGTGGCATTGGCACTCCATCTGCACCACCGGCCAAAGACGGCGAATAAACGGTCACTTCCGCGTGGGCGGGGTTGATCGGGCCTGAACTGGGCTTAGCCTCTCACTACGACATCAGGCCCCGGGAGATCCGCCTTGCACAGTCTCAAGATACTGCTGTTCCTGTTTTTGGCGGGGACTGCACCTTGCGCCGCAGAGACCGTCACCGATTTCAAACTGGAAAACGGGTTGGAAGTGGTGGTGATCGAGGATCATAGCGCCCCTGTCGTCACGCAGATGATCTGGTACCGCGTTGGGGCCGCCGACGAACCGCCCGGCCATTCCGGCATCGCGCACTTCCTGGAACACCTGATGTTCCAAGGGACCGACAAGATCGCGGCAGGCGCCTTCTCGGCGACCGTGGAACGCAATGGCGGTGACGACAATGCTTTCACATCTTGGGACTACACTTCGTACTTTCAGCACGTGGCGGCAGATCGGCTCGATCTGATGATGGAGATGGAATCCGACCGCATGCGCAACCTGCGCCTGACCGAAGAGGATGTGATAACCGAGCGCGAGGTCATCTTGCAAGAGCGCAGCCAGGTGACCGATTCGAGCCCCGGCGCGCTGCTCAACGAACAGATGCGCGCGGCAATGTTCTTGAACCACCCTTATGGCATTCCGATCATCGGCTGGCGCCACGAAATGGAGGCGCTCAGTCGTCAGGATGCCTATGACATGTACGCCAAGTTCTACGCGCCAAACAATGCAACGTTGGTGATCGCAGGCGACGTGGACCCGGCCAATGTGCGCATGCTGGCCGAAAAACACTATGGCCCGGTTGCCCCGTCCGATGGGATCGGCCCGCGCGTTCGCGCCATGGAACCACCGGCGCTCGCCGAACGCCGGGTGATCCTGAAGGATCCGCGCGTATCTGAACCCTATCTGATCCGAAGCTATCTTGCCCCGATCCGCAAGCCGGGTGATCAGTCCGAGGCAGCAGCCCTGACGGTGCTCGCCGAACTGCTTGGCGGCAGCGGCACGACGTCGGAACTTGCCCGCGCGCTGCAGTTCGACACGCAAAAGGCGGTCTACAGTTCAGCCTTCTACGATGGAACTGCCGTGGACTACGCAACCTTCGGTCTTGTCGTGATGCCTGCCCCCAGCGTTTCACTGCAAGAGGCCGAGGATGCGATGGACAAGGTACTGACCGACTTCATCGCCAAGGGTCCGGATCCTGAGGCCTTTGCCCGCATCAAGACCCAAGTCCGCGCCAGCCAGATTTACGCCCGCGATGATATCGGTGGCCTTGCGCGCGAATATGGCGCGGCCCTGACCGTCGGGCTGAAGGTGGACGATGTGAAAACCTGGCCCGACGCGCTGCAGGCCGTCACAGCAAAGGATGTGGTTGCGGCCGCCAAACAAGTTTTTGATCGCAAGGACTCGGTCACCGGATGGCTGATGCGTGACGAGGAGGCTGGACAATGACCTTTCTGCGCAGCCTTGTCCTGATCCTGATCTGGGCCCTGCCCGCCCAAGCCGAAATGAACATCCAATCCGTCACCTCCAAAGGCGGCATCACCGCCTGGCTGGTGCAAGACAGCGGCATTCCCTTTACCGCGCTGGAAATCCAGTTTCGGGGCGGCACCAGCCTTGATGCACCTGGCAAGCGCGGTGCGGTCAACCTGATGACCGCGCTGATCGAGGAAGGTGCCGGCGACCTTGACGCCCAGGGGTTCGCCGCCGCCCGCGACGCCATGGCCGCCAGCTTTTCGTTCCGGGCGTATGGCGATTCCATTTCCGTCTCGGCCAAGTTCCTGACCGAGTTCCGAGATCCGGCGACGGACCTCTTGCACCTAGCGCTGACCAAGCCGCGCTTTGATGCGGATGCCGTCGAACGCGTGCGTGGCCAGGTCCTGGCTGGGCTGCGCGCTGATGCCAAGGACCCCGAAACGCTGGCGTCGGACACATTCAACACGCTTGCCTTCGGTGACCATCCCTATGGCAGCTCTGGCGATGGCACGATTGACGCTGTGACCGCCCTGACCCGTGACGACATTGTCGCCGCCCACAAGGGCGCGCTGGCACGGGACCGCATCTATGTGGCCGCTGCTGGCGACATCTCGCCCGAGGAACTGGGCACGCTGCTGGACCGGTTGTTTGAAGGCTTGCCCGCCTCTGGCGCGCCCTTGCCGGATCGGGTCGATTGGACTCTGTCCAAGGGCGTCACCACCGTCGACTTCCCGACGCCGCAATCGGTCGTCATCTTCGGCAATGGCGGGCTGAAACGCGATGACCCAGATTTCTTCGCCGCCTTCATCCTGAACGAAGTGCTTGGTGGCGGCCGATTTTCCGCGCGCCTGATGAACGAAGTGCGCGAAAAGCGCGGCCTTACCTACGGCATCGGCACTGGCCTTGCGCCCATGGACCATGCCGAAATGTGGATCGGCCAGTTTTCGTCCGACAACGGCAAGGTCGCGGAGGCGATACAGGTTGTGCAGGACGAATGGCAAAAGGTCGCAACCGAAGGCATTACGCCGACCGAACTGACCGATACCAAGACCTACATGACCGGCTCCTACCCCCTGCGGTTCGATAGCAACGAAGCAATTGCTAGCATCCTTGTCGGCATGCAGATGGAAGACCTGCCCATCGACTACGCAGTCACCCGCAACGCCAAGTTAGAAGCCGTGACTCTGGATGACGTAAAGCGCGTCGCCGCCCGTTTGTTGAAGCCGGATGCGCTGCACTTCGTCGTCGTAGGCCAGCCCGAGGGCCTGACCCCTACCCCGTAAAGCCGCAGCTTTCGGGTGGCCGAATCTGCCCAAGGCTGCTAGTGATAGTGGGATGTCCCTTTTGGCCCCCAAAATAGCGGGCGACGCGGGCCGTCCGGCCATCCGGCAGCTCGACGAGTCCGCCATCAACCGCATCGCCGCCGGCGAAGTCGTGGAGCGTCCCTCTTCGGCGGTCAAGGAACTGGTGGAAAACGCGCTGGATGCCGGGGCCGCGCGGATTTCGGTGGACATAGCCGGTGGTGGCAGGACACTGATCCGGGTGCGCGACGATGGCTGTGGCATGACCCCTGCGGACCTACCACTGGCCATGACGCGCCATGCGACATCCAAGATCGATGGCTCCGACCTTCTGAACATCCGCAGTTTCGGGTTTCGGGGCGAGGCGCTTCCGTCCCTTGGTGCCGTGGGCCGCCTGCGCATCCTGTCGCGCGCTGAGGGGCATGATGCCGCCGAGATCACCTGCGACGGTGGCCGACTCTCTCCCGTCAAACCTGCCGCCCTGACCCGCGGCACCCAGGTCGAACTACACGATCTTTTCTACGCCACCCCCGCGCGCCTTAAGTTCCTGCGCAGTGACCGGGCCGAGACCCAGGCGGTCACTGAGGTGATCCGCCGCCTCGCGCTCGCCGAACCCAATGTCGGCTTCACTCTGCGCGATGTGACCACCCCGGGCGAGGACCGCATCCTTTTCCGCGCCGATGCCGAGACGGGCGATTTCCTTGACGCCATGCCGGGCCGTCTTGCCGCCGTGCTGGGTCGCGATTTCCCCGCCAACGCCGTCCGCATCGACCTTGAGCGCGACGGGCTGCACCTTGTCGGCTATGCCGCCCTGCCGACCTATTCGCGTGGTTCCTCAGTCGCGCAGCACTTCGCCGTCAACGGTCGTCCCGTCCTTGACCGCACGCTCTTTGGTGCCCTCCGCGCCGCCTATTTCGACCTTCTTAGCCGTGACCGCCACCCGGCGGCAGTGCTGAACCTGATCTGCGACCCCGAACGGGTTGATGTGAACGTCCACCCCGCCAAAGCCGAAGTCCGGTTCCGCGAGCCGGAAATCGTCAGGTCCCTGATCGTCAGCGGCCTTCGCAACGCCCTTGCCAGCGCCAGCCAAGCCACCTCCACCACCCTGTCCAGCGAAACCCTGACCGCCCTGCAACAAGGGTCGGCGCGCATCTACCAAATGGACCGCCCCTCCATGAGCAGCCTGTCGCGCGCCATGGCGTTCCAGGCCACCGGCTTTGCCGAAGCCCCATCGACCCGGTTTGAACCTGCGCCAACCGAGGACACGCATCACCCCCTCGGCTCCGCCCGCGCGCAGCTGCACGAAAACTACATCATCGCGCAGACCGACACCGGGTTCGTGATCGTCGACCAGCATGCCGCCCACGAACGGCTGGTCTATGAACGCTTGAAACACCAACAAGCTGAACAGGGCGTGACTCGTCAAGCGCTGCTGATCCCCGAAATCGTCAGC
Organism: Rhodobacterales bacterium; assembly: GCA_031430315.1. Classification (GTDB taxonomy): domain Bacteria; phylum Pseudomonadota; class Alphaproteobacteria; order Rhodobacterales; family Rhodobacteraceae; genus JAJNPS01. The sequence goes on along the minus strand of JANPBI010000203.1, from coordinate 237 downwards.
CTTTCAGCGTCTGAAACCGCGATGATCCTTGAGGCCGCCCCCGACCTTGAGCCCCTTGGCCTACTGATCGAACCCTTTGGCCAGAACGCCATCGCAATCCGCGAGACCCCGGCGATCCTTGGCCCCATCAACGCAGAGGCCTTGATCCGCGACATCCTTGATGAGCTTTCGGACCAGGGCCATTCCCTGACCGTCAAAGCCCGCATTGACGCGGTCCTGTCGCGCATGGCCTGCCAC
>JANPBI010000202.1:0-2960 GCA_031430315.1 Rhodobacterales bacterium | reverse complement strand
GGGTATCGGCCTCAGCGGCGATTTCTGGCGGGCCTGCGGGCTTTAGTGCGCCCTGCCAGGCTTCGGACAGCGCCGCCATCGGATTGGCCGGGGCGGGCGGCACGGCGGGGGCTTTCTTCTTCTTGATCAGGGCCAGTTCGCCCTCGATGGTGATCGTCACTGGCTGGCCCCCTTGATCAGGCCGGGCAGGCGGAACCGGTATTCCAGACCATTGGCATCGCCCACCATCTGGCTGCGGCCATCGACGTCATAGACAAACCGGTACTGGTCGCGCGTGTTCGGCACTTTTTCGACCTGCAGCATCGAAAGGATGTCGGACTGACCGCCAGCATCGGCCCCGAGGTAAGGCACCCGGCCGTCGATGCTGGCAGCCTTGAACGCCCGCATCGGATCGGGGGCGGGCTGGTCCGGCTGAAACGGTGTGCCGTCCATCGCTGTGGTCGGAACCCAGCTTTCGACGGCAGGGTTGTAGACACGCCCCGTCAGCTGATCCTCGACGTTTTGCAATGCCGTTTCGATATCCTCGGCGCCGATGCCCGACGGCAGCGTGACCATGCGGTCGCGCACCGGCTGCACGCCGCCGACGGTCAGATCGCCGTTTCTGTCAGGGGTGGCCCCCGACCATTCCTGGATGGCGGCCTTATAGGCGGATTTGGCCGCATCATCATCCATGAACGGGATGATGCTGTCGCTGCCGTCCGGGTTCAGGCCACGCGCCCCGTCCGCATAAAGGGACGCGACGGCGGCCATCGCCCGCATCTTTGCATCGGGGTCATCATCGTAGATCCCGCCGGTGGCCGCGTCGAAAAGCGCATTCTGGTTGGGTTTGGTCGGCAGACTGGTGGTGCCATTGGCGACCTTCTGCTGGCCGCGCAGGATCCGAAGCGCCAGGCTTTCGTTGCCAGTCTCGACCAGAACCCGGGTGGCCTCGCCAAAGACCGGGTCCACGCCCATGGCGCGGTTCAGCGCCGCAGGGTTGCCGCCCGTGCCCATGGCGATGGCGCGGACCAGCTCGATCTTCTGGGTGTAGTCCGCTTCGGGGGCCGTCGCGGCCTTGATGGCAGCGCGCTGGCTGGTGTCCAGCACCGCGCCCAGGGGATCCTTGATATAGCCCTGTTTGGCCAGTTGCCCCGAAAACGCGATCTGTTGCGCAAGGCCGGTGGCAAGGTTTTCGGTGTCGGTCACGTCCACCTCGGGGATTGGCAGGCCGGATGCGGCGGCCTGCGCGGCCCCATCGGTGGCCCAGCCTTTCGCAGCTTCATCGCGCATCTTGACCAGGGCGGCACGGCGCTCGGCCTCAAAGGGTTTGGATTTCGGGGATGCTTCTTCGGCGGCAATGGCCGCGTCCAGCTGGGCCGGCGTCATCATCGCCAGACCGGGCATGTCCTCGGCCAGCGACAATTTCGCAGCGGTCTCGGGAAATTTGGGATGCGCGCGGTAGGCCGGGTCAGCCATCTTGTCCAGTTGCGCAATCGGCACACCTTTGCCCGCCAGGCCCGCTATGCTGTCCAGGTCTGCACCGATCATGCGTTCAGCTTCGGTCTGTGCCGCCTCGGCGGCCTTGACCTCGGCGGCGGCCAGCTGGTCGATGCGGCTTTGGGCCGCATTCTTCAGGACGGCGATCCGCTCTGGCCCCAGGGCATTGAACTCGCCCGCCTCCAGATCGGCCAGCAATCCGGCGGGGTCCTCGTCGCCCTGGCTGATCGCGCGGGCGTTGTAGACGTCCTGGCGCAGCGCCAGCTTGGCCGCCTCGGCCTTGTCGGGCATGTCGATGATGCCGTCGGCCAGCTGCTCGTCGATCGCCTTTTCGCCGATCTCGATCATGGCCAGCATGGTATCGGCATCGGACGTGGCGGCGGTGTTGACGATGTCCAGCCGCGCGGTGCTCCAGGCGGCGATGGCCTGGCTGTCGGTAAGCTGGATCGCCCGGTCCCCCAGTGCCAGCCCGTGGCGCGTGGTCAGGTCCTGAATGGTCAGCCCCAGCGCGTCGATCTGGTCAGGGGTGTACAGGGGCTTGCCGTCCGGCCCTGCGGCCTTGGCATATTTGTCTTGCAGACCCTGCACGAACACCGGCCATTCCGCCTCGATCTGCGCAGGGTCGGTCATGCGGTCGAATTCCTGACGCGCCTCGCCGACCTCGCGGGTCAGGTCCAGCGTGGCACGCTGCGTGACCACCGCCTCCTGCCTGGCCTTGATCGCGCCAAACTTCTGCGCCACCGCATTACCGATTTCCGCAATGAACCCGCCGGTGTCCGGTGTGGCCACCTGCACCTGGGCGGCGCGGCCCGCGATGGTGCCGCCCTGTGGAACCGTGATCATGCCAGCCGCCTTTCGCCGACAAGACCCGGCCAGATATCGGGGGCGGCGGTCAGGAATGATCCGGCAGCACCGCCAATGCCCCTGAACATGCTGGAATTGGCCGTCGCATTGGCGATGCGCTGCTGGGCGGACAACTCGCGGTCACGCGCTATGCCGCCCGACCGGATCGCCTGGCTGTCGAATGACAGCTCCTGCGCTGCCGTCTGGCCCAGGGCCACAGCGGTCGGGCTGTCCAGTTGCACGCCGCGCGCGGCCAGTTCCGCCGATTGCTGGCGGATGGCCGATGCCATTTTGGCCCGCTGGCGCGCGTCTTGCGTGGCGGTCAGCGCGGCCTCGGTCTTGCGCTGTGTCGCTATCTCGGCGGCCTGCGCCTTGCCCGCGCGGTAGCCGCTGACGCCCTGATAGACCGTGCCTACCAGACCGATCACGGTGCCGATGGTGGCCAGCGTCGATGCGGCCGCCGTGGCCCCGGCGGCGGTGGCACCGGTCAAGCCTAAGACGGCACCCAATCCCAGAACACACATTACCGGCCCGCCTCCTGTACGATGGGAACGATCGCGGTGACCGTCATCGGCGCGCCGCTGTAGGGATAGAACCGCAACGCCAGCTCGCCCGCATGGCCGGACGGCTCGGAGATCTGC
>JANPBI010000201.1:0-3072 GCA_031430315.1 Rhodobacterales bacterium | reverse complement strand
GACCGGTTCATGCCGATCGACGTGGTGGCCCAGCTGGAGGCCGCGTCAGGCTTTCCGCACGTGACCTCGGCGCTGGCCGACTTGCGCGGGATCACGTTGGCCTATGATGCAGACCGCACCAACGCGCCCGCGCATGACGTGAACCATGACGTCGTCGCCTTGGCGCAGCGCTTTGCCATGCTGATGAGCGAGTACAATCTGGCGATCGGCGACGGCAAGATCACCGTGAACGAGGCCAAGCGGATGTTGCGTGAGACAACCGCATTGCAACAGGTTCTGCTGGCGATGAAGCTGAACCTCGAAGACGAGGTCAGCTAGCCGTTTTCGCGGCGACCTTGCCGTGGGCAGCGGGGGCAATTGTTTCCCTCCATCTGTCCGATTCTGTCGGTTTTCACAAGGTGATGAAGGGGTTGCGCGGCAGACTGGTCGGTTTTCCGCACAAGCCCCAGCGTTCGATCAGCCCGGCCGGCGCTGTTGAGGTTTGCCGCCATCCGACCGGCGCGGGCTGAAGCTGCCACCTTGCGGCTTGGCCCCGGCGGGACGTCCCTGACCCTGGCCTGCCGGACGCTGACCTTGCGGCTTGGCGGGCGGTTTTGCCCCTGGCTTCTGGCCGCCCTGGCGCTGCGGACGCTGGCCACGGTTCTGGCCAGGCTTCGGTGCGGCAGCGACGATATCCGCCGCCCAAGGCGCTCCCGCCAGCACCGGGATCGGCTTTTTCAGCATCTTTTCAATCGCTTGCAGCTCACCCATTTCAGCAGGTGCGCAGAACGCGACGGCAGTACCGTCGGCGCCTGCACGGGCCGTGCGGCCGATCCGGTGGACGTAGTTTTCGGGGACATTCGGCAGGTCGAAGTTGTAGACGTGCCGCACTGTCGGGATATCGATCCCCCGGGCCGCAACGTCGGTGGCGACCAGCACGTCAAGGGCACCGGCACGGAACTCGGACAAGGTGCGATCCCTCTGCGACTGCGACTTGTTGCCATGGATGGAGCCGACCTTGAACCCCCAGGTCGCCAGCAATTTCATAAGCTTTTCAGAGCCATGCTTGGTCCGGCCAAAGACCAGCGCCTGTTCGCCCACATGCTTTTTCAGATACTCCTCCAACAGACGCGCCTTGTCGCCATTGGGGATGTAGTGGACGCCCTGGCTGATCTTCTCGATCGGCTTACCCGGAGGAGCGACCTGCACCCGGATCGGATCGCGCAGGTAAGTGTCTGCAATCTCTTCGATATCTTTCGGCATGGTGGCCGAAAACAACATCGTCTGGCGCTTTAGCGGGATATGTTTTGCGATCTTGCGCAAGGAGTGGATGAAGCCCATGTCGAGCATGTGATCGGCCTCGTCCAGTACCAGATATCCGCACTGGTCAAGCTTGACATCGCCGCGTTCCAGAAGGTCGATCAGGCGGCCGGGGGTGGCGACCAGAACATCCGTGCCCTTGCTAAGTGCTTGAGCTTGCTTGAACAAACTCGCGCCGCCGACCACCATGGTGACCTTGACGGCGGTGCCTTTGGTGAACACCTCGAGGTTGTCCTTGATCTGGCCGATCAGCTCGCGGGTCGGGGCGAGGATCAGGGCGCGGACGTTCTTGGGGCCCGGAGGATGGCCGAGGTCGAGGATACGGTGCAGAAGCGGCAGGCCAAAAGCCGCCGTCTTGCCGGTGCCGGTCTGCGCCAGACCCATCAGATCGCGCCCCGCCATGATGTGGGGGATCGCCTGCACCTGAATCGGTGTCGGCATTTTCATTGTCGTCTTTTCAAGGGCTTTGAGGATGGCGGGCGACAGGCCCAGATCGGCAAAGGTGGTCATTGTGTATCTTTCCGGCAGCCCGAACGGCGACCTGATCCGGGCCCATCACAGGCGCGGCAGCGGGAGCGACGTCCCCTCGTACCGGGCGCTTGCCTGATACCGTGGATGCCGCGGAACCCCTGCGTGACGGTGGGAACCTGATGTCCTGGCCTTTCACATGCTCACGCGGCACGGGCACTGGGACAGGGGTTGGATGGGGCAAAAGGGGGCGTATGTCAAGCGTATGCGATGCGTATGCCAAACGTGTGCCACCCGTGCGCACGCTCTGGCGAGGGGAGATTAGGGGATTTTGGCCATGCTGCCGGTCTTTGGCAAGGACCGGACCTATGGCGAAAATTCCCGACAAGCAGGCGGCGGCCTATCACTATTTCACCGATGCGATGCGGCGCGTGGAGGAGGCGCTGCACGGGCAGTTGGCCAAGTCGGACCTGTTGCCGGATGGCTGGGCCGAGATCGCCCGGCGTCGCGGCCCGCCGGGGCGGGTCCGAGTGACGCTGCGGGTGGATGCGGATGTGGTCGGGTTCTTCAAGGGGATGGGTGCGGGGCATCTGGTGCGGATGAATGACGTGCTGGCCGCCTATATGCATGCGCGGGTCGCGGGCGTGGTGCGGGGGGCGGAGGCAGCGGGCGGGTCGGTGCTGGCCGCGATGGCAGAGCGGGAGGCGGAGGAGGCGCGGATGCAAGAGAGGTTGCGGCGGATCGGGGCAGGGTTTGAAGCAGAGCGGGCGCGGAGGGCGGCGACGGATGCGGCGATGAGCGAGGGGGACCGGCGGCGGCTGCGGTTGGCGGAGTTGAAGGCGGCGGCGGAGGGGAGGAAGGGGAGGTAGGGGAGGTAGGGGGTGGCATGAGGTTCAGTTGGTGGTTCTACGGTCAACCCCGCGCCGCACGCCTATTCGGATAGGCGCGAAATAAAGTTTCATCCTGTGGTTGAAGAAAGCAATCTTTGAAAAATCTGATGCAATTTTGTGCAGTTTCGTTAGGCTTGTGGTGTGGTCGGTGTTTTGGGACCACGTTCGCCTTTGGGAGGAGAGATCTATGAATCATTTCAAGATGGCGCTGGTCGGCGCGGTCACGCTTGTGTCGTTGGGAATTTCGGCACCTGCATTTGCCTGTGGTTGCGAGCCGCCACCGCCGGCAGATACAAAAGGCAATAACGGCTGGGGCAACGGCCCCGACAGCACCAACGCGGGAAGCAATTCGGGCGCGACCGCCGTGACGAAAAGCGTGAACGGACCGGCCAACGACAAGTTCACCGGGCGATAG
>JANPBI010000200.1:0-8348 GCA_031430315.1 Rhodobacterales bacterium | reverse complement strand
ACCGCCCGCGCGTTCGGCTTGCCCGAAGGGCGCATCGTGTTCCGTTATGCCCTGCGCATCGCAATCATCCCGACGGTCGCGATCCTTGCGGTCGGGTTCGGGTCGATCCTGTCGAGTGCTGTCTTTGTGGAAACCGTGTTCGCCCGCCCCGGCATTGGCACGCTGATCACCGGCGCGGTGGAGAAACGCAACTATCCGGTGGTGATGGGCACCGTCCTTTTCATGACAGCGTTCTACTTGATCGTCGTCACCGCCGCCGATCTGTTGATCGCGCGGCTGGACCCGAGGGTGCGCGATGTCTATCGCGGTTGATGTCGGACGCGATAGCGCGTGGCGCAGGCTCCTGCGCGATCCGATGGGTCTGTTCGGGCTGATCCTCGTTGTGGCCTTTCTGGCGATGGCGGTCTTCGCGCCGATCCTCGCTCCCTACGACCCGATCAAGCTGAATGTGGTCGACAAGTTCCAACCCCCGAGCCTTGCCCATTGGGCGGGCACCGATCAGTTAGGCCGGGACCTGCTGTCCCGGATCATCTACGGCGCGCAGACGGCCCTTTTCATCGCGCTGACCTCGGTCGGTGTGGCGGGGATCATCGGGGTAATCCTGGGGATGATTGCGGGGTACGGGCCACGATGGCTCGATAGTATTCTCGTGCTGCTGTTTGACAGCATGTCGTCGCTGCCGATGATCATGTTCGCGTTGGCGGTGATCACCGTCCTTGGCCCCGGCACCTACACCCTGATCGTGGTCGTGGTGCTGGTATCGATCCCCGGCTATGCGCGGCTGATCCGGGCGCAGACCCTGACGCTGGTGGGCAGCGATTTCATCCTGGCGGAACGTACGATGGGGGCAAAGGCGCCGCGCATCCTCTTTCGCCACCTTTTGCCCAATGTCGTGGGACCGCTGGTGATCGTCCTCAGCATGGATATCCCTGTCATCATCATGCTCGAGGCGGGGTTGAGCTACCTCAACCTCGGGGTGCGTCCGCCAACCCCGAGCTGGGGGAACATCCTTTACGACGGCTACACTTCGCTTCGGTCGGCCCCCTACATGGTGATCATCGCTGGCATCCCACTGGTGCTGGCGACGCTGGGATTTACCGTTCTGGGTGAGGGGTTGCGCGACGCACTTGACCCGAAACTGCAAGTGCGGGGCCTGCGATGACCGAAGCCCTGATGCAGATCGAGGATCTGTCGGTCGGATATACCGTCCAAGGCGGCACCCTGCACGCGCTGCGCCACGTCAGCCTGGACGTCCGGGCGGGCGAGGTTCTGGGGATCATGGGGGAAAGCGGCTGCGGGAAATCGACCCTCGCCGCCGCGATGATCAACCTGCTCGGGGCGAATGCACGGGTCACTTCGGGCGCGGTGCGTTATCGGGGGCGGAATATCCTGAAATTGCCCGCCGAAGAGCAGCGCCGCATCCGGGGCCGCCACATCGCGATGGTGTTTCAGGACCCGATGAAAGCCTTCAACCCGGTTCTGACGATCGGCGCGCAACTAGATGATTATCAACATAACTCGGCAAATATAGGTGACCGCAAAACCCGTGCGCTGGCGATGCTGGAAAAGGTCGGGATCGCGGATGCCGCGCGTTGCCTGCGGATGTACCCGCATGAGCTTTCCGGTGGCATGCGCCAGCGCGCAGCCATCGCGGCAGCCCTGATGATGCAGCCCGACGTGCTGGTCGCAGACGAGCCGACCACCGCGCTGGACGTGACGATGGAGGCGCAGGTGATCCATCTTCTTCGCGCCCTTCGAACCGATTTTCAGGGCGCTATCGTGGTCGTCACGCACCACCTCGGCGTCATCGCGGAACTTTGCGACCGGGTGGCTGTCATGTACGCGGGCGAGGTCGTCGAGGAAGGGCTTGTCGACGACATCTTTCACGCACCCCGCCACCCCTACACCGCAGCGCTGATCGCTTGTGATCCCGCGACGCTGATGGCGGGGTCTGGTCCGCTGCCCACCATCGGCGGTCGCTTGCCGGACCTGCGCACCCCGCCCAGGGCATGCGCTTTTGCCCCCCGCTGCGCTCTTGCGACAGAAATCTGCCGCCTTACCCCGCCGCCCCGCGTCATCCTTCCGAACGGCCAGACTGCCCGATGTCATCTGGTGACGGCATGACCGCGCTTTTGCAGGTCGAAGGCGTCTCGGTCGACATGCCCCTCGGTTCCGGCCTGATGCCCGGCACACGTCACCTCAACATCCTCGCCGACATCACCCTTGCCATGCAGCCCGGCGAAACCCTCGGACTTGTCGGCGAAAGCGGGTCGGGCAAGACCACCCTCGCCCGCGCGATCCTCGGCCTGCAGCGGATCAGTGGCGGCACGCTCCGGTTCCAGGGCGAGCCCCTGACCCGCCCATCCCATTTTGCCGCCATCCGCCCCCGAACGGCACTGATGTTCCAGGACGCGGTTGCCTCGCTCAGCCCCCGGATGCGGGTTGGCGATGCGGTTTGCGAGCCTTTCACCATCCATGGCCAGCCCGTTGGCGACCGGCACGCCCGCGCGCGCGACCTTTTGGCTGAGGTCGGCCTGCCACCCGAAATCGCCAGCCGCTATCCGCATGAGCTTTCCGGTGGTCAGGCCCGCAGGGTTGGCGTGGCGCGCGCGCTCGCCTTGAAACCGGCGCTGGTCATCGCGGATGAGCCGACAGCGGGCCTTGACGTGTCGATCCAGGCCGAGGTTCTGAACATGATGGCGGACCTGCGCGACCGACATGGGTTGGCCTACCTGATCATCAGCCACAACCTCGCCCTCGTCCGCCATGTCGCCAACCGCATCGCGGTGATGTATCTCGGCCGGCTGGTCGAAACTGGCCCGACCGCCGCGGTGATGGCCCAGCCCCTGCACCCCTATGCCAAAAGCCTGATCGCCGCGGAGCCCCGCCCCGATCCGCGACAGCGCCGCCGTGACCTGGCCATCAAGGGCGAGATTCCATCTGTCCTGCGTCGCCCCTCGGGCTGCGCATTCCACACCCGCTGTCCCATTGCCGAAAACCGCTGCCGGTCTGATGCCCCCGCCTTGCGCGACCTAGGTGACGGCCGTGCCGTGAGGTGCCATCTTGTCTGAGAAACCGAACCCTGAAGGAGACCGATGATGATCTGGAGAACCGACAGACGTGGATTTCTGAAAACCGCTGGCGCGGGCTTTGCTGCCGCTCTGTCCAGCCCGCACTTTGCCTGGGCCGCCGATGGCGATACCTTGCGCCTGCGCGTCGACAGCGACCTGCAGGTCCTCGACCCCTTTGGACTGATCGGCGGGGTGGAGGAAATCATCAACCGCTGCACGCTTGTCAGCCTGATCAAGCTTGGTGACATCCGCGAGGGCAACCAGTGGCAGCGCTGGGGGGCTGAAAAACTGGAATGGCTGGACGACACGCGGTTGGCGTTTACCTTGCGCGAAGGGCTGGTCTGGAGCGGTGATTTCGGCCCGGTCACCACGGCAGACGTGAAGTTCTCGTTTGAGCGTTACATCGGTTCGGAATCCGCCTGGGGCTATCAGTTCGAAAAGCTGAAAGAGGTCGAGGTCATCGACGACCGCAACGGCGTCATCCACCTGACCGACCCGTTTGAACCCTTTGTCATCGTGGCCCTGCAGGGCTATGGCGGTCAGGTCGTCTGCAAGGCCGCGATGGAAAAGGTCGGTGGCAGCTATACGACCGACATCCCTGCGTCGTGCGGGCCCTACCTTCTGGACGGTTGGGAGCAGCAACAAAAGATCACCCTGGCCGCGAACCCGGCCTGGACCGGCGCGCCGATGGCCTTTGCCAAGATCGAGATTTACATCGTCACCGACGATCAGGCGGCGGTATTGGCCTATGAGGCGGACGCCTTTGATTACACCGCGGTTGCCGTCGCCTCCGTCGACCAGCTGAAATCCGCGATACCGCCCGGCAGTGTCCTGATCGAGGCGGAAAGCACGCGTTACTGGTGGCTGACCATCAACAAGAACGCCGAGACATTGAAGGACATCAAGGTCCGACAGGCAATCCAGTATGCCTATGACGGGGATGCAGTGCTGCTAGGTGCGTTCAATGGGCTGGTCGGCCGGTCGGCCGGGGTGATCCAGCCGAGTACGTCCTTTGCGCGCAAGACCAACATGATCGCCACCCGCGATGTAGAGAAAGCCAAGGCCCTACTGGCCGAGGCAGGGGCCGAGGGGATCACGCTGAACCTGATGACGCTGACGGACAGCACTTCCGTCACTGTCTCGCAGATCATTCAGGCCAGCTTGGGCGAAGCCGGGATCAACGTCGAAATCCAGCCCACGGAGGATGCCGCCTATTGGGCTGCGGGGGACAAGTCGACGGGCGAGGAATACAAATCGTTGGAACTGGTGCTGCAAAGCTTTGCCGGCGGGGTCGATCCGACCGAAAATCTGGTCTGGTTCCGCGCCGACCAGATCGGCATCTACAACTGGTCGTTCTTTGACGATCCGGAGTTTGAGGTGCTGTATCAGGCGTCGCTGTCCGAACGAGACCAGGCCAAGCGCACCGAAGTCTTCAACAAGATGGAGGACATGATGGAGGCGTCGGGCTGCTTTGTCTTTATCTGCTTCGAGCCGCTGATCGCGATCCATCGTGATACCATCAAGCCGGTGATCATTGCGGATGGACATTCTGATCCGACGTTGTTCGGGAGGGTGTGAGGTAACATCCGCTAATTCCTGACCTGCCACGGGATTTTCCTCCATCTACGACGAGAGTCCGCCCCAAGGAAGGGACGGACGATGAAGCGAACAATGCGAACCGAAGAACAGACCATCGGGATTTTGCACGAGCATGATCCTGGCGCGAAGTGCGCTGATCTCTGCCGCAAGCACGGGTTGTCAAAAGGCACGTTCTATGCCTGGAAGTCGAAGTATTCCGGGATGACGGTGTCCGAGGCCAAGCGGCTAAAGGCGCTAAGGTCAGGACCCATTGATCTGCTTGAGGCTGCCGGCGCTGCGTGATTCGAGGCCCCGAACTGACGGGCGTTATGAAGAGCAGTCTTTTCTGGCTGACGGACGAGCAGATAGAGCGGCTGAAACCGTTCTTTCCGAAGAGCCTTGGCAAGCCGCGCGTTGATGATCGGCGGGTCCTGAGCGGCATAATCTTCATCAATCGCCATGGCTTGAGGTGGTGCGATGCGCCGTGTGAGTATGGCCCGCCGAAGACGCTCTATAACAGATGGAAGCGGTGGGGTGACATGGGGGTCTTCGCCAGGATGATGGAGAGGCTGGCCTCAAAAGGCACGGAGCAGAAGACCATCATGATTGACGCGACCTACCTGAAGGCGCATCGCACGGCTTCGAGCTTGCGTGCAAAAAAGGGGGGCCTGACGACCGGCGCGGGCGCTTGATCGGGCGGACCAAGGGTGGGTTGAACACCAAACTGCACATCGTCACGGACGCCAAAGGTCGTCCACTGAAGTTCTTCATGACCGCAGGCCAAGTGAGTGACTACACCGGAGCCGCAGCTCTGCTGGGCAGCCTGCCCGCTGCCGAATGGATGCTCGCCGACCCGGGCTATGACGCTGACTGGTTCCGGGATGCGTTGAAAGACAAGGGGATACGCCCCTGCATCCCTGGTCGGAAGTCGCGCGGCAGGACTGTCCGCTACGACAAACGACGTTACCGGCGCCAAAACCGTATCGGGATCATGTTCGGCCGATTGAAAGACTGGCTCCGCATTGCGACCCGCTACGACAGGTGCGCAAAGGCCTTCCTCTCCGCCGTCGCACTCGCCGCAACTGTCATCTTTTGGTTTTGACAATCAACGAGTCTGGACCCAAAGCTGGGCAAATGCGATCTACAAATAATTGTCATATAACTAGACCGTATTCCCAAGATTTCTAAGTGGCAACATGCCGCACTTCTGGATGTCTTTTGCATTCACTTCGTTAAAATGCGCGAATTGTCGTGGGCCCATCCAAAGCCAATGAGAATTTCCCATAAACACTGCTCTCAAGAAAGAAGCCATCTGTAGCGCTGCGACATATAAGTGCAGGCGGCTTGCAATATAGAAAGCGCAAGTCTTCTGTCTTTTAACATTTAATACCAGATGCTTAACCTTCCAAAAGTACTTTCTTTGACCTAGCGCGACAAATCGTCCATTAATTTACCGTCAATGCTGTAAGTTGAATTGTCTAGCGGCGATCCTAGCCTTCCAGCACGGAAGTATGAGGAAAGTTCCATGGAAACCATTTCTATCGGTCAATATGACCTTATCTACAACGCGTTCTCGTTCACGTTTGCGGCGATGGCGGCGGCAACGCTGTTTTTCTGGTTCGGCCGCTCGCAAGTGTCGGACGCGTACAAAACCGCAATGACGGTGACCGGCTTGGTCACATTTATTGCGGCCTACCACTATCTGCGGATCTCGCAAAGCTGGGCAGAGGCTTACACCGTCATTGACGGCACGATCGTAGCGTCCGGGGTACCGTTCAACGATGCCTACCGCTACGTCGACTGGTTTCTGACGGTGCCGTTGTTGCTGGTGGAGTTGATCCTCGTCATGGGTCTGAGCCGCAAGGAGACCTCGTCTAAGGCCATTCGGCTGGGACTGCTTGCAGCCCTGATGGTTGGTCTGGGTTACCCCGGCGAGATTGCCGATGCCGCGTCTGGACGTTGGCTGTGGGGCGGGTTGTCGATGATCCCGTTCCTGTGGATTGTCTATGAGTTGTTCGTCGGCCTCAGCCGGTCTGTCGAACAGCAGCCTGAAAGCGCGCGCGGACTTGTCAAAACGGCAATCTGGGTGACCGTTTTGTCGTGGTCGTTCTATCCGGTTGTGTTCTTTGCTGGCGCGGTGGGTCTTGAAGGCACAACTGCCCTGACCGTGGTGCAGGTCGGCTACACCATCGCTGATCTGGTCGCAAAGGCCGCATTCGGCGTGCTGATCTTCATGATCGCTGTGCGCAAGTCCGAAGCGGACATGGGCCGCGCTCAAACAGCCTGATCGTTGAAAAACCTGTCCGGTGGCGGCGTCGTCGCCACCGGAATCCTCGGCACTGCCCATCAAATCATAGCGATCCCCAGACATGCATTTTGCCCCCATCAAACCCGACATGACGGCTCATCTGGCGACAGTCAGTCAAAAGATGTTGTCTGTCGCCATCGGTTCACGCGACCCTCAATCGCCCGTATGCCAAGCGATCATTCATCATCTCGGCACACCCGGCCTGCGCGTTCGCAGCCAGATTGCGCTGCATGCAGCCGATTGTGTGGGCGTCGAAATCCAGTCAGCACTGGCAATGGCCACAGCTTGCGAACTTTTGCACAACGCATCTTTGATCCACGACGACTTGCAGGACCGCGATCAGCTTCGCCGGGGAGCGCCAGCTGTGTGGAGCAAGTTTGGCGATGACGTCGCTTTGTGCGCGGGCGATCTATTGCTGTCGGCGGCTTATGCGGCGCTGACCGGTGTGACCGACATTGCTGCAATTCCACGTCTGATCGCACAGACGCATGCAGCAGTCGCACATACCATTCACGGGCAAGCGTCGCTTGCGTCGCCACTGCACGCCGATTTTGACCGCCTTGTAGCTTATCAGGCGATGGCGGCCGCGAAATCCGGGCCGCTTTTAAGACTGCCTTTCGGTTTGGTCTTCAGCTACTGCAACCGGCCCGATCTGGTCGCAACGTCGGCCCGTGCTGTCTCTGCATTCTCGATTGCCTATCAAATTGCCGATGATCTGGCCGACATTGAAGCCGACGCGCGCACTGTGATCGGCGCAGCAGCGAATATCGTGATTGTGTTGGAAGCTGCTAGCGGCACCGACCGCACGACGGCGCAGGCCAGCGCGGTTCTCTTGGCACGCACCAAACTATCCGAGGCGCTGGCCATAGTGGCCGATCTGCCAGACGCGACAGCCGCGATCCTGTCTGACCTTGCCCAACGCATCACCCATAAACTGGATGGATATCAATAATGCCACGCGATTTCCGAGCTGAGGCGGCAGCGACCGCGATTGTTGTGGGCGGCGGGTTTGGTGGGTTGGCTGCTGCATTGCGCCTGCGCGCGCGCGGCTATCACGTCACGATCATCGACCGCTGCGCGCGGCTTGGCGGGCGGGCGCAGGTGTTTGAACGGGATGGGTTTCGCCATGATGCGGGGCCCACAGTAATCACAGCCCCGTTTCTGTTTGAAGAGCTGTTCGCCCTTTTTGGCAAGAAAATGTCGGACTATGTGACGCTGGTAACGCCGGACCCGTGGTATCGCTTTCACTTTTCTGACGGTGCCACGCTGGATTATGGCCCAACGCAGGACCGGACCGAGGCCGAGATCGCCCGGTTTAACCCCGCAGATGTGGCTGGTTTCCGCAGACTGATCGCGCATTCCAAGGAGATTTATGACGTGGCCTTTACCAA
>JANPBI010000199.1:0-5041 GCA_031430315.1 Rhodobacterales bacterium | reverse complement strand
CGAGGATGAACAGATCATCGACGCCCTGCACGGCAACTCGCGCTCCAACTTCCTGCTGCATTATAACTTCCCGCCCTATTCGGTCGGCGAAGTGGGCCGCGTGGGTTCGCCCGGTCGTCGCGAAATCGGCCATGGCAAACTCGCATGGCGCGCACTGCAGGCGGTTCTGCCCGCGGCAACCGACTTTCCCTACACGATCCGGGTTGTCAGCGAGATCACTGAATCCAACGGCTCCTCGTCGATGGCGTCGGTGTGCGGTGGCAGCTTGTCGATGATGGATGCGGGCGTTCCGCTGAAATCCCCTGTGGCAGGCGTTGCCATGGGCTTGATCCTGGAAGAAAGTGGCAAATACGCCATCCTGACCGACATTCTTGGCGACGAGGATCACCTCGGCGACATGGACTTCAAGGTTGCAGGTACTGAAAAGGGCATCACGTCCTTGCAGATGGACATCAAGATTGCCGGCATAACGCCAGCCATCATGGAAACTGCGCTGGCGCAGGCCAAGGACGGCCGGATGCACATTCTGGCCGAGATGAACAAGGCACTCTCTGCCCCGCAAGGGTTCAGCGAATACGCGCCCAAGATCGAAACCCTGCAGATCCCCACGGACAAAATCCGCGAGGTCATCGGCTCGGGCGGCAAGGTCATCCGCGAGATCGTCGAAGTGTCGGGTGCCAAGGTCGACATCAACGACGAAGGCATCATCAAGATCGCCTCGAACAGCGCCGAGAACATCAAGAAAGCCTATGACATGATCTGGTCGATCGTGGCCGAGCCTGAAGAAGGCAAGGTCTACACCGGCAAGGTCGTGAAACTGGTCGACTTCGGTGCCTTCGTGATCTTCTTCGGCAAGCGCGATGGTCTGGTCCACGTCAGCCAGATTGCCAACAAGCGCCTGAACCACCCCAACGAACTGCTCAAGGAAGGCCAGGAAGTGAAAGTGAAACTTCTGGGCTTTGACGAACGCGGCAAGGTCCGTCTGGGCATGAAGATGGTTGACCAGGAAACCGGTGCCGAGATCGCCGAAAAGGCCGAAGCTGACGCCTAAAGCGTTACATCGGTTGTAATGAAGGCCCCGGCGGAAACGCCGGGGCTTTTTGTGTTTGGCTTTCCGCCCATCTTGATCCACAACAGACGTTGTGCCCAAAAGCTAGACACAAGCGCCATTGTGTGCGGCGAATCTCAAGATACTAGATTCAAGTTGCGTTGTGTCTAACTCTAGTTCAAAAGTCTATCTTATGATCAGCAAATCTGAAATCATCATACACAACACAACATATGACTGTTCCACAGCAGTCCGCTACCATCTGGGTGCCTTTCCGCCTGGGAACCTTGACCTTACAGACCTCATCATTCCGCTGACGGACACAGCAATCGCGCTGACCCGATTTGATACCATGCTTCGAAGTTTGCCCAACAGCGAGTTGCTGCTTGCCCCCTTGCGGGCACGCGATGCGGTCGTTTCCTCTAGAATGGAGGGTACAATTTCTACGCTCGAGGAAGTTCTTCGCCTTGAGGCCGACTCCGATGACGCCGATGCGTCGCCTACTGGCAGAAACGATACTGTCGAAGTCGCACTGTACGCACGAGCGCTTCGCCAGGCAGAAAAACAGATGGCCGAAGGCTATCCATTGTCGTCCCACCTGATCCGGACCGCACATCGGACGTTGCTGAGCCATGGTCGTGGTGCGGAAAAGCGACCAGGACAGTTCAAGACAGAACAGAACTACATCGGTGATCGCCGCCGCAAACGCATCGACTTCATCCCGATCTCACCAGAGCAACTAGAACCAGCGCTGTCGACGCTGGTGCGGTTTATGGGTGACCAAAACATACAGCCAATCCTGCGGACTGCGCTTGCCCATGCTGAGTTTGAAGCACTACATACCTTCGAAGACGGAAATGGTCGGATCGGCAGGATGTTGATAACCCTGATGCTGTGGAACACCGGCACCCTAAGCGCGCCGCATTTTTTTGTTAGCGACTACTTCGAACGCAACAAGGACGAGTACATCGAACGATTGCGGGGCGTCTCTGCGGATGGCGACTGGACAGGCTGGTGCAAGTTTTTCCTGGAAGCCCTGAAATCACAAGCAATCGAGAACATCGACATGGTAGGGAAAATCCAGACGCTCTATGGGGAAACTCGAGAAACGTTGCGTGACCTATTAAAGTCTCGATGGTCTGTGGATGCCCTGAACTATGTCTTTGCCAACCCAATCTTCCGCAACAACCGTTTCACGCGTGAGTCAGGAATTCCAAAGCCTACAGCAAACACGTTTACCAACAGACTGCTTGAGGCGGGTATCCTAAAGACCATTGTGCCGCCCGCAGGGCGTGCTCCGGGCCTCTACTACTTCCCCGCTCTGATGGAAATCGTCCAAGAACCGCGTTGAGATACAACGACTGACTACCGATCTGCCAAGTCTCAGGTAAGAAACAGTAGTTCAGGCTGCATCATCCGTGGGGCTCAGGTCAAAAGTCTCGCCTGGATAGAACTTGGCCAGTCGCACATCGGCGGTGCGGGCATGGCCCTCCATCCCCTCCATACGCGAGATGCGCGCCGTGGCGACCGCCAGATCGCGCGATGCCGCGCGGGTCGCGCGCTGCCAGGTCACCGTCTTCATGAATTTGTGCACTGACAGCCCGCCCGTATAACGCCCGGCACCCGAGGTCGGCAGAACGTGGTTGGGGCCCGAGCATTTGTCGCCATAGGCCACGGTTGTCTCTTCGCCCAGAAAGAGCGACCCGTAAGACTGCAACCGCCGCAGCCACCAGTCCAGATCGGCGGCCTGCACGTGAAGGTGTTCGGGCGCATAGGTATCGGCAACCTTGGCCATCGCCTCGGCACCGTCGCAAAGCATCACCTCGGCATAGTCGGCCCAGGCGGCGCGGGCATTGGCCCCGTTCATCTCTGGCAGAGCGGCAATAAGGCCGGGGACCAGGTGCATCACTCGGTCCGCCAAGGCGCGGTCCGTGGTCACCAGCCAGACCGGCGAATTGTAGCCATGCTCTGCTTGGCCCACGAGGTCTGAGGCCACCAGATCCGGGTCTGCGGTACCATCTGCGATCACCATGCTGTCGGTCGGTCCGGCGAACATGTCGATGCCGACCTGACCATAAAGAATGCGTTTGGCCTCAGCCACGTACTGGTTGCCCGGTCCGACAAGAATGTCGGCTTTGGGCAGACCGAACAGACCATTGGCCATCGCCGCCACACCCTGTACACCACCCAGGTTCAAGATCACATCCGCGCCGCACAGATCCATGGCGTAAAGGATCGCTGGCGGGATGCCGATGCCGGGGCGGGGCGGCGAGCAGGCCGCGATATGCGGCACACCTGCAACCTTGGCCGTCGTGATCGTCATGATGGCGGATGCAATATGGCTGTAGCGCCCGCCCGGCACATAACAGCCGGCGGATGAAACCGGGATCTGCTTTTGCCCGGCGATCAGACCGGGCAGAATCTCGATCTCGCAATCGGTGATCGTTCCGCGCTGAGCTTCGGCAAAGCGCGCGATGTTACGATGGGCGAACTGGATGTCGCCTTTCAACTTTTCGGGCACCAGCGCGGCCGCCCTGGCGCGGGTTTCGGCCGAGACCACAATATCGCCCTGCCAGTTGTCCAGGTCACGAGCCAGTCGCGTCGCGGCGGCGTCGCCATCGCGTTCGATTTCGGCCAACATGGCTTCGACACTTGCGCGCACGTCGGTTTGCCCCGTCTCAGCTGTACGGGTGGATTTCTTCAGGTAGATCATGGACATCAGATTAGCTCACATACGGCCCTTCCAGGGCACGACCTTGCGCTCCACAAAGCGCATCAACATGTCGAACGCATAGGCAATGATCGCGATCACGATGATCCCCATGATGACGGTGGAGGTTTGCAGGAACTGGCTGGCAGTCAGCACCATGTAGCCAAGCCCCGAGGTCGCCGCGACCATCTCGGCCGCGACCAGGGTGGTCCAGCCAAAGCCGATGCCGATGCGCATAGCGGTCAGGATCTCGGGCAGTGCCGAGGGCAGGATGACATGGCGCATCACTTGCCAGCGGCTGGCACCGAAGGAATAGGCGGCGTGGATCTGCTCGATCGCCGCAGACTTCACACCCGACCGCGCACCAAGCGCCACGGGCGCCAGCACCGAAAGGAAGATCAGCAGCACCTTTGAGGTCTCGCCGATGCCGAACCAGATGATCATCAGGGGCAGATAAGCCAGCGGCGGGATCGGTCGGTAGAATTCCAGCGGCGGGTCGAAGACGCCACGAATGAACGGGCTCATTCCCATCGCGATGCCAAGCGGGATACCAATTAGGCAGGCCAGCAGGAACGCGCCGAAGACACGGGCGGCCGAAATGCCGACATGCGCCATGAACGAGGTGTTGGTGAACCCGTTGTTCCAGACATCGAAGAATTTCTTCAGCACCGCTTGTGGTGATGGCAGGAACAGCGGCTTGACCCAGCCCATGAAGGTGAAAAGCCACCACACGAAGATGATGCCGAGGATCGACAGCACCGACAGCCACATCGTGTCGCCCTGCCCCGGCACGCCATAGGTTTCGCCGGGCTTGGTCGCCCGCGCCTTCATCATAAAGAAGAAGATGCCCTTCTTCTTCGATTGCGTATTCGGGTATGAGTGCTCGGTCATGCCGCTGCCTCCTCGTCCGAGAAGATGATTTTCAGGACGTCCTCGCGTAAGCTTATGAACTCGCGGCTGGCCTTGACCTCGCGCGCCGGGCTGCCCGACAGGAACTGGCGCGAAAAGGGCAGATCGAACCTGTGCGCGATGCGGCCAGGGCGCGGCGACATCACGATCAGCTTTGTGCCCATGAAGAGCGCCTCTTCGACCGAATGGGTGATGAAGAAGACCGACTTGTTGGTGGTGTGCCAGATGTTCAGGATCAGCTCTTGCGCCTTTTCCCGTGTCAGCGCGTCCAGCGCGCCCAAGGGTTCGTCCATTAGCAGCACCTTGGGGTCGCAGGTCAGCGCGCGGGCAATGCCAACACGTTGCTGCATGCCGCCCGACAGGTTGTAGACCCG
>JANPBI010000198.1:0-2226 GCA_031430315.1 Rhodobacterales bacterium | reverse complement strand
AGGACGGGTTCGTGACACGCGAGGAACTGACGGAGCTGCAAGCCTTGGGTGCCGTGGGTGAAATCGCGAGCTGGGTCTTTGATGCCGAGGGGCGCTATATCGATGTTGCCCGAAATGCCCTGATCGGGTCGATCCGGGTTGAACCCGGGCGTGATCGGCCCGTCATCGGCGTGGCGGCGGGCCTGGCCAAAGTCACAGCGATCCGCGCGGCGCTGGTGGGGCGGTTGCTGAACGGGCTGGTGACCGATGAAGCCACAGCCACGGCGTTGCTGCAGTCGTAAATATATCAGGCCGGTTTCCGCCGCAGCAACGAATTGCCGCGCTGCAGCGCGAGTTTGCGATTGACTTTTCGTCGAGTCGTAGTGAGTATTCGCTCATGCAATGGGCAGATGCTCATGCAATGGGAGGATACATATGACCATATCGATGCGGGCGCTTTTGGGCGCCTGTGCCGTGTCGGCGCTTGTGAGCGCTGCCGCGGCCGAAACGACAATCACCGTGGCCACCGTCAACAACGGCGACATGGTCCGCATGCAGGGCTTGATGGACGACTTTTATGCCAAGCATCCCGACATCAAAGTCGAATGGGTGACCCTGGAAGAAAACATCCTGCGCCAGAACGTCACCAACGACATCGCCACTGGCGGCGGCCAATATGACGTCATTACCATCGGCACGTACGAAGTTCCGATCTGGGGCAAGCAGGGCTGGCTGGAAAGCTTGAACGATCTGCCCGCCGATTATGACGTCGACGACCTGCTGCCCGCCATCCGTGGTGGCCTGACCGTCGATGGCAACCTTTAAGCCTCGCCCTTCTATGGTGAGTCGTCCTTTGTGAACTACCGCAAGGACCTGGCCGAAAAGGCCGGCATCACCATCCCGGATGCACCGACTTGGGACGACATCAAGGCCGCTGCGGCCGCGATGACCGACACCGAGGCTGGCATCTACGGCATCTGCCTGCGCGGCAAGGCCGGCTGGGGCGAGAACATGGCCTTCTTGACCACCATGGCCAACAGCTATGGTGCGCGCTGGTTCGACGAAAACTGGGTACCCCAGTTCGACCAGCCGGAGTGGAAAGCCGTGATGACCGACTATGTCGAGATGCTGACCAAGTACGGTCCTCCCGGCGCGTCCAACAACGGCTACAACGAGAACCTGACGCTGTCGCTGCAGGGCAAGTGCGCGATGCGCATGGACGCCACCGTGTCGGCTTCGTCGCTGACCGACCCCAAGCAGTCTGAGTTTGCTGACAAGGTCGGGTTTGCCTTGGCGCCTGATGCGGGCCTCGGCAAGCGGGCGAACTGGCTCTGGGCCTGGTCGCTGGCAATCCCGGCGTCGTCGGACAGCAAGGATGCTGCCAAGACCTTTATCAACTGGGCGACCAACAAGGACTATCTGGCCCTTGTCGCGTCCAAGGAAGGCTGGGCCGCTGCTCCTCCCGGTACCCGCACGTCGCTTTATGCGAACCCGGAATACGCGGCGCTGCCTTTTGCCAAGATGACGATCGACTCGATCAATGCGGCCGACCCGACCAACCCGACCGTGAAGCCGGTTCCTTACGTCGGTGTGCAGTTCGTGGCGATCCCGGAGTTCGCGGGTCTGGCAACCTCGGTCGGCGAGATTTTCTCGGCCGCCCTTGCTGGTCAGAAAACGGTTGATGAAGCGCTTGCCGAGGCCCAGGCCCTGGCAGTCGAAGAAATGACATCTGCCGGCTACATCAAATAAGCCCTGAAACCCGGCCCTCACAGGGGCCGGGTTTCTTCACTTCCCCCCGCATTCCCCAGATGGGGGGGACCTTGCCCGGCGCCCGTCCGTGCAACTGGATCAGCTTCACATCTGGATCGGAGACACCTGTGGCAACGCAATCTTCACGCATCGCTGCCCGCTTGATGGTCGCACCCTCCGTCATCGTGCTGTTTATCTGGATGATCGTGCCGCTGGCGATGACACTGTGGTTTTCGTTCCGGATCTATCGCCTGATCTCTCCCGACCGCACGGGCTGGGCCGGTTTCCGGAACTATGTGTGGTTCTTCAATTCGCCGGATTTCTGGCTGGCCATCTCGAACACCCTTCTGCTCGTCGGGGGTGTCTTGGCCATCACAGTGATCCTTGGCGTCCTCATTGCCCTGCTGATCGACCAACCGGTCTGGGGTCAGGGACCGCTGCGAATCCTGGTGATTTCGCCCTTCTTTGTTATGCCGCCCGTGGCTGCCTCGATCTGGG
>JANPBI010000197.1:0-3936 GCA_031430315.1 Rhodobacterales bacterium | reverse complement strand
CTTCAATAGCCGCGCGAAGTTTCTGGTCATGACCCGGACGAAACTTCCCGCCTTTGGTCGTTTCCAAGCATCCACACAGACACAGTCGCTCCGACATTGGATCCCCCGGATTGAATTGAAGCAAAATTGAACAGGCGCGTTTTCTCGCCGCGACCTTTCCGCAAAGGTGCCATATCTTGACTGCAGCGTCTAATGAAAAAGGGCGGCTCGCACCGCCCCCTTCGCGCCTCATGCCGCGTCGTGACGGCTCAGAAGCCCATAGGTTTCCGGCCGCCGATCCCGCCAGGTGCCCCAGCTTTGGCGGTAGGCGCGGGTGGCGTCGAGGTCGATCTGAGCGATGAGATACGTCTCGTCCACCTTGTTCGCCTCTGTCAGCATCGCACCAGTGTGGTCGGCGATGAAGGACGATCCGTAGAACGTCATCTCAAGGTTCGGCCCTTTCTCCAGCCCGACCCGGTTTGACGCCACCACCGGCACCATGTTGGCGGCCGCGTGGCCTTGCATGGTGCGTTGCCAGTGGCCCGAGCTGTCAATCTCGGGGTAGCCCGGTTCGGTGCCGATCGCGGTCGGAAACAGCAGCACCTCGGCCCCAAGGATGGCCAGCGACCGCGCGGTTTCGGGGAACCACTGGTCCCAGCAGATGCCGCAGCCGAGCTTGGCAAAGCGGGTGTCGAACACCTTGAAGCCGGTGTCGCCTGGGGTGAAGTAGTACTTCTCCTCATAGCCCGTGGCATGGGGAATATGGGTCTTGCGGTAGTTGCCAAGCACCGCGCCATCGGCATCGATCATCGCCAACGAGTCGAAGAAGGTGTTGCCCGCCGCCTCGTAATAGCTGATCGGCAGCACCACCCCCAGCTTGCGGGCCAGCGCCGCAAAGTGCTGCACAGCCCGGTCGGCGTCCAGCGGTTTGGCATAGCGCTGAAAGGCCGCGTCCTTTTCGATGCAGAAGTACGGCGTCTGGAACAATTCCTGCAGCAGGATGATCTCAGCCCCGTCTTAGGCCGCCGCAGTCACCTGCTCCTCTGCCTTCTGGATATTGTCATCCAGATCCCAGGAACAGGCCATCCGCGTCGCGGCCAGTCTCACGATTGCCATTGGAATTCTCCTTCAGTTCATCAGTTTGGTCCAGACCTTGTCGATCAGGGCCGTGGCCTCGGGTGAGCAGGTCGGGATGAATTCGGGGGCCGGGGCGTCAGCCGGCGGGTTGATTTCGGGGGCGGCGGCAAGCGCGGGCTCGATGAACGCCTCGGACCCTTTGATTCCATTGGAATAGCGCGCGTAGTTGGTGATCATCGCAGCATTTTCCGGGGCCATGACGAAGTTGACCCAGGCCTTTGCATTGTCCATGTTCGGCGCACCCTTGGGCACGGCGACATTGTCCATCCAGCCAGTGTAGCCCTCTTTCGGATAGACATAGACGACGCTCGGCTTCTCATCCCGCGCCCGCATCGCATAGCCATTCCAGCTCATCGAAACCACGGCCTCGCCCGACACCAGCAACTCCTTGGTCTCAGAGTCGTAGGATTTGACCCATTCCTTTTGTGTCTCCAACAGCTCCAGTACCCGCTTCATCTCATCGGGATTTTCGCTACAGCGAGGCACGCCCAGATAGCGCTCTGCCATGTTGATGACGTCATTCATGTCGCGCAGCATGTTGATCCGGCCCTTCACCTCTTCGGCCGGGTCGAACAGGACGGCGAGGGACGAATAATCGCCCTTGACCACATCGGTATCCACGGCAAATGCGGTCGATCCCCAGGCCCAGGGGGCGGAGTATTCGCGCTTGGGGTCCCAGTAGACCTCGCGCCATTTGTCGTCGACATTTGCGAAATTGGGCATCGCGAATACGTCGATCTTCTCGACCATGTCTTCGGCGATCAGCACCTGCATCGTCGCATCGCCCGGCACGATGATGTCATAGCCTGCCCCGCCTGCGCGCAGTTTGGCGATCATCGTCTTCATGCTGTCATAGCTGTCGATATGGACCTTGACGCCGAACTCGGCCTCGAACTTGGCCACCAGATCGGGGGGCGTGTATTCGCCCCAGGTGTAGATGAAGAGATCGCCTTCGGCGAAGGCCGGGGCAGCGGTCAGCAGGAGGATGGCAAGGGCGCGGATGTGACTTCCTTTCAGCTTTGTTTGCGGGCGATCAGCCCGGAGGCGATGACGACAAGGGCGGAGGCGGCGACCATCAGCGACGACACCATTGACCTCGGGCGTGATGCCAAGGCGCAGCATCGAATAGATGTGGACAGGCAGCGTCGTTGATCCAGCGCCCGACAACATCGACGAGATGATGAAATCATCCAGCGAGACGATGAAGGCCAGAAGTGGCAGGGTGATCAGACGGAACCGGGTCAGTGGGCGAGCGAACCGGTCCGCAGCCGCCGCTTCGAAGGCAGGGTCCATCGAGGTGAGGCGTGCGGCAATGGGCAGGCAGGCGAAAGGGATGCAGAAGGTCGTATGGGCGATGGCCAGCGCGCCGAAGCCAAGACCGATGCCGATGGTGGAGAAGAAGATCAGTGTGGCAACGGCTGTCACGATTTCCGGTACCATCAAGGGAAAATTCAGAACGGCATAGGTGGCTGCCTTTCGGCGCACCTTCATGCGAACCATCGCTAGGGCGGCGGCAGTGGCCATGACCGTGGCAAGGCTGGCCGCGATCAGCGCGAGGAGGACCGAGTTCAACGCAGCGCCGCCGATCTCCTCATTTGCGAACACTTCCGCATACCAGCGCAGCGAGACGCCATCTAACCGGCTGATCGACCGACCGGAGTTGAAGGAATAGAGCACCAGAAACAGGATCGGCGCATACAGGAACGCCACCGCCAGGGTTGCCGTCAGGCCAAAGCCCGGCAGGTTGCGGATATCCTTTGAGCGGGTATCAAGCAGCGCCATCACGTCTCCTCCCGTGCGGCACGGCGGGCGACGATGAACAAGGCTATCAGCGTGATGGCCATCAGGATGGTGGAAAGTGCGGCACCAAAGAGCCAGTTGCGGCTGCCCTGAAACTGCATGCCGATCAGGTTGCCCAGCATCAGCGTCTTGCCACCGCCAAGGATGTCGGGTGCTAGGTAAGATCCGATGCCGGGGATGAAGACCAGAAGACCGCCGGCAATCAGGCCGGGCCGCAGGATGGGCAGCACCACGGCGAAGAAGGCCTTGCGGCGGTTCGCGTGCAGGTCATAGGCCGCCTCGAGAAGTGAGAAGTCGAACCGCTCGATTGCGGCATAAAGCGGCAGGATCATGAAGGGCAGAAAAGACGACACCAGCCCAAGGCCGATAGCGAAATTGTTGTAGGCCAGAGGCAGCGGCGCGTCGGTCAGGCCCGGCGATTGCAGCGCGCCGTTGATCGGGCCCTCGTCGCGCAGGATCAGTAGCAAGGCGATGGTGCGCACCAAAAGGTTCACCCAATAGGACACTGTCACCAGAATCAGCCAGAATGACTTCTGCCCCGCCGGCCGGGTGGCAATGAACCATGCGGTCGGCAGGCCGATGACCAGGCAAAGGACCGTCGCGATGCCCGCCTGCATCACGGACCGGCCAAGGATTTGCAGGTAATCGGTGTTGAAGGCCAGCGTGTCGTCGAAGATATCGCGCTCGAAAAGCAGGCGGACATATGCCTCGGCCGACGGCTCCCAGATCACGCCGCCATATTGCGCCGGGGTCAGCACCGAATAAAGCGCGGTAATGGCAATGGGCAACGCCATGAAGATCAGGATCGTGCCCAAGGATGGGGCCAGCAGGATGCGGTGCAGCTTCATGACGCGAGCACCCGTATGGCAACCGGCTCTGCCCGCAAACAAACAGCCTCGCCGAGGGCGAAATCCTGCGCCCCGCGCATACCGCCGCGTGGCAGAGTGACGTGCAGGGGTACCGATGCACCCTCCAGCCGGAACGACAGCTCGTTGCCGATGTAAATCCGCTCGGCCACCC
>JANPBI010000196.1:0-2538 GCA_031430315.1 Rhodobacterales bacterium | reverse complement strand
GGCGGGCTGGGTGCGTCCTACGTTGCCTATGGGCTAATCGCGCGCGAGGTGGAGCGTGTCGACAGCGGATATCGCAGCATGATGTCGGTGCAGTCGTCGCTGGTGATGTACCCGATCTATGCTTATGGCACCGAGGAACAGCGCCTGAAATACCTGCCGAAACTCGCCACGGGCGAATGGATTGGCTGCTTTGGCCTGACCGAACCCGATGCTGGATCTGATCCCGCAGGCATGAAGACCGTCGCGAAAAAGACCGCTGACGGATACGTGCTGAACGGGTCCAAAATGTGGATCTCCAACGCCCCGATCGCGGATGTCTTTGTCGTCTGGGCCAAGTCCGAGGCGCATGGCGGCAAGATCAAGGGCTTTGTCCTCGACAAGGGGACCAAGGGGCTGACGGCGCCCAAGGTCGGGGGGAAACTGTCCCTGCGCGCCTCGATCACCGGCGAAATCGTCATGCAGGACTGCCATGTCGGCGAAGATGCACTGTTGCCGCATGTCGAAGGGCTGAAGGGTCCGTTCGGCTGTCTGAACCGCGCGCGGTACGGCATTTCCTGGGGCGTGATGGGTGCGGCAGAGTTCTGCATGACCGCCGCGCGCCAATACGGTCTGGACCGCAAGCAGTTCGGCAAACCCCTGGCACAGACGCAATTGTTCCAGTTGAAACTGGCCAACATGATGACCGAAATATCGCTTGGCCTGCAGGCGTCGTTGCGGGTGGGGCGACTGTTGGACGAGGCGAATGCCGCCCCCGAGATGATCTCCATCATCAAGCGGAACAATTGCGGCAAGGCGCTGGACGCCGCCCGGCACGCCCGCGACATGCACGGCGGCAACGGCATTTCCGAGGATTTCCAGGTGATGCGCCACATGGTCAACCTGGAGACGGTGAACACCTATGAGGGCACGCATGATGTCCATGCGCTGATCCTGGGGCGCGCGATCACAGGGTTGCAGGCGTTCTTTTGAGCCTTGCCGCCTTTGCGGGACCAAGGGCGCATGCTACCGCTGGGCAAAAGGGACGGCTCGAAGGAATGCGCAATGGGGTGTGAACGGAGAACGGATGTCATGGCAGGCGGCGCATGACCCGGGCGCTGGCCGTTACCACCTTGCGCAACGAGGCCGCTTTCTTGCTGGATTGGCTTGCACATCACCTGGCGACCGGTTTCACAGACGTCTTGGTGTTTTCAAATGACTGCAATGATGGCACCGATGCCATGCTCGACCGGTTGCAGGCGATGGGCGTGCTGACCCATATCCGCAATGACAGCCATGGCGACAAGGGGCCGCAATGGGCGGCTCTGCAAAAGGCGGAACGCCATCCCCTAGTCAGGGCGGCGGACTGGGTCCTCGTTCTGGACATCGACGAATATGTCAACGTCAAGTTGGGCGGGCAGACCCTGGTCGATCTTTGGACGGCGCTGCCCGAGGCGACCGCGATCCCGTTGACATGGCGCATGTTTGGCAATGCGGGCGTTGTGGGATACCGTGAATCTCCAGTCACGACGCAATTTACCTGGGCGGCCCCGTCGGTCCTGAACTGGCCTTGGCGGGCACAGCATTTCAAGACCTTGTTCCGCAATGACGGCACCTATGGGAAACTGGGTGTCCACCGTCCGCGCAACCCCGATCCTGACCTATTGGCCTCGCAGCACTGGATCAGCGGGTCGGGTGTCCCGATGGATCCAAGCTTTCTCCGCGACCGGGTCTTTTCGCCGCTGGGACAGGATCACCACCGCTTGGTGCAACTGAACCACTATGCCTTGGGGGCCATGGAAAGCTATCTGCTGAAATGCGACCGGGGCCGCGCCAACCGCGAAGCAGCGCCTTTTGACATGGGTTATTGGGTAGAGCGGAATTTCAGCCATACCGAGGACCGCAGTCTGATTGACGGTCCACTGGCCCAGACAGTGGCTGCAACTCGGGCCCATTTCGCCGCGGATCCGATTCTGTCGGATCTGCATGCCAAGGCGGTCGCGTGGCGGCATCGACGGTTCAAGACCCTGATGCAGGACGAAGCCTGGCGCGCCCTTTTTGGCAGACTGATGCTGACGCCACCGTCACGGGTAATGACAGCGGTTGAAGCACAACAGATTTGGCAACCCAAAAGCGACTAACCGACCCAAAAACGCCCCTTGTGAAACAATTCCTGATTACTGTTGTGCTATCGCGGCCCGTGCGCCCCTTGCCTCGGATGCGATGCGGGTGAGACAATGGAGTGCCGGCAGCAAACCACAACAGGCAGTACCCAACCCCCGATGCCTCCCGCAGATGATGATACCGACACGCTTGCGGCAAACCGGGCGGCAGGTCATGCGGATGACTGGCTTTCGGCCCTGGAAGCCGCCTCGGAAGAGGAAGGGTATCTGGAACCCTTAGGGGATCGGCACTGGGCGTTTTTTCTCGATGACGCGCCGATCCTGTTGGTCTCGTTCGAATCCGCTGCCGACATTCGCGCCCGCCCGACCAAGATGCCCTTGGGGCATGAAATTGCCTCGGCCCGGGGCTGGTCGGCGCTGTGCATCATCGCCGAAGGAC
>JANPBI010000195.1:0-4929 GCA_031430315.1 Rhodobacterales bacterium | reverse complement strand
CCTGTTCGGCAAAGGTTGGTGCTGCGCGGTGGATCGACCGGCGCTCGGTGTGAACCACCGGGCCCTTTTCGTCGATCGGCTCGCCGATCACGTTGATGATGCGGCCAAGGGTGGCGTCGCCCACGGGAACCGAGATCGGTTCGCCAAGGTCGCTGACCGGCGCGCCGCGGACAAGGCCATCGGTTGCGTCCATGGCGATGGTTCGAACGGAGCCTTCGCCCAAGTGCTGCGCGACTTCAAGAACCAGCCGCTTGCCGTTGTTGGTGGTTTCCAGCGCATTCAGGATCGCAGGCAGCGCGCCGTCGAACTGCACGTCCACGACGGCGCCGATAATTTGCGTAACCTTGCCTGCCGCAGCAGCGGCTTTCGGTGCTTTTGCCATGTCGTTTCTCCGGTTCCTCAGAGCGCCTCGGCGCCCGAAATGATTTCGATGAGTTCTTTGGTGATCGCGGCCTGGCGGCTGCGGTTGTACTGGATGGTCAGCCGGTTGATCATGTCACCGGCGTTGCGGGTGGCGTTGTCCATGGCGCTCATCCGGGCACCCTGTTCTGAGGCGCCGTTTTCCAGCAACGCAGTGAACAGTTGAGTGGCCACCGAACGCGGCAACAGATCGGCAAGGATCGCCTCTTCGCCGGGTTCATAGTCATACAGGGCCGATGCCGAACCCGCCTCAAAGCTGGCGGGAATGACCTGCAGCGCGGTCGGGATCTGGGCAATCACCGACTGGAACCGGTTGTAAAAGATCGTGGCGACATCAAACTCGCCCGCTTCGAACCGGGTCAGGACCTCGCGTGCGACCGTCTGCGCGTTGACATAGCCGACGCGCTTGACGTCAGCCATGTCCACATGTGCCACAAAATACTGGCTATAGTCGCGCTTCAGCTGCTCGCGACCCTTCTTGCCGACAGTCAGGATTTTCAGGGTCTTTCCCTGACCCAACAGCTCGATTGCCCGTGCCCGTGCAAGCCGGACGATGGTCGAGTTGAAGCCGCCGCAAAGCCCGCGCTCCGAGGTCATCACGACCAAGAGGTGCACCTTGTCGGCACCGGTTCCGGCCAACAGGCGCGGCGCGGTGTCTGACTTGCCGACCGAGGTCGACAGTTGCGCCATCACGGCATTCATCCGTTCGGCATAGGGCCGCGCGGCCTCGGCAGCTTCTTGGGCGCGGCGCAGTTTTGCTGCCGCGACCATTTGCATGGCTTTGGTGATCTTGCGCGTGTTCTTGACACTGCCGATCCGGTTTTTCAGATCCTTAAGGCTGGGCATGCGCTATCTCCCCTGCCCCACCCTCAAGCGAAGTCTTTGGCGAAGGCTTCAATAGCCGCCTTGATCGCCTTTTCGAGATCCCCGGCGACCTTGCGGTCCTTGGTGGTGATGTCGGCCAGGAGGTCTTTTGCATTGGTACGCAGGTGCTTCAGCAGACCAGCCTCATACCGGCCAACTTCTTTCACCGGCACCTTGTCGAGATAGCCATTGGTCCCTGCATAGATCACGCAGACGATCTCGGCATTGGTCAAGGGCGAATACTGCGGCTGCTTCATCAGTTCGGTCAAGCGCGAGCCACGGTTCAGCAACTGCTGCGTAGACGCATCGAGATCGGAACCGAACTGCGCGAAGGCCGCCATTTCGCGGTACTGCGCCAGTTCCAGTTTGACCTTGCCCGCGACCGATTTCATGGCACTGGTTTGTGCTGACGAACCGACACGTGACACCGACAGACCTGTATTGACGGCAGGACGGACGCCCTGGAAGAAAAGTTCGGTTTCCAGGAAAATCTGGCCGTCGGTGATCGAGATCACGTTCGTCGGGATATAAGCCGACACGTCACCAGCCTGGGTTTCGATGATCGGCAGGGCCGTCAGTGAGCCAGAGCCGTTATCTTCGTTCAGCTTGGCCGAGCGCTCCAGCAGGCGGGAGTGCAGATAGAACACGTCGCCCGGATAGGCTTCACGTCGCGGCGGGCGGCGCAGAAGCAGCGACATCTGGCGGTAGGCAACGGCCTGCTTGGAGAGGTCATCATAGATGATCAGCGCATGGCGGCCGTTATCGCGGAAAAACTCCGCCATTGCGGTTGCAGAATAGGGCGCCAGGAACTGCATCGGAGCCGGGTCGGATGCGGTGGCCGCGACGACGATCGTGTAGGCCATTGCGCCGGATTCTTCGAGCTTCTTCACCAGCTGCGCGACGGTCGAGCGTTTCTGCCCGATAGCGACGTAGACGCAGTACAGCTTTTTGGATTCGTCCGAACCGGCAGCCTCGTTATAGGCCTTTTGGTTCAGGATGGTATCGAGCGCCACGGCGGTCTTGCCGGTCTGGCGGTCGCCGATGATCAATTCGCGCTGGCCACGGCCAACCGGGATCATCGCGTCGATGGCCTTAAGGCCGGTCGCCATCGGTTCATGCACCGATTTCCGCGGAATGATGCCCGGTGCCTTCACGTCAGCTATGCGGCGCTCCGAGGTCTTGATCGGGCCCTTGCCGTCGATCGGGTTGCCAAGGCCGTCAACCACGCGACCCAGCAGCGCGTCACCCGCAGGCACGTCCACGATGGACTTGGTGCGCTTGACGACGTCGCCTTCCTTGATGTCCTGGTCGGAGCCGAAGATCACGATGCCGACGTTGTCGACTTCGAGGTTCAGCGCCATGCCGCGGATGCCGCCCGGGAATTCGACCATCTCGCCGGCCTGCACATTGTCGAGGCCATGCACACGGGCAATCCCGTCACCCACCGACAATACGCGGCCAACTTCGGCCACCTCGGCGTCCTTGCCAAAGTTCTTGATCTGCTCTTTGAGGATCGCAGAGATCTCGGCAGCTTGAATTCCCATCACCCAACCTCTTTCATTGCATTCTGAAGCGCCGCCAGCTTGGCCTTGACCGATGTGTCGATCATCATGGAGCCAAGTTTGACGACAAGACCGCCGATAAGACTTTCATCGACAGTGGTGTTCAACTTTACGGTTTTGCCGACTCGCGACTTTAACGTCGCAATCAGGCGTTTGGACTGTTCGGCAGTCAGCGCGGCAGCGGTCGAAACCTCGGCTGTCACTTCGCCTTTTTCGTCGCTGATCCGGTTTGCAATATCTGACAAAAGCTGCGGCAGGACAAAGAGTCTGCGTTTCTGAGCCATCAGCGCAAGAGTGTTGGCCGTAAGGGTGTTCAGGCCCATTTTTGCCGCCACCGCTGCCATCGCGCGGCCTTGGTCGTCGCGCGAAATCATCGGTGAAGAAATCAGGCTGACAAGATCGGGACTGTCCGCCAAAGCCGTTCGCAGGGCATCGATATCTGCCTCCAGCGCCGTAAGGGTCCCGTCTTCCTTGGCCAGACCAAAGAGCGCCATGGCATAGCGTGCGGCAATGCCCAGTGAGATCGAAGCTGGTTCGGACACGTCATCCCTTCCGCTGTCTTGATGTCCTTTGCCGCCGTACGGAGCAAAGGTCCAAGGTTCCCTGGGGCACATGCGATAAGGCCTGTGCCATCCTTGTTGCGGGCGTCCTTAGCAGAGGCTTTCCCACCTCGCAACGGGGTTGCTCGCCATTTCATGAGGGAGTGTCGATATGGATCGCTGCAATCGGCAAGTGGAATGGCGAATGCGACGATTTGACTGGCCAAAGGCCGGGAATCCGGCAGGTTTCCTGCCTTGCAACCGCCCGAACTCCTGCTGATGACGGACCTGTACCAGAATCAACCATTGCCCAATTTCATCGGATTTCAAAGCGATGAGGATCCGAGATCAAAGGCGGGTTCAGGTTTCGCCTTGCCAACGCCCTCCAGCACCTTGAGCGGGCGGCGGACCACCGCGCCAAGGCCGCCGCGCGTCGGGGCGTAGACCTGTTTTGACGCTTCGACTATCAGAATACCACCTGCCAGCCAGGGCGCGCGGTGGCCCATGCTTTCCCAAAAATCGCCCGTGCGCATCCAGAACTTGCTTTGGGAGGGTGGAACGAACAAGGCCGAATGGCTGCGTTCGGGCGTAAAACCGTGGCGCTTTAGCTGCACCTCAAGCTGGTTGTTGGAATAAGGTCTGCCAAAGCCAAAGGGTGTGCCCTCGCGGCGTGACCAGAGACCTGTGCGGTTCGGCACGATGAAAAGGGCCCGCCCGCCGGGCCCAAGGACCCTGTGGGATTCGTCAAGCACAGCACTGGGGTTTTCCGAAGTTTCCAACCCATGCATCAGGATCAGTCGATCCACCATGCCGGTCGGGACCGGCCAATGGGTCTCTTCGCACAAGACGGCGACGTTCTCTTCGCCTGCAGGCCAGGGCATGACACCCTGGGGCCCCGGCATCAAACCGATCACCCGGCGAGCTGTTGCCAGATATGGACGCAAAAGTGGTACAGCAAAACCGAAGCCTGCAACGGTCGTGGCCGGTTGCGGCGGCCAGAGGCGTACCACCTGATCGCGGATCGCACGCTGCGCCACGCGGCCAAGCTGCGTGCGATAATAGAAATTGCGCAGGTCGAGCACATCAAGGTGCATTGCAGGTGGACCCTTTCCTCACGATGGTTGTCCATCATACCGCCACCGAGGATAAAGACCATGCCACTTGAAGTTGTGACGGTCCCCTGCCTGTCGGACAACTATGCGTATCTTGTCCATGATGACGCTTCGGGGCAGACGGCGGTCGTGGATGTGCCCGAGGCCCCCCCGATCCTGGCGGCCCTGGCGGTACGGGGCTGGACCCTGTCAGACATCCTGATCACGCATCACCACTGGGATCATATCGACGGAGTCGAGGCATTGCGCGCGGCAACCGGTGCCATGGTGCTGGGGGCTGCGGCGGATGCGCACCGACTGCCACCGCTGGATCTTGCGCTGACCGAGGCCAGCACGTTTTCCGTAGGATCGGAATTCGCGCGGGTCATCGACGTGCCGGGACACACTATCGGCCACATCGCGTTTCATTTCCCAGACAGCCGTCTGGCATTT
>JANPBI010000194.1:0-17485 GCA_031430315.1 Rhodobacterales bacterium | reverse complement strand
ACCGCGATCTTCACGCCCTTGGCAAATTCGTCATAGGGGGCAAAGACGACCGTGATGTCGGGATTGGCCTGCAACACGGCACGCGCCTGGTTCGCGACAGAGTTGGCGATAGGATTGTCGAGGGTGCCAAAGACCGCCGCTTCGACAATGCCGGGATTGGCCGCCTTGGTTTCCTTCCAGGCCACGTCACGCCGGTCGAGGGGGGCGATGCCCGGAACGTAGACGTAGCCGGCCTTGAAGGCGTTGCCATTGTCGGCCAGTGCCTGATCCAGCGCCAGCTTGCCCAGCAGATAGTCGGACTGTTCGATCTGCGGGATCATGGCGTTCTCGACGTTGACGTCAAAGGCCACGACCTTGATCCCGGCATCGACGGCCCGCTGTGCGGCATCTTTCATCGATTCCGTCAGACCATGCTGGATGATGATGCCGTCCACGCCCAGCGCGATGGCCTGATCCACCATATCGGCCTGGATGGCCGCATCCTGCCGGCTGTCGAACACCCGAAGTTCGACCCCAAGGGCTGCAGCCTGCTGTTCGACCCCAGACAGATAAGCCTGGAAGAAATCGCCCGTCGACAAATAGCGCACCAGCGCAATCGTCACCTCTTCGGGTTTGTCGAACGGGGCGGGCATGGTCTGGGCGCTGACCGAACCTGCGGTCAGGGCAAAGGTGGCCACGGTGGCCAGTCTCAGAAAGTCTCGCTTTAGCATCTCAAAGTTCCTCCCATTGATCGTGCTTGCTTCAGTGGCGTCCTGTGGCCCCGCGTCGCGAGGACAGGTAGAAAGTGAAAACGAGGGCCGCGACCAACACGACGCCCTTGACGAAATCCTGGGTGTAATAGGGCGCATTCATCATCGTCATGCCCTGCAACAGGATGCCGACAAAGATCGCCCCGATGGCGGTGCCAAAGGCATTGGGGCGCGCAGCACCCAGAACGGCAAAGCCGATCAATGCTGCCGCCACGCTGTCCAGAAGCAGGTTGTTGCCGCTGGCGATGTCGCCGCGCCCAAGACGGGCCGCCAAAAGGATGCCCCCGATTGACGCCGTGACCCCCGAAATCATGTAGGCCGCGATCTTGTAGCGATTGACCGGGGCGCCAACCAAAGCGGTCGCACGTTCGTTGGAGCCAATTGCATACATCAGCCGCCCGTGCCGGGTGTAACCAAGAAACAGCCAGATCACGACCGCGATCAGCAAGAAGATCACGACGGACACAGGCAACAGGTCCTTGACCACCAGATCGAACCGATGACGTCCGATCCACAGGAACGCCGCCGAAAACGCCCCCTCGGCCGTGCTGCCATCCGGCAGGGTCATCCCGGTGGCGATGGAATTACCTTCGGTCGGGATGCGCTGCAGACCGATCAAAAGGAACATGATCCCCAGCGTTGCCAGCAGGTCAGGCACGCGAAACTTGACGATCAAGATGCCATTCACCAGCCCGACAAGCGCCCCCATCCCAAGGCACAACAGCACCGCCACCCAGCCCGGATGCCCCAGGATGACCATGGAATAGGCCGACAGCATCAAGGCAGAGGTTGCGACCGCGCCAATCGACAGATCAAAGCCGCCCACCACAAGCGTGCAGGTCACCCCAAGCGCCAAAATCCCTGTGATGGCGACCGACTGGAACACGAACATCGCCGATTGCGGACTTAGGAAGCCCGACGAGGCCAGCGAAAAAAACACCAGCATCCCGGCCATCAGGATCAAAAAGCCGTAGCGGATTGCAAATGTCAGAATTCGGTCTTGCATGCCTACCCCGTCGCCCGCCCGGTGACCTGCGCAACCAGAAGACCCGGGTCGATTTTTGCGTTGATGTGTTCCCCGACCAAAGACCCTTCGTGCAACACCAGGATGCGGTCGGCGACTTCAATCGCCTCGTCGATCTCTGACACGAAGATCAGCGTTGTCCGGCCCGCGGCCGTGGCACGGATGTGCCGACCGATATCGCCGCGCGCGCCGATGTCCACGCCCTGGAACGGCTCATCCAACAGCAGCACGCGGGATGTTTGCATCAGCCAACGGGCGATCATTACCTTTTGCTGATTGCCGCCCGACAGGGTGCTGATGCCGTCACGGTTGGACTGGCAAACGACGCCGACCTGCGCGATCATGTCATCCACTGCTACACGCTGCGCGCGATTGCGCAAAAACCCGACCCGGCTGAAAGCCCCCAGAAACGGCAGCGCCATGTTGTTGGCGATGTCGAAATCGGGCACCACGGCGTTTGTGCCGCGATCTTTCGGCGACAAGAACACCCCCCGCGCCTTGGCGTCGCGTGGCGACCTTGGCGCATAGGGCCGCCCATCGAGGCGCATAGCCCCCGAAAGCGGAGCCGACAGGCCATATATGATCTCTGCAAGACGGCTCTTGCCGCTGCCCAAAAGTCCGGTCAGCACGATAACCTCGCCGTCCCGCGCCACCAGATCCAGCGGCGCGGCCCCAGCCACAAGCCCGACCTTGTCAAGCTCCAGCACGGGGTGCGTGCCTGACTTTGCGGTGATCCCTACATCGGTCATCGTGTGGCCAAGGATCGCAGTCACTGCGGCCTCCAGGTCCAGCGGCGCGGCCTCGAACAGGCCCGATACGGCCCCGTCGCGCATGCAGACGATCCGGTCGGCGATGCGGCGGATGTCGGACATGCGGTGCGAGATATAGAGGATCGCGACGCCCTGATCGCGGAGCCGGTCAATGATTGTGAACAAACGGTCAGCTTCGGAGGCCGACAGCGACGAGGTCGGTTCATCCAGAACCAGGACCTTGGGGGTTCGCGCCATCGCACGGGCAATCGCGATCATCTGCCGATCGGCCACGGACAGGTCGGCCACACGCTTGCGCATGTCGACATTGATCCCCATCGAGGCCGCGATCGCCGCAGCGTCTCGCTGCATCTGCCCGTCGCGCACCCAAAGCCCCGCCCCCTTTGCGACCATCCGGTCCAGCATCAGGTTGCTGGCAACGTCAAGGTCGGGGATCACCCCGTCATCAATGGACTGGTGGACCGTCACAACACCTTGGCGGATCGCATCCGATGCATCGCGGGGACGGTAAGGTGCTGCGCCGATCCGCATCTCTCCCGCATCCGCAGCGTGATACCCGCAGATCACACGCACGAGGGTCGACTTGCCTGCACCATTGGCCCCCATGAGAACCGTTACTGTCCCGGCGGGCAATGTCAGGTCTATTCCGCGCAAAACGTTGTTGCGCCCAAAAGACTTTTTAACGCCGAGAACCTCGAGTGCTGGCGGTGGCAATACGTCCTCCAAAGCGGGCTAAGACAGACCGGCTGGACCTGATTCCTACACCAATGTAGTCTGATGTCAACACCGTTGACAATTGGATACTATTGGGCAGAATGCCCCTGTCAGGGAGGATGGATCGTGGACAGTTACTCAGATTACGTTGCGCTGACAGTCTCAACCTTGCCGCACCGTCTTGCCGGGAATAGCGCGGTTTCCGCGATCGTCGGCGGTCGTCCGGAGCACTGGGATGTCAGAGAAGTCGGGGACGGCAACCTCAACCTGGTTTTCATCGTTACGGGTGAGACGGGTGCGGTCGTTGTCAAGCAGGCCTTGCCCTATGTCCGCCTGGTGGGCGACAGCTGGCCGTTGCCGCTTTACCGTGCCTTCTATGAGTATCACGCGATGACCCGCCAAGCCCAAAGGGACCCCGGACGCGTACCGCACCTAGTGCTTTTCGACGAACCGCAGGCGATGATGGCGATGGAGTATCTGACGCCGCATGTCGTCCTGCGGCGCAAATTGATAAAAGGTGAGCGCGTCGAAGACCTGGGCCGCGACATCGGCCGGTTTTGCGCACGCACCGCGTTTCGCGGCTCTGAGCTCAGCCTGCCGAGCGCCGAGAAGAAGGCCGATGTCAGCCTTTTCGCCGGAAACGTCGCTATTCCCGCGATCACCGAAGCGCTTGTCTTTACAGACCCCTATTTCAACGCGGCAATGAATAAGCATACCCCGGGGCTTGATCCGGTTGTCAAAAGCCTGCGCGGCGACGTGGCACTGAAGTCTCGCGTGCAAAAAATGTTGATGCGGTTTGCCTCCAACGCCGAAACCATGGTGCATGGCGACCTGCATTCAGGCTCCATCATGGCGACGGCCGCCGAAGCGCGGGTCATCGACCCGGAGTTTGCCCAATACGGCCCGATGGGCTTTGACCTTGGAATGCTGATCGCAAACTACATGATGTCCTATTTCAGCCAGCCCGCCCATCGCGGCGCCGATCTGGCAGACTATCAGGACTGGATCCTGTCGGTGATCACCGAAACCTTTGATAGCTTTGACGCCGAGTTCCGCCATCTGTGGACGACCGAACGGACCGGGATGCTTTTCCCCAAGGCGCTGTTCGAGGATCAGGGCCACGACAGCGGCCCTGCCTGCACGGACCTGTTGCGCGACATCCGCATCGACGCCCTGATCGTTTGTGGCATCGAGATGCACCGGCGCTGTCTGTCGCTGGCCCATAACGCCGATTTTGATGATATCGGCGACCCGGCCGTCCGGGCCCCGCTGGAAGCCCGCAACCTGATGATGGGCAAGGACCTGATCATGTCGGCCGAGTGGTTGACCGATACGGGTTCGGTCTTGCGCCAACTGCGCGAGTTCAACGAAAGGAATGTGCTATGAAGATTGATGGAACCCATTTCCGGTCCTTGTGGTGGAACGCGGACAAGGCCGTACTTGAGATCATCGATCAGCGGTGGCTTCCCCACGAACTTCGGCTGCAGCCGGTTGCGACAATACAGGATTTTGTCGAGGCGATTGTTGAAATGCGCGTGCGTGGCGCACCCTTGATCGGGGCGACAGCTGCCTATGGCATGGCCTGTGCGATGGCGTTGGATCCGTCAGATGGCAACCTCGACGTAGCCTGGACCACGCTGGAGCGGACCCGCCCCACGGCAATCAACCTGCGCTGGGCGCTTGACCGTTGTCGTGGCGCGTTGCGCAATGTGCCGCCTGACGACCGCGCCCGCGCCGCGCTGCAATTGGCCCATGACATCGCCGACGAGGATGTCGAGATAAACCGCCAGATCGGCCTGAATGGCCTTGCGCTGATCCGCAGCCTTGCAACCCTAAAGCCAAAGGGGGAACCCTTGCGCATCCTGACCCATTGCAACGCTGGGTGGATTGCCACGGTCGATTGGGGCACCGCAACAAGCCCGATGTATCACGCCCATGACGCGGGCATTCCCTTGCATGTCTGGGTGGATGAGACGCGCCCCCGCAATCAAGGTGCTCTGACTGCCTGGGAGCTGGGCAGCCACGGGATCCCCCACACCTATGTCACTGACAATGCCGGTGGGCACCTGATGCAACACGGGCTTGTGGACCTCGTGATCGTCGGCACTGACCGCGTGACCCGGCGCGGCGACGTGTGCAACAAGATCGGCACCTACCTCAAGGCGCTGGCCGCGCGGGACAATGGCGTGCCCTTTTATGTGGCGCTTCCGTCGCCTACGATAGACTGGACCGTAGATGACGGCGTGGCTGAAATTCCGATCGAAGAACGGTCTGCACGCGAGGTGACGCATATCATGGGCAAGACGGAATCTGGCGGCCTCGCAACAGTACAGGTCACGCCCGAAGGCACATCGGGTGGCAATCCCGCCTTTGATGTCACCCCGAACCGCCTTGTCACCGGTCTAATCACGGAACGCGGGATTTGCCCCGCCACACGCGAGGGTCTGGTAGGTTTGTTCCCCGAACTCGCTCTGGCGGCCGAGTAAGGTGGCCGCGAGCCGCCCTGCCTCATCTTCGGGCATTTCGGATCCCACGCGTGCGGCGTCACGGCTTGATGACCTGATCAAGGAAGCGGCCTGGCTTTACTATCATGATGAGTTGAACCAGTCCGAGATTGCCGAGCGCATGCAACTGAGCCGCGCCAGCGTGGTGAATTATCTGTCCGAGGCGCGCGACCGGGGCTGGGTCAAGCTCTACCTCGACAGCGATGTTTTTCTGGGACACCGCTTTGCCGCGGAACTGTGCAAGGCCTATGGTCTGACAGAGGCGTTGATCGTCTCGGACGCGCCGCATGAACCTAACCTGTCTGAAAGCAGGGTCGTCCATGCCGCAGCCGACTGGCTGCCTAGACTGCTGGAACCCGGCGACCGTCTTGGCGTGTCCTGGGGAGAGACCATCTTTCGGCTGGCCCAGACCGTGCCAAGGCAGATCATCCAGGATCTGACCGTGGTGCAGCTTTTGGGGTCGCGCCCGGCAGCCCTTGGCTTTGCGGCGGAAACCTGCACCACGATCCTTGCACAGCAGCTTGGGGCGCATTGTGTCAACCTGCATGTGCCCCTGCTTTTGTCCGACAAGGACCTGGCGGACCGCTTGCGCCATGAACCTGTGGTGGCCCAGCAACTGATGGCCGTGGCCCATTGCAACAAGACCGTGCTGGCCTGCGGGACCTGCGAAGCCGACGCCCATATCGTGCGGACAGGCCTGCTCAGCCCAGAGGACCTGGCGACGCTTCGCCGGCAGGGCGCGACAGGCGTGATCTGCGGGCGGTTGATTGACGCCGACGGCCAGGCCGTTCCCGCCGACATCGAAGACCGGATGATCGGCGTGACCCTGGAACAGATGCGTGGCAAGGACATGTCCCTGCTGGTGGCCGCCGGCAACAATCGCGCCCGCTCGGCCCGCGCGGCAATCCTGGGCGGATATGCTACGCATCTGGCCACCAGTGCCAGCATCGCCCGGACCCTATTGGAAGAAGCCCTCTGATGACCCATGCCGACACGCCCAGCCTGCGCCAGTCCATCATCGACGGTTGCCTGTGGATGAACCGGCAAGGATTGAACCAAAGCACGTCCGGAAACATTTCCGTCCGTATCGACAGCGGAATGCTGATCACCCCCTCGGGGATCGCCTATCACAAGATGACCCCCGACCAACTGGTGGTCATGCCGCTGGATAGCGAGCCGGAGGCTGGCCTGTCGCCGTCCAGCGAATGGCGGTTTCACCAGCGGCTGCTGCGAACCCGACCGGAGATGCACTGTGTGGTCCATGCGCATCCGCCCTATTGCAGCGCCCTTGCCGTCCAGCGGCGGTCGATTCCCGCTTGTCACTACATGATCGCGGCTTTTGGAGGGGATCAGGTTCCCTTGGCTGGATACGCCCTTTATGGCAGCGTGACTTTGGCAGATGCCGTCGAAAGGACGATGCGGGGCTATCATGCCTGCCTGATGGCCAACCATGGCGCAACGGTTCTTGGCGAAACGCTTGACCGCGCCCTGTGGCGCCTTGAAGAGCTGGAGACTTTGGCGCGAACCTTCTACTTGTCATCGCCGTGGGGTCACGCCGTCGTCTTGTCTGCGGATGACATCGCCGAAGCCGCTGCCAGCTTTGCAGGCTATGGGCCCGCGAAATCCGGAACCTGAGTCTGGCCTGTTGCCTGCCTTATCCTGCCGCCAGCAGTCGAACACCCAACGCCTCGTCAACGCACAAATGCGTTGCAAGCCCGCCTGCGATGGCCGCGCGCGTGGCATCCTCGCGGTCAATACCGCAAACCACCAACAGGCGTTTGCGGACCTTACGCAGAGTCGCGATGTCGGCGGCGATCAGCCTGTCGTCTGGGGCGATCTGCAGCGCTCGACCTTTTGCATCGATAAATCGGGCACAGATGATGCCGACGGCCCCGGCGGCCCGCGCCGCCCTCAACTCTGCAGCACTGACCATTCCTGCGGCCGCCAGATGGGTGCTGTCGGACACATTGCCGATGGAGGCAACCGTCAAATCCAGCGCATTCAATCGTGCCAGTTGGGCGCTGATCGTGGGTTCGGTGCGAAAGACGTGCGCCAGTTCCGCATTGGCCACGATTGCGGGGGCGTGCAGTGTAAAGCAGGTTGAACCCAGCTTGTTGGCAATTTCGATGGCGCAGGTCTCTGACGCCGGGACGCGCTTGGAGTTCATCGATCCGATCAGTTGGCAGACTTCAACATTTTCGGTAGGCGAATGCGGCATCTGGTTCGACAGGGCCAGGATTGTCTCGCCCCAGGCAATTCCGACGCGGTCGCCGGGTTCCAGAATGTCCAGAAAGGCCATTGCGGCGACCCTTGCGACCTGTGGCAGGTTCAGCCGACCGCTGGTGCCATTGTCTTCGGCCTCGGTGCGCGCAATGTAGACATCTTCAAGTCCGAACTTTTCGCGCAGGTCGCGGGCGAGGCTGGACCCGGACAGTGCCCGCCCTTCAATGCGGATCTGGACAATGCCGCGCTCACGGCTTTCGCGCAACATGTTGACGATGGTCGCACGCGACAGCTTCATCCGCTCTGCGATCTCGCCCTGCGTCAGCCCCTCGCCATAATACAGCATGGCGATATTCGCGATCAAAGCTTCTTTGTCGCCATTGGGTCGAAGAGTGGATACCGACCGCGCCATATCAGTCCTTGATGTTCTTTGATCCGCTCTGACCATAATTCTCTCGAAACCAGCTGTAACACCGGTCAATCTCGGTTTGCGACAGTTCTTCGACGGGGCCGCGCAGCATCGCCAGATGTGTCGTCATTGCGGCCTCTTCCAGATACATCGCGATCAACG
Organism: Rhodobacterales bacterium; assembly: GCA_031430315.1. Taxonomy (GTDB): domain Bacteria; phylum Pseudomonadota; class Alphaproteobacteria; order Rhodobacterales; family Rhodobacteraceae; genus JAJNPS01. The sequence goes on along the minus strand of JANPBI010000194.1, from coordinate 8,930 downwards.
TCGCCTCGGCTGCAGAACGGCCCATGGTAAAGACGCCATGCGCCCGAACCAGAACCGCCCAGCCGCCTGCTGCCCCTTCTATCACAGCCTTTCCAGTGTCAATCTCTCCGGGAGTTGCATAGCGCGAACAGGGCACATCGCGCCCCAGCATGTGGGTGATGGGTGTCATCACGGCGGGAATACGTTCCCCCCGCGCGGCAAAGCTGCTGGCATAGGGCGAATGGGTATGCGCGATGCCAAAGACGTCGGGTCGGTGGCGATAGATGTACAGGTGGATGCCCGTATCGACGGACGGTTTCAAGTTGCCCAGAAGCACATTGCCGTCCAGATCTACGACTACCATCGTGTCCGGCGTCAATTTGGCGAATTTGACCCCCGAGGGCTTGATCACCACCAGACCGGTTTCCGGATCGCGCCCCGAAACATTGCCACCCGAACCAACCACCAGCCCGGCATTTGGCAGTTCGTGGTTTTGCGCGCAGACCTCTTTCTTTAACGCTTCCAGCATCAAAGGACCCTTTGATCTGCGGCAGGGATGCCATGGGGATAGATGACAATCTTCAGTGACTCCTCTGCCTCGACCAGCAGTTTGAACGCCGTGGCAGCATCGGCGATGTCAAAGCGATGCGAGATTGCGGCCCCGGCATTGATGCGGCCTGCCTCCAGCAGGCGGATGTAGCTGTAGGTGTCGGTGTGGTCCGAGCTGTAGCGCGACGTCACCGTGATTTGGTCGAAATAAGCCTTGTGACCGTCCTGGACCCAATCGGTGTTCGGAGGCAGCGGTGCACCCAGATGCAGGCAGCCGCCCACCTCCACCAGCGCCATCGCCTGTTGCCAGGCCTGCGGAAAGGGGGCGATCACGATCACCACGTCTGCCAGCCGACCATTGTTCAGGGCGCGCATTGCCTCGACGGCATTTTCTGCCTTGGGATTGATGGTATGGGTCGCACCAAAGCTGCGCGCCTTGCCCAGCCGCCATTCCGAAAAATCGAGTGCCACCACTTTGCCCGCCCCGAACAGGGGCGCCATGTGGACAAATCCCTGCCCCATGAAACCGGCGCCTACGACGGCGACGGTATCGCCGGGCTGGATGTTGCACACTTTCAAACCGGACAAGACGCAAGACCAAGGTTCGATTGTGACGGCGGCTTCGGTTGTTATTGCATCGGGCAGCTTGTGGGCGTCCATGGCCAGATGTTGCGCCGTCACGCGGTAAAAGTCACACACCCCGCCGGGGTCAAGTTTCGTCTGCGTGTAAAAAGGGTCGCGAGTGAAATACCCGCGTCGCGACAGGTGGGAATTTACCCGGCCGACATGATGGTTGACGAACACACGGTCACCAATCCTGAAATCGGTCACGCCGGTACCCAGTTCGACCACTTCGCCGACTGGTTCGTGGCCCAGGACCTTAGGTTGGGACTTTTTGTACCAACCCATCGTCTCGCCACCGCAAAGACCGCATGCTAGCGTCTTGAGCAGCATTTCCCCCGGTCCGACCCTGGGCAGGGGCCATTTTTCCAAGCGGATATCATCCATGGCATGGTAGACGGCCGCGTTCATCTCGTTGCTCATGATCCAGTCTCCTCGATTTCCGACAACTCGCGCTGCAATCGCCGCAATCCTCGCGACAGAACCGCGTAACGCCGGTAAAAGCGTCCGTACCTGCGGTGCAGTTCGGGGTCTGGATCAAACCTGCGGCTGGCTTCCGTGCGATGCGACAAGGCAATCGCCTCGCCCAGGCCCATTGCGGCAGCACCGAGACAAGCCGCCCCCCAAAGCCCCTGATCGGAATTGTCGCTGACAATGACCGGTTGGCCGACGATATCGGCGATCATCTGGCACCAAATCGGATTGCGCGACCCGCCGCCGGTAAGCTGGACAGGGCCGACTGGCAGTCCGGACTCTTCTTCAAAGCAATGGCGCAGGCTGAAGGCGGCACCTTCCATCACTGCGCGCGCCATGTCGGCCTTGGTGGTGCTTGCCGAAAGACCGTGGAACATCGCGCGAATGTCGGGGGCGACGAAGGGGGCACGCTCTCCGTTCAGATGGGGTAGAAAGATCACCCCGTTTGCTCCGGCAGGCACATCAGCGATCTGCGCGTTCAATTTGTCTGCCACGGCCGCCGGTGTCCGGTCATCAAGGCTTTGACTGTGCAGGCTGGCGAACCAGTCAAGCGCTGCCGCCCCGGTCGAGGGGGCCAGGACACGGATGGCCACATCTGCGGTTGGATGCAAGACAGTTGCCCCCACCGGCTCTGTACCAGGGCGAACCCGGTCCGTCAGGATGTTGACCACGGCAGTTGTTCCCATGATCATCATGGTCTGACCGGGCTGATCCATCGACATGCCGACAATCATTGCCGACAGATCCATCGTCCCGACGGACACAGGCAGCCCTTTGGCCAAGCCGGTTTGCGCCGCAGCACAGGCTGTCAACAGGCCCAACCGACTGTCGGCGCAGCGCGGTGCCAGAAGTCGCGCTGCAAGGTCGCCACAGTCCAAGGCCGCCAGCGTGGTTTCAGAATAGGTGCGGTCGGCAATGTCCATGAACGGAATTGTTCCGTTGCTTTTGTCGGTTGCCAGTTCTCCTGTCAGATTGTAGGCGATCCAGTCGGCGCAGGTCATGACATGGGCAACACGCGTGGCCAATGTCGGCTCGACCCTTCGCATCCAACGCCATAGCACCGCCGACGTCCCTGGCCACAGAGCCGTGTGGCAGCCGAGCGCGACGGCGTCCGTTGCACCTTTGGTCACCAAATCCTGCAGATCGTCAGATGCGCGCGTGTCGTTCCACAACATCGCCGCACGCACCGGCGCGCCTAAGGTGTCTATTGCCCAAAGACCATCGCCCTGCGCGCAGATACCAAGTGATGTGATCTCTTGGCCAGCGCATTTTGCAGCAAGCTCGCGCAGGCAATTTGCTGCACTGTTCCAAACCGCATTCATGTCTTGTTCGGCCCGCCCTTCGACAGTGCGGATCACCTCATTGGAATGTTGGCTGATCGCGAAAAGACACCCGTCCGGCGAATAGGCCGCCGCCTTGATCGTGGTCGTACCCAAATCCAGTCCAAGCCAAAGTTCTGCCACGTCGCGTCTCCCTTCCTGCGTCTACAAATGAGAAAAAATTTGACAGATGTAAAGTCAAAGGATTAGCTGCGGGTCGTCGGACAAGACCACGACACTCTGGAGGGAGGGAAAAGATGAACCATTTTGCTAGGGCGGCCGCATCCCTGATGCTGTCAGCCGCACTTACTTCGGGGCCGGCAGCGGCCGAAGACGCCTTGACGCTGGAGGGCAAGACCATCGGCGTTGCCGTCGTGGGAACCCAGCATTTCTGGGACCGCGAAGCGTTTAACGGCGCTGTCGGCATGGTCGAGTCGCTGGGCGGCAAAGTTGTTCCAGTGGACGGCGGTCGGGACAACCAGGTCCATGCGGACAACCACGACATTCTGCTGAACAACAAAGTTGACGCGGTCATCTCCATTCTGGGTGACGGCGCGGTTGAGCCGAAGTTCGAGGCCCTCAAGGCAGCGGGAATCCCGGTTTTCACTGTAGACCATCCGTCGCCTTTCGCGGTGAACAATACCACTTCGGATAACTATTACATGGGCACCACGATCGGTCGCTATATGGCGGATGCCATGGGCGGACAGGGCAAAGTCGCTGTGTTCAATGCCTTTGAAGGGGCCCTGCGGATTTGCGGGATCCGTGCTGGGCTGTGGAAATACGTGCTTCAGGACTATCCGGGGATCGAAATCATTCAGCCAGAGCTGGCCGAAGAATTTGCCAACGCCCCAGAAGATGCCCGTCAGCAAACCCTTGATCTTCTAAGCCGGTATCCCGAAGGCACGCTGGATGCCATTCATGTCGGTTGCTGGGACCAGCCCGCAATCGGCGTCGTGCAGGCCTTGGAAGAAGCCGGGCGGACGGACGTGATCGTGACCGCGCTGGATGGCGGCCCTGACACGCTTGCCATCATGGCCGAAGACGGCAGCCCCTTTGTCGCCAACGTCGCCCAGCAGCCGAACCTGATCGGCAAGACGGCGGCCGAAAACGTGGCCCGCCACTTTGCCGGTCAAACATTGCTGCCGCAGACTTATGTGCCGGTCATGCCAGTGCGCGGCCCCGAAGAGGCCAAAGCCGTGCATGAAGCACTGGGATACGGCAAGATCGAATAGGTCTTTGCGTTCAAGGCGCCGGGCGTGAAGACACGTCCGGCGCATGTCGTTTTTCCACCGGATTGAAAGCGCAGGCTTATGGCTGGTATGGCCTTTCGAATGCAGGGGGTCACCAAGGCCTTCCCCGGCGTCATAGCGCTTGACGACGCAAATCTGCAGGTTGCACCTGGCGAAGTGCATGGCCTAGTGGGCGAGAATGGTGCGGGAAAATCAACGATCATCAAGGTGTTGGCTGGCGTTTATCGGCCAGATGCCGGATCGGTGAGTGTAGGCGGCCAGATCCTGACGCAGATTACCCCGCAGACCATACAGGCCGCCGGGGTCCGGTTCATCCACCAGGAACTGCACCTTGTGCCGCATTTCACCGTGGCAGAATCCGTCTTCATGGGACAGGAAATCGGCCGCCGGATGGGACTTGACCGTGACCGGATGCGCCGCGGCGCCGAAACCTTTCTGCGCGACACTCTGGGCGTCGAGCTTTCGGGAAATCGTCTGATCCGCGACATCGGCACGGCCGAGCGCAAGCTTGTCCAGATTGCCCGCGCACTGATCGACGGCAAGGCCCGCATCGTGGTCTTTGACGAACCTACGGCGCCTTTGCCCAGCGCCGAGACAAAGACCGTCATGCAGGCCATCGCCAGGTTGAAGGCGCAAGGCATCTCGGTTCTATATGTGTCGCACTACCTGACCGAGATCACTGACATCTGCGACCGAGTGACCGTCTTTCGGCAAGGCAAGGATGTCGCCGTTTTTGAAAGTGTAGACCGCGATACCGGGCCAAAACTGGTTCAGGCGATGGTCGGTCGTTCGCTAGACACAATGTTCCCAAAGAAAGCACGGAGCCCTGGCCCCCCCATACTTGAGGTCCGCAACCTTGCCGAAGGACACAGCTTTGAAGACGTAACCTTTTCGCTGCATCGTGGCGAAATTCTCGGGGTTGCGGGCCTGATCGGTTCTGGACGCGAAGAGCTGACTGATACGCTTTATGGCCTGCGTCGCGCCACCGATGGCAGCGTCCGGCTGAATGGAAAAAAGGCCTCCTTGCGCAGCCCCGTTCAGGCCGTTCAGCAGGGCATCGTTCTGATCCCGCGTGACCGTAGGCAGGACGGGCTGGTGTTGCCGATGACGGTCACCGAAAATGTCACGCTGGCGACCCTTGAGGCGAACGCCACGTTCGGCCTTGAAAATCGGGCCAAGGCGCGGGCCAACACTCAGACACAGATCCGCAACCTGGATATCCGACCGGCAAATCCATCGGCCATCACGCGGTTCCTCAGCGGCGGAAACCAGCAAAAAGTGGTGCTCGCCCGTTGGCTGGCGCGCAAGGCGCAGGTGTTCTTGCTTGATGATCCGACAGTTGGGGTCGATGTAGGGGCAAAGGCCGAGATCTATCAGTTGATGGAAAATCTGGTCCAGGACGGGGCGGCGATCCTTTTATCCTCTTCCGACCCGACAGAGCTGCTCGGCCTGTGCGACAGGATCGTGGTGATGATGCGCGGACGGGTCATTGCAACGCTCGACACCTTAGACCTGACCCTCGACCGACTGGTTGCCATCACGACGGGTGCCCTTGACCTTGAGGGGGTTGCCGATGGCGCCTGATGCTCGTGCTGGCGACTGGAAAACACGGATCATGGGTCTTTTGCCATTGATCATTTTTCTGCTGCTCTTGACCTATGTCGGAACCCAAGCCCCGAACTTCTTTACGCTTGTGAACCTCGGACTGGTCCTGACGCAAAGCCTGACGGTCGTGCTGGTGTCGATCGGCCTGTCGGCCGTGGTAATGGCTGGTGGGGATGATGTCGTGTCCGGTGGAATTGACCTGTCGATCCCGGCAACGACGGTCCTTTGTGCGGGCATCATTGCGGTCATCTTGACGAATGGCGGCGGGCTTGTGCTTGCCGTCGTATTGGCCCTTGCCGCTTCGATTGTTGTGGGCACAATCAACGCCGTTCTGGTGACCCGCGCGGGCCTGAGCCCGCTGCTGACGACGCTCGCCATGTTTGTCGCGGTGGTCGGGGTGAACAATGTCGTCACCGCCAGCAAACGCATCGACCTGGACCATCCCGTGATTACCGACCTGCGGTCAGGTACAGTTCTTGGATTGCCCTTGGGGATCATGATCGTGGCGATTGTCACCCTGGCGGCCTGGCACCTTTTGCACCGCACTCGATGGGGCATGCACCTACAAGCGGCAGGTGGCAGCCGTGACGCAGCTGCGATTTCCGGACTGCGGGTCGACCGGCTCGTGAGGCAGACCTACATCCTCGCGGCCCTGATGGGGTTCACGACAAGCTTTTTCATCCTGGCGCGCGGTTCGGGCAGCTCCCCGGGGGTTGAAGATAATCTGATGCTTGAAATGGTGCTGGCCACATTCCTCGGGGCCGCCTTTTCCCCCCGTCGGATCGTGACCATGTGGGGAGCAGTTCTCGGCGCAGTCCTGGTGTCGGCCATCTCGATCGGATTCAAGTCGATGGGGGTCGATGTCTTCTGGACCGGGTTGATCAAGGGAACGCTGATCGTGGTGGTCGTGGCGCTGGCTGCATTGGCACAACGTGGAGGCCGGGGGTGATGCAACGATCCGCCCTTTCCATACATACCCTGCGCAACATTTTGATACAAAATGGATTTCTTGTTGTCTTCGCATCTTTCTTTATGGTTTTTGCCGTGTCCAACCCAGTATTCCTGCAAGGCGACAACCTTTTGAACGTTGTCGAAGGGTCTTCCGTCCTTATGATCATGGCCCTGGCGATGACGCTTGTGGTGGCGACCGGCGGGATTGATCTGTCGCTGGGCATCGGTCTGGATTTCGGGGCTGCATTTGCCGTTGTGGCGATGAAATCCTATGGGATGGACTGGGCGGGCGCGGCGCTGGTCGGCGTTCTGGGCGGAGCGGTTGTCGGGATCTTCAACGCAGGACTGATTGTCGGGCTGCGAATGAGCCCGTTTCTGGCGACCTTGGGTACCTTCTTTATCGGGTCATCGGTCCAGCGCATATTCACCAATGGCGGGGGGCCGAATTCCCACCGACAGATGCCGCAGTCTTTTCGCGACCTGGCCACCGGTGACATCTTGGGTCTGCCGACAGAAGTGGTGATCGCGGCGGTCCTGATTGCCGTTTACTATATCGGGCTGGAGCGTTCGATCTGGGGTCGGCGGGTGCATGCGATGGGGATGCAGCGTTCTGCCGCAATCGTCGCGGGCATTCCGGTCGACCGTATTCTGGTTCTTGTCTTCGTTCTGGCTGCAGCAACTGCGGCCGTTGGTGGACTTGTCGCGGCCGCCAATATCAGGATGTTCACGCCGCTTTCAGGCTTTTCCTACCTCCTGGATGCCATCGCGGCGGTGTTCATCGGCGCGGCACTGCACCGGCGCGGACGTCCAAATGTTCTGGGCACGGTTGCCGGCGTTCTGTTCATCGGTATGGTCACGAACGGGCTGAACCTGATGGGACTGGATTTCAACCTCAAGGACGCGCTGTCGGGCATAATTCTGGTCGTGGCGCTGGCGCTATCGGTCGTGCAACGCAAGCTTCGAAGTGCCAACTGATTTGCTAGCGTCCTGCCTGGCTAGATAGGGGTTCGCTCGATCTAGGAGGCCATCGAACTCTCAACACGTCGCCTCACATCCCGGCCGGTATGGGCATTGCTTTGAGTATCCAGGCACGAGCATAGGACATAGTTGCGAGGCGCCACCGAACATCGGCGCCAAACTTCTAGAGCCGGGGGTCAAGCATGACCTTGATCTGCACTTCTTCAGGTCCCGGCTTGCGCATAATTGCTTCGCGGAATTCTTCCAAGGGGTACACATGCGTCACGCAGGCATCGCCGTCGACCAACCCGCGTGCCATCAGGTCCAGTGCCGTCGCATAGGTAAACGGTGCAAGATGGCCGCCAAGAATATTGAGCTCCTTGAACTCGCCAAAAACATTCAGATCAACTGGTACGGTCGCCTTGTAAACGCCGAACACTACAAGCCGTCCGGCCTTGCGCAACAAATCCAGCCCCCGAAGGAATGCATCCGTCTGCCCGGAAGCCTCAAGAAATACATCAACCCCTCGCCCGGCGGTCAGATCCAAAATGGCTTCGCGCAGCGCCGGGTCTTTGGGGTCAAAGGCCATGTCAGCTCCCAACCGCAAAGCCAGGGTGCGCTTTGCCGCACCTGGGTTGACCAGGATCAGCTTGCGCGGGCTCTTGAGACGTGCAGCTTGGACCATTCCCATCCCGATAGGCCCGGCACCAGAAACCACCACGACATGGTCAAACTGGATCGCGGCACGCTGTACGCCGTGAATGGCATTGGCCAAAGGCTCAGTATAGCATGCCGCGCGGTCTGACAGGGATGCAGGCACTTTATGCACAACCGATCCAGCAGGGTAGATCATGTATTCGGCCCATCCTCCGTCCAAAGTCGCCCCAAGAACGTCCATGTGGTCAGTCAAATGGTAAAGTCCGCGCTGGCGGAAAAAGTCGTCGCCGTGGGTGATGTTCAACTCTGCAATCGCGCGATCACCCAAAGTGACGCCATGGCGCTCTGCCGCACCCTCACCCAGGGCCACGACCGTTCCGGTGAATTCATGGCCCGGCGTGAATGGAAAACGCAATTTCCACGGGCCGGTCGCATCCCACATCGCCCGGTCCGCCGCACAGATGCCGCTGCCGTCCACACGGACAAGGATCTCTCCGACGGCGGGCAGCGGCACGGACATCTGTCTTTCCAGCCGGTGCTGTTCGCCAAAGCCAAAGCAACGCAC
>JANPBI010000193.1:0-12730 GCA_031430315.1 Rhodobacterales bacterium | reverse complement strand
CGAGAACGCGCCCAATTCGCGGGCCATTTCGGCGCTGGTCGCGTAGGACACGCCGGTCATTAGTGCTGTCAACGCGCCGCACATCGCGCGGCCTTTGACCGAGTCGTAGCCCAGTCCCATGTTCATCAAAAGGCCACCGATATTGGCATAGCCGAGACCCAGGGTGCGAAAGTCGAAGCTGAGTTGGGCGATTTCCCTGGACGGGAACTGCGCCATCATCACGGAAATTTCCAGCGTCACGGTCCCGAGCCGCGTCGCGTGGACATAGGCCTCGGCATCGAACTGCCCGTTTGCAAAGAAAGTCAGCAGGTTCATCGACGCGAGGTTGCAGGCAGTGTCGTCGAGGAACATGTATTCCGAACAGGGGTTCGAGCCGCGGATCGCCCCATCCTCGGGGCAGGTGTGCCAGGCGTTGACGGTGTCGTGGAACTGGATGCCGGGGTCGGCACAGGCCCAGGCGGCGTGGCCGACCTGATCCCACAGATCGCGCGCCTTGATGGTTTTCGCAGTCTTGCCGTCGGTGCGGCGGATCAGAGCCCAGTCGGCGTCATCCTTGACGGCCTTGAGGAAGGCATCTGTCACGCGGACCGAGTTGTTGGAGTTTTGGCCAGAGACGGTGATGTAGGCCTCGGAATCCCAATCGACGTCATAGGTCGGGAATTCGATCGAGGTGAAACCCTGCCGCGCATATTGCAGGATGCGGTTGGTATAGGTGTCGGGGATCATGGCCTTTTTGGCTGCCTTGACCGCCATTTTCAGTCCCACATTCTTTGCCGGATCGGTGGCATCGGCCATCGAGCCGTCCCACGACTTGATCGCTGCAAAGATGTCATTCAGCCGCAACTCATGTGCCTTGGAGCCTGCGACCAACGAGGCAACCTTTTGCTCCTCGATGACCTTCCAGTTGATGAAGGCCTCGATATCGGGGTGGTCCATGTCGGCGATGACCATCTTGGCCGCACGACGCGTGGTGCCGCCCGACTTGATCGCACCGGCCGCACGGTCGCCGATTTTCAGGAAGCCCATCAGGCCGGATGACTTGCCGCCGCCCGACAGTTTCTCGCCCTCGCCACGCAGCGACGAAAAGTTCGTGCCGGTGCCAGAGCCATATTTGAATAGCCGCGCTTCACGCACCCAAAGGTCCATGATCCCGCCATCACCGACGAGGTCATCTCTGACCGACTGGATAAAGCAGGCGTGGGGCTGGGGGTGCTCATAGGCGCTGGTGGATTTCGTCAGCTCGCCGGTCTTGTGGTCGACGTAATAGTGGCCCTGCGACGGACCGTCGATGCCATAGGCCCAATGAAGGCCAGTGTTGAACCACTGGGGCGAGTTCGGTGCCGCCATCTGGCGCGCCAGCATGAAGCGCATCTCGTCATAATAGGCGCAGGCATCGGATTCGGTGGTGAAATAGCCACCCTTCCAGCCCCAATAAGTCCAAGCGCCTGCCAGTCGGTCAAAAACCTGCTTGGCCGAGGTCTCGCCGACATTGCGCTCACCCTCTGGCAGCTTGGCCAGTGCATCCTCATCCGGGATCGACCGCCAGAGAAATACCGGCATCCCCTTTTCGCGGACTTTCTTCAGACGAGCCGGAACACCGGCCTTGCGGAAGTATTTCTGTGCCAACACGTCGGAGGCAACCTGGCTCCAGCCCTCCGGCACTTCCACGGCGTCGTTGCGAAACACGACCGTACCGTCCGGGTTGCGAATCTCTGAAACCGTCGTGGTGAACGCCATCGTGCCATAGGCACCGGTGGATTCTGCCGTAAACTTCCGCTCGATCTTCATCTGCCCCTGTCCTTTTTCCCTTGCCAGCCGAGGATTTGACCTTGGTCTGGAGCGCATCAGTCATCAAACCGACGACAAGGACAGCGATACGTGCCCCGCCCGCAATTTCGGGTAAGGCGGCAATGCCGTTGGCGGCATCTTTATGTAGTCACCCGTCACCTGCCGGCGCCGCCTGTTCTTACTCCTAGACGCTACAACTACATCTAGTGTTCCGGCGGACAGCTTCATCAAACTGTCGTATTTTTCGGGCTCAATCAAACCATATTTTTGCGCCGCGTCGGATTTTCTTGCTTGACGTTGCCAAGACGCTTCGCCCCAAAGGCCGGAGGGAATACGGGCGGCCGCAGCTATGCTTTTGGGCAACGGGGCGCTGCTTCTGACGAAAATCTGAACAGCTACCGTCCCTTGCGGGCCTGGTTTCAGGCATCGGGTAAAGGGTTTGCCGCAGTCTTGGCCGAATCCCGGGGTGGCCGGTTGACAAGAACAATCCCCACGGCAACCAGAGCGGCACCAATCGCCAGCATCCAGGTGATCGATTCTTGAAAGAACACGGCACCGATCAACAGGGAAAAGACCGGCGTCAGGAACGAGAAACTGGCGACGGTCGAGGCGGGATAGATGGAAAAAAGCCACAGCCAGGTGATAAAGCCGCCGGTCACGACGATTGAGGCCTGAACCACCAGCCAGAAGATGTGGACGGGTTGCAGGTCGCGGATCAGCGGACCGAACAGCGGTGATACGACAAGAAGGATCGGTGCCGACACCAGCACCTTCCAGAAAAGCTGTAGCTCCGGCCCCTCGTCTCGCATCGCCGGGCGGCGCGCCATGAATGCCGTTGCCGCCCACGCCATTGCCGCGGCGAGGGCACATAGATCGCCCGCCAAGCTGCCCGTGCCCCCGCCAACGCTGGTCAGGATCGCAAGGGCCGTGCCCGCAAACGCCAAGAGCAACCCCAAGGCCTTGACCGGGGTGATCCGCTCATTCGGAAGCCCGACATGCGCCAAAAGCGCAAACCAGACCGGCATGGAATAGAAGATCACCGCCGCCTTGCCGACGGTGGTCAGGTCGATGGCCAGAAACAGGAACAGGAACTCTGATGCAAACGCCGCCCCCATCAGGATGCCGGGCCCCGCCACTGCACGCCGAAGCCGGGGCGGGCGACCGCGAAACCACATCCAGCCGCCGACGAACAGAATGGCCAGTGCCGATCGGATACCGGCGAAAAAGACCGGCTGCAGCCCCGCGTTGACTACTTTGACGATGACCTGATTCACGGCAAAGAGCAGCGTGACCCCAAGCAGAATACCCAGACCGGGCGCGTCGAGAGCGGGTTTGCGGGACATTGTTTGGGGTCCTGGTTGGCTGTACAACAGCGATACGCGAACGGCGCACCGCCTGCCATCAGCCTTTTGCATTGACCAGTTAGAGTAGTCGGGCAAGGGTGATCCGGTCGGCCATCGGCCAGTGTTGGGGGAGAGTAGGATGAGTCTCGGAAGCACATTGTTGAAGGTCGCCATCGGCATTGCCCTGGCGAAAGGTGTCAGCACCTTAACGAAAAAGGGACTTGGCGGCGGACAAGCCAGCGCGCCGGGCACCGGCACACGCTATGGCGGCGAGAAATCGACGGGGCTGGAGGATGTCTTTTCCGACGCCATCGGCAAAAAGACCTCGCAGCCGACGCCGCAGGCCGGGACCGGCAACAGCATCGACGACTTTCTGGGCAACCTGACCGGCAATTCTGGGCAGACGCCAGGCACGACGACCCGCGCGAATGCACCGTCCGGCGGGCTCGAGGACATTCTGGGCGGGCTTCTCGGCGGCAGGGCGACGGGCGGGGCGACGACAGGCAGCGGCACGAGCGGCGGGTTCGGCGATCTTCTAGGTGGCCTTTTGGGCGCAAAGCCCGGCGGCGGACAAATCCTGCCCGAACCCGGCACCATGGGGGGTGGCACTGCGGCTGGCGACGCGATGGCACAGGGTCGCGCCAAAGGTCCGATGCGTTCGACCACGCGCGACGAGGATTTGGCGGGCGCGCTGATCCTGCGTGCCATAGTGCAGGCCGCCAAATGCGACGGCGACATTGACGCGGGCGAAAAGACAAAACTTTTCAAGAATATGGGTGACGCTTCGCCAGAAGCGGTAGCCTTTGTAAAGGCAGAACTAGAGCGCCCGGTCGATGTCGACGGTCTGGCGCGTCAGGTGCCGAACGGCATGGAAAGCCAAGTCTACGCGATGTCCCTGATGGCCATCAATCTGGATAGCCAAACCGAGGCGCAGTACCTGCACAAGCTGGCCACCGCGCTGGAGTTGAACCAGAACGCAGTCAATGCGCTGCATGACAAGGCGGGCGTGACCCGGCTTTATCGCTAAAGCATTCCTGCCGACCGCCCCGGGTTCGCACCCCGGGCGGCGGCAACGGATCCGCTTGGGTGGAGCAAAGATCGGCTCTTCAGTTCGCGCGCCGCGCCTTGTATCCCGGGATGGCGACATACCGCGCCGGAACACTCCATGACCCCGCAAGACAGACAGGCCCAGAATCTACGCGGCATTCTGATGATGGTGCTGGCGATGGCAGGATTTGCCATCGAGGACGCGATGATCAAAGCGGCGAGCGCGACCGTGCCGGTGGGACAGGTGTCGCTGTTGATCGCGGTGGTCGGGTTTGCGGTTTTCGGGGTTTGGGCGATCCGGCAAGGCCGCGGGCGGTTTTCCCGCGCTGCGCTCAGTGGCCCGGTCATTGGACGAACGCTGTCTGAAATGGTGGGATCGGGCGGCATCCTGATGGGGCTGGCGCTTGCCCCCCTGTCGCTGGTCTCGGCAATCCTGCAGGCGTCGCCCATCATGGTGGTCGCTGCCGCCGCGATCTTTCTGGGCGAAGAGGTGGGCTGGCGGCGCTGGACCGCGATCCTGATCGGGTTCTGCGGCGTGCTGGTCATCATCAAGCCGTGGTCATCGACCTTTGATCCCAATGTGTTATGGGCCGTTGTCGGCATGTTCTGGATGTCGGCACGCGATATTTTTGCCCGCCGCATGGACCCTGGGGTCCCGACCCCCGTTGTCGCCACGCTCGGCTATTTCGGGGTGATCGTGCTGTCCATCGGGATGATGGTGGCAGCCGGGGGCGCGGTCATGCCGGGACCGGTCGCCTGGCTGCAGATCGCAACTGCGACCCTGATCGGGCTGGTCGCCTATTGGGCAATCATCGAGGCGACGCGGGCGGGCGATGTATCGGTCATCACGCCTTTCCGTTACACGCGGCTGATATTCGCGCTGGGGCTGGCATTCATGCTCTTCGGCGAACGCCCGGATGCGTTGACCCTGTTTGGCGCAAGTCTGGTGATCGGGTCGGGACTTTACACGCTTTACCGAGAGCGCCGCCGCAAGGTAGAAGGCCACGAAACCGCAACCGTCTGAACAGTGCAGGAGCCCCCCAATGAGCACGATCATCGACATCCACGCCCGCGAGATCCTAGACAGCCGCGGCAATCCGACCATCGAGGTGGACGTGCATCTGGAAAGCGGCGCTATGGGGCGGGCAGCAGTTCCCTCGGGCGCGTCGACCGGCGCCCATGAGGCAGTAGAGCGTCGCGATGGCGACAAGACGCGCTACATGGGCAAGGGTGTGCTGGAGGCCGTGTCGGCTGTGAACGGCGAAATTGCTGAGGAAATCGTCGGGTTTGACGCGACCGAGCAGGTCGGCATTGATCGCACGATGATCGAGATGGACGGCACCCACAACAAGGGGCGGCTTGGGGCCAACGCAATCCTCGGGGTGTCGCTGGCGGTGGCCAAGGCGGCGGCCGAATATTCGGGCCAGCCGCTTTATCGTTATGTCGGCGGCACCTCGGCGCGCATCCTTCCAGTGCCTATGATGAACATCATCAATGGCGGCCAGCATGCCGACAACCCGATCGACATCCAGGAATTCATGATCATGCCGGTGGCGGCGGAGAACATCCGCGAGGCTGTCCGGATGGGCTCCGAGGTGTTCCATACGCTGAAAAAAGAGCTGTCGGCGGCAGGCCACAACACCGGGATCGGTGACGAGGGCGGCTTTGCCCCCAACTTGAAGTCCGCCCGTGAGGCACTTGATTTTATTCTGAAATCCATCGAGAAGGCAGGCTACAAACCGGGTGAGGATATCTATCTGGCGCTGGATTGTGCGGCGACCGAATACTTCAAGAACGGCCGCTATGAGATGGAGGGTGAGGGCAAGTCGCTGTCGATCGAGGAGAATGTCGATTTTCTGATCGGCCTTGCCAAGGACTACCCGATTATCTCGATCGAAGACGGCTGTTCGGAGGACGACTGGGCGGGTTGGAAACTCTTGACCGACAAGATCGGATCCAAGCTGCAGCTGGTCGGCGATGATCTTTTCGTGACCAACCCCAAGCGTTTGGCGCAAGGGATTTCAACGGGTTGCGCGAATTCCATGCTGGTCAAGGTCAACCAGATCGGCACCCTGACCGAAACGCTGGCGGCGGTCGATATGGCGCACCGGGCGGGCTATACCAACGTGATGAGCCACCGGTCCGGCGAGACCGAGGACAGCACGATTGCCGATCTGGCGGTGGCGACCAATTGCGGGCAGATCAAGACCGGGTCGCTCAGCCGCTCTGACCGGCTGGCCAAGTATAAACAGTTGATCCGCATCGAGGAAATGCTGGGCGAGACGGCGGAATATGCCGGACGCGGCATCCTGAAGGGCTGACCCTGATGTCTGGTTTGCTGAAACCCGGACCGTTCCTTTTGGGCCTGACCCTGGTCTTTTTCGGACTGAGCGCATTCGGGCTGGCCTTTGCGCTGCCCGAGGCGTCGACCCCGGAAGGGACTGCCGCGAATTTCCGTCTGCTGGGTCAGATCGGCGGCGGGATGATCGGCGTCGGGATCGTCGCCATGATCGTCGGGGTGCTGCGTCGGCGGCGGTGAAACGGGTGGCACAAAGCGTGTGCCAAACGTGTGCCAGGTGTATGCGATGTGTCGTGCATCTGCCGGGCATCTGTCGGGCATCCGTCCCGACAGATGTCGGCGACGATCCGAAGCCTGATCAGGCGAAACGGTCCGGGCGGTAAGGGGCGAGCCACGGGCTAGGCCCCTGCCCCAGAACCTCATCCGCGACAAGCTCGCCCATCAGGGCGGCAAGGGTCACGCCCGAATGCATCACGGCGACAGTCAGGCCGGGGGCGACCTGCCCCACGGCTGGCAGGCCGTCCGCCGGCATGGGACGCATCGCTTGCGTCACGCGCGACCAGCGCAGGTCATGGCCGGTCAAAAGGGTCGCCGTCCGGGCAAGGGCTGCGTCGGCCAGATGTCCCGGTGTCGCCACCAGGGTTTCGCTGTCATCCGACTGGTGGGACACGACCGCGGGGATCATCAGACGGCCCGCAGCATCCTGGCGCAGCTCACCCTCCGGCCGGACAAGGATGTGGCGGATGACAGGCGGCAGGCTTTGGGTGTGAAGGAGGACGGCGACGCGGCGCAACATCGGCAGCTTGACAGCCAACGGAGCAAGCAGGGCCTCGGTCGCGGTGCCGGTCGCAAGGATTACGTGGTCGGCAAAGACCGGACCCTGATCGGTCAGAACGCCGATCACCCCGGCATCGGACTGGGCAAAGCCGGTGATCGCAGTGCCGGTCCAAAGCTGCGCGCCATGATCGGCAGCGGCGGCGAGCAGGCGGGTGGTCTGGGCGGCGGCATCCACGGACGCTTCGCCGGGGAAGAGCAAGCTGCGGTCGGGGGGTGCTGTGATGTTGGGTTCCAGTAGGCGAAACTCCGGGGGCGCAATTTCTCGCACCGGATAGCCGAGGTTGTCCAAGGTGGTGGCCATGGCGTCGAAATTGTCGCCCGTCTCTTCCCACCAGAGGGTGCCGGTCCATTCCACCACGTCGGCGACGGGACCAAGGCGCGCCCATGCGGCGATCGCTTCGACACGAAGGCGGTGATGGTCGGGGTTGTGGAAGAAGCTGGCGTTGATCCAGCCAAAACTGTTGCCCGAGGCGAGGGTCGCGGGGGTAGCCGCCTCCAGCACTGTGACGCTGGCATGTGGGGCCAGGCGGTAAGCGATGGCCGACCCGATGATGCCGGCGCCAATGACAAGGATATGGGGTTTCATGCGAGCAGCCTGCCAGAGGTTGGGGGCACTGGAAAGCCCTTTGGGCGTGGCGTAGGTTGACTGCATGGATGCCGATGCGATCATTGCCAAGTTGGGGCTGGCCCCGCACCCCGAGGGCGGCTGGTATCGCCAGACATGGGTCGGGCCTATGGTCGCGAGCCGGGCGTCTGGGACGGCCATCCACTTTCTGCTGAAGGCGGGAGAGCGCAGCTACTGGCACCGGGTAGATGCGGATGAGATCTGGCTATGGCATGCCGGGGCACCGCTGGTCCTGTCGCTAGCAGAAAATGAAACACGGGCCAGTGAGGTGCGGCTGGGGCCGGATGTGTTGGCGGGTGAAGCGCCGCAAGTGGTGGTGCCCAAGGGTTGGTGGCAGGCGGCGCGGTCGACGGGGGATTGGACGCTGGTAAGTTGCACCGTCAGCCCGGGGTTTAGGTTCGAGGGGTTCGAGCTGGCGCCGCCGGGGTTTGATATCCCCGAGGCTGGCTGAATGGACCACCGAGAGTTTGTGGCGAGCTTGGTGCCGGAATTGCGGGCGGAACTGACGACACCATCGGACCGCGCGGGGTTGCTGCATCTGGCCGGGCATATGGGCGCGATCCTGATAATGGGCGCGCTGATCGCGATGGGCTGGTGGGGACTGATCCCGGTTCAGGGCGTGCTGATCGTGTTCCTGTTCACGCTGGAGCACGAGACGACGCACAAGACGCCGTTCGCGAGCGTGACCTTGAACGAATGGGTCGGGCGGGTCTGCGGGTTCCTGCTGCTCTTGCCGTTCGACTGGTTCCGCTCGTTCCATCTGGCGCATCACCGCTGGACCAATATCGAGGGCAAAGACCCTGAACTGGAGGGCGGCAAACCGGAAACGCGAGGCGCGTGGGTCTGGCATGTAAGCGGCGTGCCGTACTGGGTCGCGGGCGTGCGGCTGGTGGTCGGCCTGGCGCTTGGCCGAGTGCGGGCGGCGTATCTGCCGGAGGCGGCGCTGCCCCGGATGGCACGGGAGGCGCGCTGGATGCTGGTGGGGTATGGGGTGGTGCTGGCGTCGTTTCTGGTAACGCCGGTGCTGTTCTGGGTGTGGATCCTGCCGATGCTGGTGGGGCAACCGGCGCTCCGGCTGTACCTTTTGGCGGAGCATGGGGACTGCCCGAGGGTAGCAGACATGTTCATGAATAGCCGGACGACCTTCACCACAGGAGCGATGCGATTTCTGGCGTGGAACATGCCATATCATACCGAGCACCATGTCTATCCGCAGGTACCGTTTTACCAATTGCCAAGATTACACAATGTGATGCAGGAGCATCTTAAGGTAACATCTGATGGGTATGTTGCGTTTACGAAGGGGTATCTGGAGCGGCGGGTCCCCGGTTCAGACGCGCCTTCGTCTCCTTTCCAATTGTGACCATCACAATCCCGACCGTGGCGGCGGGCGGCAATCGGGGCTAGTCCTGTCACATGGCCGAAAATCCCCTCAACACCGATTCCCCGCGCGGGCTGGCTTTTGCCGTTTCGTCCTATCTGCTTTGGGGGTTTCTGCCCGTCTACATGAAGGCGCTGGCGCATATTCCGCCGCCTGAGGTCATCGCGCATCGGGTGATCTGGTCGGTGCCGATTGCCGCCGCCGTGTTGGTCTGGCTGGGGCGGACGGCAGATTTGAAGGCGGCGCTGCACAGCCCCCGGATGCTGGGGATGGGGTGCGTCACGGCGGCGCTGATATCCGTGAACTGGGGCATTTATGTCTGGGCCATCGGGTCGGGGCATGCGCTGGACGCGGCCTTGGGGTACTACATCAACCCCCTCTTCAGCGTGTTCCTTGGCGCTGTGCTTTTGGGCGAGCGGCTGAATCGGGCGCAGCTGGCGGCGATTGCGCTGGCGGTGGCGGCCGTGGCGGTGCTGACCTGGGATGCGGGGCGGCTCCCAATAGTGGCGCTGGGGTTGACAGTGACCTGGGGCGTCTATGCCTATTTCAAGAAAAGTCTGCCACTCGGCCCCAATCAGGGGTTCACGCTCGAGGTTTTGATCCTGTTGCCCTTTGCGCTTGGATGGGTCGGCTGGCTGACCTGGACAGGCCAAAGCCATTTTCTGGTGGATGTGCCGTTTGACACCGCAATGCTGCTGGGCTGCGGAGTGGTGACAGCGGTGCCGCTGATGCTCTATGCGAACGGCGCGAAACTTTTGCGGCTGTCGACGATCGGCATCCTGCAATATATCGCGCCGACCATGATTTTCCTGACGGCGGTGTTCTGGTTTGGCGAGCCGTTCGGGTCCGCGCAGATGATCGCGTTCCCGATGATCTGGGCGGCGCTGGTGATCTATACGGGCGCGCTTATCCAGAAATCGCGGGCGAAGGCGGCCGGCTGATCCGCCCGCCACCGATCGCCGTGGCGACGCCAGTTGTGCGGGGGCCGGAGGTCGGCAGGCCGCGAAGGGTTCGCACCGCGAGATAGGCGAATGCCTGTGCCTCCAGCATGTCGCCGTTCAGGTTTACGGATTCGACGGGGTCTGTAGGCAAACCGGTGCGGGACGCCAGTTCGCGCATGAGGATAGGGTTCAGGCGGCCACCTCCGGTGACGAGGATGCGGGTCGGGGGGGTGGGGCAATGCTCCAGACCTTTGGCGAAGGCAGCGGCGGCGATAGCGGTGAGCGTTGCGGCGGCATCTTCGACTGTCATGGCGTCGAATGTTCGAAAAGTGATGGAGAATGCGTCACGGTCGAGCGATTTCGGGGGTATTTTGTAGAAATAGGGATGGTCAAGAAAACCGGCAACGGCGGCTTCATCGACCGTTCCAGCCGCCGCGACGGCCCCGTCGCGATCGAAATCGAGGCCAAGGCGGGTGCGCAACAGGTCGTTGACCGGGGCATTGGCGGGGCCGGTGTCAAAGGCGAGAAGAGCTCCGGACGCATCGGGTTTTTCGGCGCGGGGGTCGATCCAGGTCAGGTTACCGACGCCCCCGAGGTTGAGAAAGACCAATGGCTCCGCTGCTCCGATCCAACGGGCACAAGCGTGGTGGAAAAAGGGGGCAAGCGGTGCCCCTTGCCCGCCCATCGCCACATCCGTAGAGCGGAAGTCCCAGACCACTGGCACACCCAGAACCTGAGACAGCAAAGCGCCATCACCCGCCTGATGCGTGCCCCGTCCGCCGGGATCATGTGCAAGGGTCTGGCCGTGGAACCCCACGACATCCGCGCCGTGAAAACGTGACAGCACCTCGGCATGCGCGGTTTCCACCACCTCCGCCGCGGCCTGCACGACGGGGTCGCCTGGCCACTTGCCCAGCGCCGCCCGCAGGGTGGCTTGTTCCAAGGCGGTATAGGGGCGATAGGCATGGGGGCCGAATTCGCTGATCGTCAGGCCATCGGTCAACACCATCGCAGCATCAACCCCGTCCAACGAGGTACCCGACATCGTCCCCAATGCCCAAAGGGCCCCGGATTTCAGCATCTTCCCCTTGGCCCCCCGCCCCGGTATATCGCGACCACCTTAATGCACGAGGCTTCGATGACCTACCATCCGAAATCCGAGTTCCTGCACGAACTGATGGCACGCGGCTTCTTGGCCGACTGCACGGATTATCAGGGCCTGGACGAACGTTTGTCCAAGGGCATGGTGACAGGCTACATCGGATTCGACCTGACCGCCTCATCCCTGCATATTGGCAATCTGGTGCAGATCATGCTGCTGCGCTGGCTGCAAAAGACCGGCCATCGCCCGATCACGCTGATGGGTGGCGGCACGACAAAGGTGGGCGACCCGTCCGGCAAGGACGAGATGCGCAAGATGCTGTCGGTCGAGCAGATCAACGCGAATGCGGACAGCATAAGGACCGTCTTTTCGCGGTACATCTCCTACGGTGAGGGGCCGACGGACTCGCCCTTGGTGAACAACGCCGAGTGGCTCGACAAGCTCGGGTACATCGAGTTCCTCCGCGACATCGGTCCGCATTTCACGGTCAATCGGCTTTTGTCGTTCGAGTCGGTGAAGTCGCGGCTGGACCGGGAGCAATCGCTGAGTTTCATCGAGTTCAACTACATGCTGTTGCAGGCCTACGACTTCCTGGAGCTGCACCGGCGCTATGGCACGATCCTGCAGATGGGCGGGTCGGACCAGTGGGGCAATATCGTGTCGGGGACCGACTTGATCCGGCGCGTGATGGCGACCGAGGCGTTCGGGCTGACGACGCCGCTGGTGACCCGGTCGGATGGCAAGAAGATGGGCAAGTCGGTGGATGGCGCGGTGTGGCTGAACGCCGACCGGATGGCGCCTTATGAGTTCTGGCAGTGGTGGCGCAACGTCGCGGATGCGGATGTGGCCAAGTTCATGAAGATGTTCACGGAACTGGACGTGGCGGAATGTGACCGGTTTGGCGCACTTGGCGGGTCGGAGATCAACGCGGCGAAAATCCGGCTGGCGAATGAAGTGACGACTTTGTTGCATGGGGCGGCGGCGGCGCGGGCGGCTGAGGCAACCGCGCGGGAAGTGTTTGAGCAAGGCGGGATCGGCGACGATCTGCCGACCATTCACGTCAGTGCGTCTGAGGCTGCCGAGGGCCTGGGGATCGTGCAGCTGCTGGTGCGTGCGGGGCTTGCCGGATCAGGCAAGGACGCCAAGCGGCTGATTGCCGAAGGCGGCGCGCGGATGAATGACGATCTAGTGACCGATGCAGGATTGCGCATCGGCGCGGGGGAACTGGCCGAGCCGCTAAAGCTGACCGCAGGCAAGAAGCGCCACGCTCTGGTGGTGTTGGAGTAAGCCCCTTCACCTGTTCACAAATATCCCACGGGGGTGCGGGGGTGTGTAACCCCCGCACCGACCGCAGATCAAGGTGCGAC
>JANPBI010000192.1:0-6689 GCA_031430315.1 Rhodobacterales bacterium | reverse complement strand
GGCCATCGACACCATCGGTCCCGACCATTGGGGCATAGCGCCCCGTCCATCGGCGCAATGTGGCAAGAGCCGTCGCCTCGCGAGCAAGGTCGGCGGGGCGGGTGGCAAGATCGGGACAAATGGCGCGGGAATTGGCCAAAGTCATGCCCCGCCGCAGACCCCGCCCCTCGGCAGCAAGGTTCACGCAATGCAGATGATCGGAATTGCCCGACCGAAGGGTCAGGGCAAATGGCCCCTCAATGGGACGGTTCCGCAGGCTCGTGTCGCTCGCGAGCCTCGGAAACCATATGGAAAGCAGCCGACGTGCCATTCCAGTTCACGGTCCAATTTGCAAGAGTTCCCTTTTTGTTCTTATTAAGAGTCCAGCGCTGTAGAGTCGAGTCCGCTGCGGTCGCAGGAAGAGGTTCGCAATTCCAGCGTGTTTCCGTGGCGTTGCTGCCTGCCTCTTGGCGGATGAGCATCAGGCCAGTGGTGCGCCCGGCTTCGGCGGCAAGTTGCAACCTGCGGCCAACGGTCAACGCCAAAGGTTTTTCCGGCTCCGCGATGACCAGACTGACCGGGTCCGAGCGCAGCGCTTCCTCGACGCACCAAAGCAGGTCGGTCTCCCCAACCGGCCGGATCAGGTGCAGCCGCTCGCCGACACCGCGCGGCAGGCCGCGCAGCATCGGCATCTCTGGTACATGGGATGGCAGGATCCACACCAGCGGTCCCGGATGGCGCGCCGCTTGAAACAACGCAAACGCACGACGCCCCCGGCCTTCGGCCTCATGCACGCGCTTGCGCTGCAGAACGAACGGATCAGCGGGGGCAGGTTCAGGCCGCATCCTCGCGCACCCCTTCCGCCACGATCTGCAGCATACCATCTGGCAAGGGGCGTTGCAGCTGCAGCGCTTCAGGTGCCTGTGCGGTCAGCCAGCGCTTCCATTCTTCGGGCTTTGTCAGGATGACGGGCATGGCTTTCGGATGGATTGGCGCAACCTCGCGGTTGGGCGCGCAGGTCAGGAATGCGAACAACTCTGCCGTCACTTCGCCCTCCTTCAGCTTGCGCACCGAGGTCCATTCGGTTCGGATGCCTGCGAAAAACGCCAGCGGCCGGTCAGCGCCGAGCGCAAACCAGACCGGATGGTTGCGGGGGGCACCGGGGCGGCTGTCAATCTCGGAAAAGCTGGTGAAGGGCACAAGACAGCGGTTCTGAACCCCCAGCCAGCGTTTCCAATGCGAGGACGCCACATTGCGGATATTGGTCACGCCCTGGATCGGTGCGCTTGCCTGCCAGAAACACCTGCGGCATCGGCATGCCCCAGCGGGCCTTGGTCAACTGCCAACCGCCGTTCGCACCATGGCGGATGATCGGTGCGCCGTAATCGGGGAAAATGCCTGCCATTGGCTGCAGGTTGCCGACCAGATCTTCAAAATCCTCATCCTCTTCGGTCATGGCGTCGAAAACATGCCGCATCGCGTCCTGGCTTTTGGTCTGGGAATAAAGATTGCACATGAGTGGGTCCAGAATCGGGAGTAGAAGAAGCACAGCCAGGAACATTGGCAGAACAGAAGGCATATGGGAATAGTTCCCAGTAGATACTTGGGATTTAACCGGAGCGCAAAGCTGGCCTCATGTCCGCCGGGTGAGCTTCAGCGCTGCTACGCTTTCGTCTTGCGAACCTTTCAGAATTCGTTGGTTTCAGAATAGAGCTGTGGTCGCTAAATGGCACACTCTAGATTGAGTCCCAAAAACCTCGAGAGCAACCAGACCCAAAAGGTGATGTCCGGCCCATTGCTGCCGTTCGGCTTGATGTGAAACATTGTCGTAAGCTGTCGTTCGTTGTCTTTCAGGCCAGACTTTCGGGGTTGCGGGTTCGCGGTCATTTTCTTGCAATCGGCATCGGCGGCGTACTGCCTCTGGTAGTCGCGGCTCCGCCAAACCGCCAGGTAATCTGGTTGCGGTTGGTCGATGAGTTGTCCGAGGCGGAAAGCGAGCGGGAGATCTCCGCTGCATTTTCCGCCGTAGAGCAGTTGCGGCCGTCCTGGTGGTTCATGAACGACAGGGCCACGGTGGCAGCCCTCGTCGACGATTCTTCAGGTGACTATAAGCACACCGACTACTGGCGCGAAAGCGGTGGAAGACGCATTGTCCAATGCCGATCCTGTCTCATAGAGGTGATCGAATGGGCAATGGAAAATGGCTTATCCAGATTAATGCGCATGCCGAGTGTACAGTGCAAAATCTCCGCATTGGTGCGGACCTGCCCGGGTCTGCAAACCGACTTGATTAAACAGATTCCCGAAAAGGAGCACAATGATGAAAGGCTACGTCATAGAAATGGAGGACCCGACAAAAGCAAACAAGGATCTCCGCCACCTCCTTTGCACTGGTCAGAAGTGCAACTCGTTCCCATGCTTTTAAAACCCGGCTAGGATATCGCAACAAAGCCCGTCTTGGACGGGTTCCCCGGGTGCTGCGCCGGAAAGGGCCTGAAGATGAACGAGATCGAACTCAAGCTGCAAGTGGATGCTGCTTCTGCCGAGGGGCTTGGAGCGTCGAACGTGCTGCCGGAGCAGTGGCGAACTGTGCAGCAACGGGACCAGTACTTCGATACGGCTGATCGTGCCTTGGCGAAGGCCGGCTTGTCGCTCCGCATCCGGCAAAGCGGGTCTCACCGCACCCAGACAATCAAGAGATCGGGAAGCAGTGCGGCTGGGCTTTTCGCACGGTCTGAATGGGAGATGCCCGTCGACGATGATGTTCCCGTTGTCGACAACACTTCGCCAGTGCACGCTTTGCTTGGCGGAGCGGTAAATGACTTGATACGGGTATTTGAGGTCGAGGTGACGCGTCGGATTTGGGATGTCCAGAATGGCGACACGAATATCGAGGTCGTGCTTGACCGCGGCACCATCAGCGCCGGAGACCGGCATACCTCCCTCTGCGAAATGGAGATGGAACTCAAGTCGGGACAGCCTCAGGCACTTTTTGACTTGGCGCGAAAGTTGGACGGCGCGGTGCCGGTCCGCGTGGGGGTCTTGACGAAACCCGAGCGCGGCGATCTTTTGAGGCAGGCACTGCAGGGTGTGGTCAAGGCGGGGCCAGTGCCGCTTGACGACGAGATGACAGCCGCGGAAGCGTTTAAGGTCATCGTGCAGGCCTGCATCAGACAGTTCAGGCTGAACGAGGATCTGCTGCTAGCGTCCCGTTCGCCCGAGCCTCTGCATCTGGCCCGGGTCGCGTTGCGTCGGCTCAGATCTGCCTTCTCGATCTTCAAGCCGCTTCTTGGCGCGGAAGCCGCTCGCGACCTGCGTGATGGCCTGCGGGATCTCGCCGGAGTGCTTGGACCAGCGCGTGAACTCGATGTGCTGCTGCAGCGCGCAAGACCAGGTCCCTTGCGCGACCGCCTTCAAACCGAGCGTGAAGCTGCATATGACCGGGTCGTGGAAGAACTTGGTTCAGACAAAGCACGCGCTCTGATGCTAACTCTGGTGGAGTGGGTCCACAGAAACTCTTTGCTGGTCAATCCGGACACTGAAGAGACGAGGAACCTGCCGGTCCGCACTTTTGCTGGCCGTGCCTTGAGCCGTTTTCGACACAAGGTCAAGGAGGGTGGCCGCAACCTCAGGGGCACTGATGACGCAGCGCGACACGAGCTCCGGAAAGATGCCAAGAAGCTGCGCTACGCCGCGGAATTCTTCGCAATCTTGTTCGACGGGAAGGGTGAAAAAGCGCAGCAGCAGACCTTCATTATCGCTCTTGAGGCCGTTCAGGATGAACTTGGGGCACTTAACGACTTGGCAACGGCGCCCCATGTTCTTCACCGCTTGGGCATCGCGGACGACCCGGAAGCGCCAGCGCTGTTGGCGGGGGGCAAGAAAAAGGCTCTTATCGCGGCCGCAGCTGGCGCACATGGCAATCTCATGGACGCCGGTCGTTATTGGCGGTGATGACTACCCGGGCGGCCCTCAGAACGCCGCAGCGATGCCCAAAGCGGAGGTTGGTGCAAGGGCAGCAACGTCTTTCCTCGGTGCAGCTTCGATACCGAGATTATATGGGACACCGCACCTGCTGGCAAACGCGGCCGGAAGCCCAACTACATCCACACCGCGATCCGGATATTCCTGACGATGAAGATGCTGCTCTGCCTTTGAGACGCGAGCAACTGAGGACAGTCGGCCCTCTTCTGACATTTGGGGGCCATGGTCGGCGTTTCGAAAGCTGACGTTCCAACACAACGCAGCATGACCGCTCGGCGGACATCGTCGATGCGAGATGGAGCGGATATCGGCGACGGGAAACGCTTCGAAATCAAGGGGATTGCCATCATTTTTTGCACGTCACTTGAATGTCCAGTCCTTGTCCGCCGATCCGACCGGCGAACCCGGAGAGTGCCAGTACGCGCGCCGCCTCTGTTGCCATCGATAGCGGGTTCCCATTGCCACGGCGCGAAGCGGTTTCGCACGTTTTGGGGCGGACTCTGTGCAGCGGATCACGACAACAGCAACGGTGGGCCGGTGCACGACATGGGCTTCGCGCATGTCGATGACAGAAACGACGTGGTCAAAATGGCCTTGACCGTGGCATCTGCAATATCGAACGAGGTTGGACGTTTTGCACCGCGCTCTTTGATGTACGCCGCCTGACGGCTCGTCCCGCATGTTCCTGGGAGCAACTGTCATTAATCCGTCACCGCCGGTGATTAATGACATCACAGTTTCGTCAAAAATAGGGGATCGAACGATGTACAATTTGCTCAAGGCCGGCCTAGTCGTCGGCACCATGCTTGCGGGTGCCGTTAGCTCGACAGTGGCCTCAGCACAAGACACCATCCGCTTTGCCGTGACCGACATCGACGGCCTCGAAGCGCTGCAGACCGAAATGGGCCCGTTCAAAGACGTCTTTGAAAAGGTCTCCGGCCTCAAGGTCGAACTGTTCGCCGTCTCTGGCCGCACGGTCGCGGTTGAGGCAATGGCGGCCGATCAGGTCGATTTCGTGCTGACCGGCCCGGCTGAATATGTCGTGTTCAACGCCCGCATGCAGGCCGTCCCGGTCGTTACCTGGAACCGTCCCGACTACTATTCAAACATCGTTGTCCTGGACAGCTCGCCCGCACAGACCGTGGCCGACCTGAAGGGCATGAAAATTTCGTTCGGCGAAATCGGCTCGACCTCGCAGCATCTGGCCCCGGCGACCCTGCTGGCCGAAGCCGGTCTGGTCTATGGCACCGACTATGAGCCGGTGTTCCTCAAGCGCAACGTCGCGATGGAAGCCCTGATTTCCGGAGAGATTGCCGCAATCGGCCTGAACAAGACCCATATCGAGCAGGTCACCGAGAAATTCCCCGACAAGAAGCTGCGTGTGCTGGTCCAGGGCCCGGAGCTGCCGAACGACCTTCTGCTCGCGTCCCCGACTGTAAAGCCCGAAGTGGTGGATGCAGTCCGCAAGGCCTTTGCCGAACATGGCGACGAGTTGCTGGCAGCGGTCACCTCGCAAGAGGCCAACGCCAAGTTCATCGGTGGCGGGTTCACCCCGGACGTGTCAGATGCCGACTATGATGGGGTTCGCAAGATGTACGAGAACGTCGGTGTGACCGAATTCCTGGCCTTCCTCGAGTGATCCTCGCATGAACGCCCCGCAAAGCGCGGGCATGGTGACGGCAGGCTCCACCCCGGTGGGGCCTGTCTTGCATGTGTCGGACCTCGTGAAATCCTATGGCGGGCCGAAGGTCCTGCAAGGCGTGTCGTTCACCGCCTATGCGGGCGTGTCACTGGCGGTGATCGGGGCCAACGGGTCGGGCAAGTCGACCTTGCTCAAATGCCTGATCCGGCTGACGGACCCCACTTCCGGCCGGATCGAGATGCTGGGGCAGGATGTGGGGGGCATGAACGCTCGCGCGCTGCGCAGGTTTCGGTCCCGCATCGGGGTCGTCTGGCAAAAGCACAACCTGGTGCCAAGGATCTCGGCCTTGTCGAATGTGCTGCACGGTGTGCAGTCGCGGCTGAGCGGTCCGCAAAGCTGGTGGCAATGGGCGGCACCCGCGCCGGTGCGGGCCGAGGCGATGGCTTGCCTTGACCGCGTCGGATTGGCTGAAAAGGCTTTGCAGCGCGTCGACAGCCTGTCGGGCGGCCAGCAGCAGCGCGTTGCCATCGCCCGCATGCTGATGCAGCGGCCGGAGATCGCGCTGGCCGATGAACCCGACGCAAGCCTTGATCCGCAATCGGGTGAGGATGTGATGCGCCTTCTGTCCGACCTCGCTCGGCAGGACGGGCTGACGCTGATCGTGATCTCGCACCGGCTGGAGCACACAATGGAATTTTCCGACCGCATCATCGGCCTTGCCGGAGGGCAGATCACGCTGGATATCGCCACCGCAAAGGCCGACGCGGGTCAGCTGCGCCGGTTCTTCGACAAGCCAAGCGAGGGTACATCATGACCGTTTCGATCACCGCCCCGCCACGGTTCCAGCACCGGTCGCTGGCCGAATATGCAGGGATCATAATCGTCGTGGCACTGGTCGTGACCAGCATCGCCAACACCGCCCCCGCGCTGGACAGCCTGCAGCGCGGCCTTGCGCGCCTTTTCTCGCCGTCAGGGTTCCTCGCGCAGATGTTTCCACCGGACCTGAGCCGCGTCGATCACATCGCCTGGAAACTGCTTGAGACCCTGCAGATGGCCGTGGCAGGGGCGGCCCTTGGTCTTGTCT
>JANPBI010000191.1:0-10714 GCA_031430315.1 Rhodobacterales bacterium | reverse complement strand
CGCCGCAAGGTGCCTTTTCCGGTGGTGGCGCTGGTCGGGTATACCACTGCCGGCAAGTCGACCTTGGTCAACCGGATCACCGGCGCGGATGTCATGGCCAAGGACATGCTGTTTGCCACGCTTGACCCCACTTTGCGGGGCGTCAACCTTCCCTCGGGGCCCAAGGTGATCCTGTCGGACACAGTCGGGTTCATCTCGGATTTGCCGACGCAGCTGGTTGCGGCCTTTCGCGCCACGCTGGAAGAAGTGCTGGAGGCGGACCT
The DNA here is from genome assembly GCA_031430315.1 of Rhodobacterales bacterium. Lineage (GTDB taxonomy): Bacteria > Pseudomonadota > Alphaproteobacteria > Rhodobacterales > Rhodobacteraceae > JAJNPS01. The sequence goes on along the minus strand of JANPBI010000191.1, from coordinate 10,451 downwards.
GATCTGCCATGTACGTGACATCAGCCATCCCGAAACCGCAGAACAGGCAGCGGATGTGGCGGATATTCTTGCCTCGCTTGGGGTGGCCCAGACGACCCCGATGATCGAAATCTGGAACAAGATGGATCTGGTGGCACCTTCGGCACGCGAATCCGTGCTGGCGCAGATGTCCAACCGAAGTGGGATCGTTGCTGTGTCCGCGCTGACCGGCGAAGGCGTCGCCGGCCTTTTGGATGCCGTGGCATTGGCGCTGGACGACGTGAAGACCGAGGAAACCCTGATCTTGCCTTTTGCCCAAGGCCGCGCCCGGGCACGGCTGCATGCGTTGGGGGTTGTCGTGGCCGAGGAACAGGGCGAGGATGGCCACCACCTGACCGTGTCGTGGAGCGCGCGCCAAAAGGCGCAATGGCAAACCGAGGCGGAACGGCACTGACCGTCCGTTAAACCGAAAAGGAAAAGATCATGGCCAAGGGCAACAACCAAAAGAGCAACAAGGAAAAGAAGAAGCCCAAGAAAGAGGCGGCCAAGCCCGCATCAACCGTCGCCTCGACGCGCAGCGGTACCGAGATCGCGGGCAAGAAACTCTGACTTTCGGCCGAATGTTCGGGATCAGGGCAGGGGGGTCAGTTCCGTGATGCCCACCGCCGCAGCGCGGGCCAGGTCCGGGTCCAGCGACATCGGGATGTATTCGCCGCGCCGCCAAAGCTCGCCGAGGTCGTCATAGTGGCGGCTGAGCATGTGGCCGGACTGGCCCGTTGCCGTCACGAACACCGATGAATCCGGATCGGCAAAGTCGTAGACCCCTCGATAGCCCGCCCCATGGACGTTGAGATAAGGGTCAGGATCTACACCCGAGGTGCGCCCGCGCAATAGCGTATAGTCACCGCCCGACGTCGACTGACGGATGTTCACAAAGTACCGCAGCACGGGAACTGTTCCAAGAACCGGATGGTCATGCGTCGCTTGATGCGCATCGCCCCAGCGCCAGCTTTCGACGTTCGCGCCGTAGGTCTCACTGAGCGACAATAACGCGTCGTCAAGTGCTATGCGGGCCAAGTCGGCGCAGCTTTCGACGGGGGCGGACTGGACGACATCGCACCAGATCGACGCGCCATTGATGTTGCGATAGACGCGTTCCAGAAAAATCGGATCGGCATGGCGGAACTGCGCTGCCAGCGGGCCGATGTCGTCGCGGATCAGCCGGTCATTCAGCGCCCGAAGCCAGGCTTCCGCAATCAGGGGTTCGGGCAGATGTTCGTTCATCTCGCCGTTCCATTCGGCCAGAAGGGCCAGCGCCTTTTGCCGAAGCCGTTCGGGCGTACCCTCGGGGGCTGCTTCGCCGGTAAACCATAACTCTGACCCGATCAGCGGCAAAAGCGTGCGTGCCGTGGGGCTGACCGTGTCTTGCTGCGCCTCGACAAAGCTGTCGCGGGTATGGACCTCGCGCGCCTTCATCAAGGTCAACCAGCGCTGGATGCGCTGGGTGTCGCCCCAGTCGAAACTGACATGCAACGGAAAGGGGCGGTCCACCGTCTTGTTGTTGGTATTGCCCAAAAGACCCGAGTCCGGGTTCACAAAACGCGGATTGTCGGCATAGGGCAGGATGCCCCGGAATCCCACCGCGGGATCGGCCCCCATGGCGGGCATCCGCCCTTGGGTCGGATGGGCGGGATCACGTGCCGGCAATTGCCCGATGGTCTGCATGGCTATACCAGTGGCATCGGCCAGCATCAGGTTTTGTGCCGGCGCTACGTACTTCTCGCCCGCTGCTATGGCCGCTTCGATGGTTGCCGCGCGCATGATGTTCATGCCCGCCGTGATCGAGGTGTCCTTTGGGCTGAGCGCGGTCCAGCTGACCGCAGCGACATGGCCGCCGGGCGTGATGGTATCAAGGCCGAAATGCGATCCCGGCAGGATCGGACCGTTGCGCGACCAGCGCAAGGTGACCGTCACCGGGTCACCGTCAAGAACCGTGATGATCGACCGGCGCGTATCAAACTTGGCCCAGCCATCGGGCGTCGCGTATTCCTCGGGGGTGTCAGGGTTAAGCTTTTCGATGACGACGTCTTGGTCATCCGCACTGGCAGTCGTCAGGCCCCAGCCCAGCTTTTCTGACCGGCCCACCAGCACGACCGGCACACCCGGAATGGTGCCGCCGATGATGCCGCCCGTCGACAACTGCAGGCGTGCCAAATACCAGATAGTCGGGGCCGTGAACTGCAAATGCGGATCATTTGCCAGCAACGTGCCCCCCGAGGCCGAGCGGTCCTTTGACGCGGCAAAGGCATTGGAGGCCCCGGCAAACCCGATCTGCGGCAGCGGCGACAATGCCCCTTCATATGATGCGGTCTTGAAACCCGGGGCCCCAGGAACCAGGCTGGCATAGTCCGGCAGGGCGGCGACACCCTGACCGGGATCATCGGGCAGAAGGTCCGCGACGCGTTCATCCGGCAAGGTGATCGAAGCCTGCGCCCGCAGCACCTCTTTTTGCGCATGGTCGGACAGCTGCAGGGCCATCAGTTTGACGATGGCGATGGAATCGGCCGGAGACCAGGCGGCGATCTCATTAGAGAAAATGAAGAATTCAGGCGCCCCCCGCCCCCGTGCGCCGGAATTGATTTCTTCGATCCAGGCATTTACGCCGGCCGCATAGGCCTGAAGGGCGACAAGGGTATCGGGGTCCTGTGCAGCAACCGATGACAGCGCCAGATTGTAAAGATCGTAGCGGCGCAGCAATTCGTCCGTCTTGATGGTCGTGGCACCGAATATCTCGCTGAGCCGGCCTTGTGCCGTGCGGCGCAGCATCGTCATCTGCCAAAGCCGGTCCTGCGCATGGGCAAAGCCCAACGCAAAGAACACGTCTGCGTCGGTCGCGCCAAAAATATGGGGCACGTTGGAACTGTCGCGCACGATCTGAACCGGAGCAGTGATGCCTGGAAGGGCAAAATCCTCGCTATAGTCCGGCAGAGACCGCGACAGGAAGTAGTAGACGCCCACCATCCCGATCACGAAAAGCGCGATCATGCCGGTCAGGATCCGCATGAGCCAGCGAAAGGCGATGTACATCGGTGGCCCTGTTCTTGACGGCGGGGACGTGATCGGTTCCTAGTCCATTGCAATCGCAAGGGCAATTGGTGAGGACAAGATGGCAAAGGTTGCATTTCTGGGACTGGGCGTCATGGGCTTTCCTATGGCCGGGCATCTGAAGGCCAAGGGCCATGAGGTGACAGTCTACAATCGCAGCAAGGGCAAGATCGAGGCTTGGACGGCCAAGCACGAAGGTGCATGGGCGGAGACGCCCGCCAAGGCGGTGGCGGGGGCTGAGTTTGTGATGGCATGTGTCGGCAATGACGATGACCTGCGCTCGGTCTGTCTGGGCGAGACGGGGGCTTTTGCGGGCATGGCCAAGGGTGCGGTCTTTGTCGATCACACGACGGTATCAGCCCAAGTGACGCGGGAACTGGCCGAAGTCGCGCGGGGATTGGGCATCGGCTATGTCGACGCGCCGGTATCCGGCGGGCAAGCGGGGGCCGAGAACGGGCAGTTGTCGATCATGTGCGGTGGAACGGTCGCCGATTATGACCGGGCGGAACCAGTAATGGCGGCCTATGCGCGCGTTTGCCGCCGGATTGGTGAGACGGGGGCAGGGCAGCTGGCCAAGATGATGAACCAGATCTGCATTGCGGGCCTGATGCAGGGACTGTCCGAAGCGCTGGCCTTTGGCCAGAAGGCAGGCCTTGACGGGGCGGCAGTGGTCGAAGTGATCGCGCAGGGTGCAGCCGGGTCCTGGCAGATGGCCAATCGCCACAAGACAATGCTGGAAGACCGCTTTGATTTCGGCTTTGCCGTCGACTGGATGCGCAAGGATCTTGGGATTTGCCTGGATACTGCCGATCAGATCGGGGCAAGCCTGCCCGTGACGGCACTGGTGGACCAGTTCTACAAGGACGTGCAGCTGATGGGTGGCGGTCGCGGCGATACGTCCAGCCTTATCCGGCGGTTGCGGTGACGGTGCGCCAGATCAAACGCCCAATATAGGGTCTGCGCCGACGTACACCAAGTTAAGGAATGATCCGGTTATACTTGACACCGGCCAGCGTCGCGCCCGCGATCAGCCCCTGTTGGCCAAACACAAGGGCGATGACAGGGTCCAACTCGGTCGATTCCTTGCCGATGCTGGCCCCTTGTTCGGGAGTGGCATAGCGCAGGTCGGCACCGACCGCCCAGCCTTGGCCGCGCCGGAAGTCCGCGAGCGCCTCGTCCGTCATGAAGAACAAGGCATGCGCATATTGCTGCGCGCCGATCTGGAACCCGAATGTCGCCCGCGTCGTGGAATAGTAATCCACCGACACGCTATCGATCTGCAACGCGCCGCGTCCAAAGCCGCCCCCGATGCCAAAGCCTGCTTCGGTCACAAGCGGCATCCAGAGGATCCCGACCGCACGGCCTGCCAGTTCCTGGGTTCCGGGGTACTTTCCAAACAGGAAATTGCGCGTTTCCGCAACGCGGGCATCAATCTTTGCCCCTCCGTCCGATCCGATCCCGTTGCCGCACCCGGCTGTCATCAGCACCGTGGTGCCCGAAAGCGCGATAAATCCGCGTCTTGTCAGCTGCTGCATGGTGGTCCCGCCCTCTGTTGCCTCGACATCTTGGGGATCTTCGCCCCCGTGACGCAAACTCTATCCCTTTGCTCGGGCAATGTCATCCATCCTGACACAAAATGGCAGGCCTTTGCCGATAACGCTTTTGTGCCCATATCGAGGTGTCTCGGCAAACCAGAACAATGCTGCCCACTTGCATCGTCGGTCGTGCCGCGACAGATAGGGAGCGTATAATGCGGAGATCGGGCATGACCCACAAAATCGCCATTCTGGGGGCGTCTGGATATACCGGAGCGGAGTTGGTGCGCCTGATCGCCACGCATCCGGCGATGCAGATTGCGGCCCTATCGGCTGACCGCAAGGCCGGGATGATGATGGCGGAGGTGTTTCCGTTCCTGCGTCATCTGGATCTGCCGCGCCTGTGCAAGATCGACGAGATTGATTTTGCCAATGTCGACCTGTGCTTTTGCGCGCTTCCTCATGGGACGACGCAGGAAGTCATTGCAAAACTGCCGCGCGATTTGAAGATCGTCGATCTCAGCGCAGATTTCCGACTGCGGGATGTGGCGGAGTATGAAAAATGGTATGGCCAGCGGCACATTGCGCCGGATTTGCAAGCTGAGGCGGTCTACGGGTTGACCGAGTTTTACCGCGATAAGATTGCCAAGGCGCGGCTTGTGGCGGGGACCGGATGCAATGCCGCGGCAGGGCAGTTTGCGCTGCGGCCCCTGATCGCGACGGGGGTGATTGATCTCGATGACATCGTGATCGACCTCAAGGCTGGGGTGTCTGGGGCAGGGCGGTCGCTCAAGGAAAACCTGCTGCACGCAGAACTGTCGGGTGGCACGCATGCCTATTCGGCCGGCAGCAAGCACCGGCATCTGGGCGAGTTCGACCAGGAATTCAGCAAGGTTGCCGGGCGCACGGTGCGAGTGCAATTCACGCCGCATCTGTTGCCGATGAACCGGGGCATCTTGGCGACGGTCTATGTCCGGGGCGACCCAAAAGTGGTTCATGAAACGCTGGCAAGTGCCTATGTTGACGAGCCTTTCCTGAAAGTCCTACCCTTCGGCAGTCTGCCGTCGACGCGTGATATCGCGGGGTCGAACTTCTGCCATCTGGGCGTGGTCGGTGACCGCAAGCCGGGTCTCGCGGTCGTCGTGGCGGTGCTGGACAACCTGACCAAGGGATCCAGCGGCCAGGCGATCCAGAATGCCAACCTGATGCTTGGCTTACCTGAAACCACGGGGCTGATGCTTGCCCCGATCTTTCCGTGAGGGTGCTATGGCAGGCATGAAGGGACTGAAAAAGAAACGACGCATCCAGATCATCGTGCTGGCCTTCGCGGCGCTGGCGGTGTCTACGGCGCTGGTCGGTTATGGGATGCGGGACGGGATCAACTTTTTCCGCAGCCCCAGCCAGATCGTCAGCGATCCGCCGGTCGCGGGTGAGATATTCCGGGTGGGCGGTCTGGTCGAGGAAGGCTCACTGATCCGGGGCCAGGGCGCGACGATCGAATTCAAGGTGACCGACACCAAGACCACGGTCCCGGTGCGGTATACCGGCGTGCTGCCGGACTTGTTCGCCGAAGGTCAGGGGATGGTAGCGCTGGGACAGATGGAGGGCGACACGTTCGTAGCCTCCGAAGTGTTGGCCAAGCATGACGAGACCTATATGCCCAAAGAAGTTGTCGAGGCGCTGAAGGAACAGGGCGTCTACAAGGACCCGAAAGTGCCCGGTAGCTGAACGGCCGCGTTAAAGCCCGTTAACCCAAATCATTGAGCCTTGCCCCGGGGGAGCTTTCCCAAGGGGCAATCCATGACATCCGTGAAAGACATTGCGACCGAAATCGTTGCCCGCGAGGGCGGCTTTGTAAACGATCCCCACGATCCGGGTGGGGCCACCAACCACGGCGTCACCATCCACACGATGCGGCGGCTGGGCATCGATGTGAACCGCGATACCCGGATTGATGAGCGCGATGTCCGCGCGCTCAGCCGCGGGCAGGCGGTGGAGATCTATCTCGAGCATTACTACAAACGCCCGGGCATCGCGGGACTGCCTGAGCCACTGCAGGCATCGGTCTTTGACATGTATGTCAACGCGGGCGGCAATGCGGTGAAGATCCTGCAACGATTGCTGACAGATATGGGATACCCTTGTGATCCTGACGGGGCCTTGGGTTCCCAGACGGTTCGCGCAGCGCAGATGGCGTTCGAGGCAGCACCGACGCATCTGGTTGATGCCTACTGGATCGCGCGGCGCAACTATTACTACGCGCTGGCCGATGCGCGACCCGCAAGTCGGAAATATGCGCGCAGGCGCGATGGCGGAAAAGGCGGGTGGATCACCCGCGCCGAAGAGTTCATCAACCCCAAGTACCATCTGACGGCGGCCCAGCATGCGGCGCGGGTGGCAAGATGGGCGTGATCGGCAAGCTGATCGGGGGTCCTGCGGCAGTCTCGGCCCTGGGAGACGCGGCAAAGGGGATGGCGGAGGTCTTCGTGCCGTCGGCCACGCGGCGGATGGAACTGTCGGCCGAGGCGCAGATGGCGGCGCTGGAACAGTTGGGCGATGAGTTCGGCAATCCGTCTGTTGGCTGGTTCGACCGACTTGTGAACGGCCTCAACCGGTTGCCGCGTCCGTTCCTGGCCTTTGGGACCATTGGGTTGTTCGTCTATGCCATGGTCGATCCCATCCAGTTCGCGCGCCGGATGGTCGGCCTGAATGCGGTGCCGGAACCGCTCTGGTGGCTTTTGGGCGCGGTGGTGGCGTTCTATTTTGGCGCGCGCGAAGCGCATTACTTTCGGGCGCGCCCGGTGGCGATGCCCTCGCAACTTGGCGCGACCGCTGCTGCGGACGCCGCGAGTGACGGCAATCCCGCGCTGGTCGACTGGCGGCGCAACACCTGATGCTGACGCCCGACTCCCTAAGCCTGCGCGGCAAATGGGGGTCGGGCCAGCGGATCAGTGCAGATCGAACCTGTCGAGTTCCATCACCTTGCTCCATGCAGCGGCATAGTCGCGTACGAACTTGCCAGCGTTGTCGCTTTGGGCATAGACCTCGGTCAGCGCGCGCAACTGCGAGTTGGAGCCAAAGATCAGATCGGCGCGGCTTGCCGTCCAGGTCGCAGCGCCGGTTTTGCGATCCTGCCCGGTAAACCCTTCGGCCTCTGCGGTTGTCGGGTGCCAGACATGGTCCATCGACACCAGTTCGCGGAAAAAGTCGGTGCTGAGGGTGCCCGGGCGTTTGGTGAACACGCCTTGGTCATTGCCACCGGCATTGGCGCCCAGAACGCGCAGACCCCCGATGAGCACGGTCATTTCCGGCGCGGTCAGCGTCAAAAGTTGCGCGCGATCAACCAGCATTTCCTCAGACGTCGTACGGAACGCTGCCTTTTGCCAGTTGCGGAACCCATCCGCTTCGGGCTCCATCACCGCGAAACTGTCGATGTCGGTCTGGTCCTGCGTAGCGTCAGTCCGACCAGCAGCAAAGTGCACCGCGACGGGATAACCGGCCGCAGCCGCAGCCTGTTCGACGGTCGCCGTCCCGCCCAGCACGATCAGATCGGCCAGCGACACCGCCTTGCCCGCCTTGGCCGAGGCGTTGAACCGCGCCGCGATGGCGCGCAGGGCGTCCAGCACCGGACCTGTGCGGGCAGGCTCGTTGACCTCCCACAGCTTTTGCGGAAGCAGTGCGATGCGCGCCCCGTTCGCGCCGCCACGCTTGTCCGACCCGCGAAACGTCGAGGCGCTGGCCCAGGCGGTAAAGATCAGATCCGCCGGGGCGACACCCGCCGCCAGGATCTGCGATTTCAGCGTCGCGATGTCGGCGTCGTCGATCAGCGCGTGGGTCCGTGCGGGAAGCGGATCCTGCCAGATCAGATCCTCGTCCGGAACTTCGGGTCCGATATAAAGCGATTTTGGCCCCATATCGCGGTGCGTCAGTTTGAACCATGCGCGCGCAAAGGCATCGGCAAAGGCCGAAGGGTCCTTGTGATATCTGCGCGAAATCGCCTCGTAAATCGGGTCCATCCGCATTGCCATGTCGGCCGTCGTCATCGTGATGGTGCGGTTGCGCTCGCCCGTTTCGGGGTCGGGCGCGTGGTCTTCGGGCCGAAGGCCCTTGGCCGTCCATTGCTGTGCGCCAGCCGGGGATTTCGTGAGTTCCCATTCGTACCCGAACAGGACATCGAAGTATCCCATGTCCCAGGTCGTCGGATTGGGAGTCCATGCGCCCTCGATCCCGCTGGTGATCGCGTCGCGACCCTTGCCGGATCCATAGGTGGACAGCCAGCCCAACCCCATGGCCTCCATCTCGCCACCTTCGGGTTCGCGGCCCACATGATGTTCCGGACCCGCGCCGTGGGATTTGCCAAAGGTGTGGCCGCCTGCGGTAAGGGCCACGGTTTCCTCATCGTTCATCGCCATGCGTGCAAAGGTTTCGCGGATATCTCGGGCGGATGCGAGCGGATCAGGATTTCCATTCGGACCTTGGGGATTGACGTAGATCAGGCCCATCTGCACGGCGGCAAGCGGGTTTTCCAGTTGGCGGTCGCCCTCATAGCGGCTGTCGCCCAGCCAAGTGTCTTCCTTGCCCCAGTAGATGTCCTCTTCGGGTGCCCAGACATCGCGGCGGCCCGCGCCAAAACCGAATGTCTTGAAACCCATCGTCTCCATCGCGACATTGCCCGCCAGGATGAAGAGGTCAGCCCAGGACATGCCGTTGCCGTATTTTTCCTTGATCGGCCACAAAAGACGGCGTGCCTTGTCGAGGTTGCCATTGTCGGGCCAGGAGTTGAGCGGCGCAAACCGTTGCGAGCCGGTGCCCGCGCCGCCGCGTCCATCCGCTGTGCGGTAAGTGCCCGCAGAATGCCAGGCAAGCCGGATCATCAGACCGCCATAGTGCCCGTAATCCGCAGGCCACCAGTCCTGGCTCTGCGTCAAGAGCTTGCCCAGATCAGCCTTAAGTGCTGTGTAATCAATAGCATGGAACGCTTTGGCATAGTCGAACTCTGCGCCCATCGGATTTCCGGCAAGACCGTTCTGGTGCAAAATTGACAGGTTCAGGCTGTTTGGCCACCACTGGCGATTTCCCCGCCCACCCAAACGCGCCGCAGGGCGCGCTGCTCCATGCATTACCGGGCAACCCGTGCCAGCGCTATTGCCGTCCATCTCGCTCTCCTGTCGTGAAATCGTGCCGGGCGGGACCGCCTGACGTAATGCAGGTATAGACCAGTTTGGAATGATTCCAAGAGGGTGGCTTCAGGATTTGGTGCCGTGCATGGATGTCGTCGTGGTGTGGTAGGCGGCCGCTCGCGCACGCTCCGCCTGTCGGATCAATTGCCGCGCGTTGCATGTTCCGCATGCCCATGCGTCAGACGTGCAACCGTGCAAGCGTTGCTTTGGGCCTGTTTCATGTCTATGTTTCAACCCAAAGATATCAGGAGAAAATTCCGTGCGCGACCTCACAATTCCTGAAGACCGTCACCCGGAAAAAGCACATCGCCCGGATCAGGCGCAGCCCAAAAAGCCGGACTGGATCCGGGTAAAAGCCCCGACATCCGAGGGTTACAAGCGCACGCGCGACATCCTGCGGGAAAAGAAGCTGGTGACGGTCTGCGAAGAGGCAGGCTGCCCGAACGTGGGCGAATGCTGGAGCCAGGGTCACGCCACAATGATGATCATGGGCGAGATCTGCACGCGGGGTTGCACTTTTTGCAACGTGGCGACGGGCAAACCGCAAACGCTGGATGCGTTCGAGCCGGGACGCGTGGCACATGCAGTGGCGGAACTTGGGCTGAACCATGTGGTCGTGACGTCCGTTGACCGGGACGATCTGGGCGACGGC
>JANPBI010000190.1:0-24466 GCA_031430315.1 Rhodobacterales bacterium | reverse complement strand
CATTTCGCAATAGCCGTATTCGCTTTCGGCGATCCGGCGCAGCGCGGCATCGATCTGGTTGACCAGCTTGCGCTGGCGGTCGCGGGTGCGCAGTTCCAGCGCGCGGTCCGTCTCGTCGCTGGCCCGGTCGGTGATGTCGGGCACCGCGCGTGCGCTGGTTTGCAGATTGTCGATGGTCTCGGCGGACTGGCTCAGCAATTCCTGCTTCCAGACGATCAGCTTGCGACGGAAATATTCCAGCTGGCGATTGTTCATGAAAGGCTCGTCCTCAGCCGGACGGTAGTCTTCGGGAAGGAACACCTCGGGTCTCATTCCAGTCGTCTCCAACTTGCCGGATCGCTCCGGTGGGCGCCGCCTGCACCGCGAATGGACGCGGACACAAAAGCAGATCGCGTGATTGCGCACCCCATAGCCCAAGCCCGATGGCTTGTCACTAGCGGTTGCGACAAAATCTGTGGCCCGGTAGTCTGGCACCCTACCCTGGCAAAGGCTTGCACCGGATGACGTTTACCACCACGGCGGACTATATCGCCTCCGACGACCTGGCCATGGCCGTCAATGCGGCGGTGACCCTGCAGCGCCCATTGTTGGTCAAGGGGGAACCGGACACCGGCAAGACCGAACTTGCGCGGCAGGTTGCCTTGTCTTTGGGTTTCCCGCTGTTGGAATGGCATGTGAAATCCACCACCAAGGCGGCCCAGGGACTATACGAATATGATGCCATCAGCCGGTTGCGCGACAGCCAACTGGGGGACGCCCGCGTGCATGACGTCGCCAACTATATCCGTCAAGGCAAGCTGTGGCAGGCCTTTGCAGCACCGTCGCGGGTCGTTTTGTTGATCGACGAGATCGACAAGGCCGATCTCGAATTTCCGAACGACCTGCTGCAGGAACTCGACCGGATGGAGTTTCACGTCTACGAGACCGGCCAGACGATCCGCGCCCTGCACCGCCCCGTGGTGATCATCACTTCGAACAACGAAAAGGACCTGCCCGACGCATTTTTGCGGCGCTGCTTTTTCCACTACATCCGGTTTCCCGATGCCGGGCTCCTCGCCGCCATCGTCCGCGTGCATTTTCCCGACATCAAGGATCGCCTGTTGTCGACCGCGCTGGCCCAGTTCTTTGAATTGCGAGAAACACCAGGGCTGAAGAAACGCCCTTCGACCTCCGAGGCGCTGGACTGGATCCGGCTGCTGCTGGCTGAGGACCTCTCCCCCGAAGATCTGCGGGCCGATGCCAAATCGGCCCTGCCCCGGATGTATGGCGCCTTGCTGAAGACCGAGCAGGACGTACAGATGTTTGAAAGGCTGGCGTTTCTGGCGCGTGCGGGACGCTAAGGACGGCAACACGCGAATCGGTTTGCTGTACCTGCGGTTAGCGGACAAAGCGCAGATTTCCTGCGCCGCTTATCACGCTATGTTGCAGCCTGAAACACCGCGTGATCGTGCCTGTGGATATCTTGCCCCACAAACAGCGCCCATCACGAGGGGTAGTGCCGGCATTGATCGAAGATTCCCCATCATTGACACGGTGAGGACCTGATCGGGACACTTGGCCTGCCTAGTCTGCTGCAACTGCCTCTTGTCTGCCTGACCTCCCGAATTGGGTGCTGCCCCCGTGTTTGCCCTGGACCGACATCGCGACCGGCCATTCCTGCCCCGTGGGGCAAGGATGCTGCATGGGATCGGCCTTGCCTGTGGCGTGTTGTTGCTGGCCGCCTGCGCGGCCCCACCAGCGCAAGTGGCGATGAACGATCCAGACGATGCCCGGCTCGCCATGCCCAGTGCTGCGGCGCGGGCAGACCTGATCGCGCCACAAGGTGGGTCAACCGCCCTTGGCAATGATTTTCTGGATTTGGCCTTCCAGATGGAAAATGGCCGCGCCCTGCCGGTCCTGTCGCGCTTCGAAGAACCGATCCGCGTGGCATTGCAAGGCCGCGTTCCGTCCAGCGCCCAAGGCGACATGACAAGGCTGATCTCGCGCCTGCGCGCCGAGGCCGCAATTGACATCGGTTGGGCCAGCGCGGATCAGCCCGCCAATATCACGGTGGATTTCCAGCCCAAGTCCTCGCTGCGCCGCTTGGCCCCTACCGCTGCCTGCTTTGTCGTGCCTGGGGTGTCGAGCCTTGCTGAATTCCGGCGCAAACGTGGATCGCGGGCGTTGGACTGGGGCTCCATCGACCGCAGGATAAGTGCAGCAATCTTCGTGCCGTCCGATACCAGTCCGCAGGAAATCCGCGATTGCCTGCATGAGGAACTTGCCCAGGCCATCGGTCCGCTGAACGACCTCTACCGCTTGTCAGACTCAGTCTTCAACGACGACAATTTCCATACGGTGCTGACCGGTTTCGACATGGACATCCTGCGCATCTACATGGCCCCGGAACTGCGGTCGGGCATGACTCGCGCGGGTGTCGCGGCGGCCTTGCCGGCTATCCTGTCCCGTGTGGGGGCCAGCGGGGGCGGCTCGGGGCGTGGTGCGACACCGGCGGCTTGGGTTGATGCAATCCAGGGGGCCATCGCCAATGGGGACGGGCTGCCCGCCCGGCGGTCGGCTGCTGCCCGGGCACTGAACATTGCGCAGGGCCAGGGCTGGTCCGACACGAGGGTGGCATTTAGCCATTTTGCGGTCGGGCGGCTTGAGGCATCCCGCGATCCCGCCCTTGCGCTGCAGCACTTCGATGCGGCCAGCAGCATCTGGTCTGCAGAACCGGGTGCAGGCATCCAGTTGGCCCATGTGGATCTGCAGCGCGCCACCATGGCACTGGCGATGGGCGATCCCGGCAATGCCATTGCCTATGCCGACCGCGCCTTGCCCGCTGTCCGCCAGTCCGAGAATGCAGCCCTGCAGGCCATGATCCTGTTGATCAAGGCCGAGGCATTGGATCAGCTGGGCCGGAATGCCGAGGCGGACCGGCTGCGGCTCGACAGTCGCGGCGTCGCGCGCTATGGCTTTGGCACAGGGTCGGATGTCGAAGCGCGCCTCCACGAGATTGCCGCGCGGTCGATGCGGGTCAGCAGCAACTGATCCCCGGGATCGTCCGATCCGCAGAAAAGGGGAATACCTGTGGGTCTGGTACTAGGGTCGGCCTTGATCGGCAGCATCATCGGCGCGATGACGGCGCGCAAGCGTGGCGGCAAACCTGCCGATATGGCCCAATATGCAGCCGGATACGGGATCGCGTTCGCGTTGCTGGGCGTCATCGTCACGATCACGCTGGGCCGCATCATGCTGGGCTAAGACCGATGTTCGCACCTTTTTTTCAGGCCTTGCGGGCCGAAGGTGTGCCGGTGTCGCCGCGCGAATATCTGGTGTTTCTGCAGGGCGTTGCGGAAGGACTTGCAACCCATGACGTGACCGCGTTCTACCATCTCGGGCGCACGGCCATGGTCAAGGATGAACGCCACCTTGACCGGTTCGATCGTGCCTTTTCCCGGGCCTTTCAGGGGCTGGAGACGCTGTCCATCGACCAGATTATCGAGGCGCTGGACCTGCCGCCGGACTGGCTGGAAAAGCTTGCCGAGAAGAACCTGACGCCTGAAGAACGCGCCGCCATCCAAGGCTTGGGTGGGTTTCAGGCGCTGATGGACACGCTGCGCCAGCGGCTGGCGGAACAGCAGGGCCACCATCAGGGTGGGTCGAAATGGATCGGCACTGCGGGGACCAGCCCCTTTGGCGCGCATGGCTACAATCCCGAAGGCGTGCGGATCGGACAGGAGGCCAGCCGCCACCAACGCGCGGTCAAGGTCTGGGACCGACGCGAGTTTCGCGATCTGGACGACCAGGTGGAGCTTGGCACCCGCAACATCAAAGTGGCGCTGCGCCGCCTGCGCCGCTGGGCACTCGATGGTGCCTACCAGGAATTGGACCTGGACCAAACCATCCGCGCCACTGCCGATCACGGCTATCTGGACGTGCAGACCCGCCCCGAGCGTCGCAATGCGGTAAAGGTCCTTCTGTTCCTTGATGTCGGCGGCTCCATGGCCCCCCATATCCGCGTGATGGAGGAACTCTTCAGCGCCGCGCGGTCCGAATTCCGGCACCTGCAGGCGTTCTACTTTCACAATTGCCTGTACGATGGCGTCTGGCGCGACAATGCGCGACGCTGGAACGCGCAGACCCCGACGATGGATGTGCTGCGGACCTACGGGTCGGATTATCGCTGCATCTTTGTGGGCGACGCCGCGATGAGCCCTTATGAAATCCTGCATCCCGGAGGGGCGAACGAGCACTGGAACGCCGAAGCGGGCCAGGTTTGGCTGCGCCGGGCCTGTGCCCAATGGCCGCATCATGTCTGGATCAATCCGGTATCCGAAGCAAACTGGGGCCATACCCAATCAACGCGGTTGATCGCGGAAATTTTCGACGGAAAGATGGTCCCCATGACGTTGGACGGGATCACGCGCGGGATCCGGGAGCTGCGATGATCAGCCAGTTCAAGCACCTTTGGCGGCTGCGGCCTGTTCTGACCTCCGCTTTCCTGCTCGCCTGTGCAGTCACCCTCTTTTTTGTGGGCAGGTTTGTCTTTCAGGCGGTCTATTGGTCCACCCACCGGGATGTAGCGATCCAGCCCTGGATGACGGTTGGCTACATTGCGCGGTCCTATGATCTTGACCCGCGCGAACTGGACCGCCTGGCAGGTCTGCCGCTGCCCGCAGTCAAGGGACACCCCCAGCCCTTGCGCGAGATTGCGAAGGATCGCGGCGTCCCGGTCGACGACATCATTGCGGATTTGCAGCATGCCATCACCGACCTGCGCGCGGCGGCAACCGGACCATGACCGACTGGCTACTGGCGCTTGTCCCGCAATATGGGTTGTGGCTTCTGGCCGCGACGACGTTCTTTTCGTGCCTTGCGCTGCCGTTTCCGGCCTCGATCCTGATGCTGACGGCAGGCGGGTTTGTTGCGGCCGGCGACCTTGTGCTGTGGCAGACATTTGGCGCGGCGGCAGGTGGAGCCATCGCGGGCGACCAGGTCGGGTACTGGGCGGGGCGCGCGTTCGGGGCAAAGCTGCTGGCACGGCTGCGGACCGACCCCGGGCGGGACAAACTGCTGGCCAAAGCCGTCAGTTTCATGAACCAGAAGGGCGTCGTGGCGGTGTATCTGACGCGCTGGCTGTTCAGCCCTTTGGGGCCGTGGGTCAACCTGACCGCAGGCAGCACCGGCTATGGCTGGTCGCGGTTCTGCGCCGCTGGGATTGCGGGTGAGGCAACCTGGGCCGGTATCTATGTCGGCATGGGTTACCTATTCGCCGGCAACGTGGAGGCAGCCAGTTCCATGCTCGGGTCGGTGCTGGGCATCGTCGCTGGGGCGGCGGCGGTCCTGATTCTCGGCTATTGGCTGTTCACGTCGCAACGGCCGGCCCTCCCGCCTGACCTTTAATTCGCAAAGCTGCGCCCCATATTCCGGTCATGCTGAAGTTTACCCCGATCCTGCTGGCCGTCCTTTACGCGGTCCTGATGATGCGCTTTTCCGTCTGGCGCACCAAACGGATGCTCGACGAAAAGTCGCTGCCCTTGGCTGACCCCGAGATCACCGCCCTTGCCGCGCGGTTGGCCAACGCGATGGATGTGCCGGAAATCAAGGTCAACGTCTTTGACATCGACGCCGTAAACGGGCTTGCCGCCTCTGATGGCCGGATCTTCCTGACACGGGGGTTCCTTGAGAAAAAGACGCGCGGCGAGGTGACGGCAGAGGAGTTGGCATCGGTTATCGCACATGAAATGGGACATGTCGCCATGGGGCACATGCGGCGGCGGATGATCGACTTCACCGGCCAGAACGCGGTTTTCGTGATGCTGTCGGCGTTCCTGAACCGGTTCGTCCCGATCATCGGGGTCTGGATCGCGAACTTCATCTCGAGGGCCTTGATGGCGCATCTGTCCCGGCGCGACGAGTTCGAGGCGGATGCCTATGCCAGCGCCCTCTTGATCAAGTCCGGCATCGGCACCGGTCCGCAAAAGTCGCTGTTTGCAAAGCTGGGAACGCTGACCGGCATCCGGGCCGAGGGTGTTCCAGCATGGTTGTTGAGCCATCCCAGGACCGAAGAGCGGATTGCCGCGATAACAGCGAACGAAGATCGCTGGCGTCAGGTTGCCTGAACTGCTTTGGCCAGTCGCGGCAGCTTTGCACGTTTCAGCAACGACTTCAGCGAGACAGGCGCACCGTCGATCCGGCTCGCCTTATCGACCACTTCCTGCAAGATCGCGCCCATCGCGTCGGGCGCATGCGACTGCAACTCCCACAGGAACCCGTCCGGATCTCGCCGGGTAATTTCTTCCTCGGCCAGCACATGGCGCGGGAAATCCACCGCATTGAACGTCACGATGGCATCGGCATGGCCACCAATGGCCACTGCCAGCACATGCACGTCGTCGGGGTCGGGCAGCATCAGCCGCGCCGCGATCCCAGGCTGCTCGCGCACCATCGCTTGCGGGAATTGGCGGCGCATCTGGGCGGCCTCGACTTCGGCCTGCGCCACCGCCACGGGCCCGAGTTTGGCCACCGCGCGGGTCCATTCGCCCAAGATGCGTTCAGACCACAGGGGCTGGTACATGCCCGCCGCCGCCGCGCCGATCAGGATCTCGCGCAGAACCGAGGGGTAGATCACGCAGGCATCGA
This sequence comes from Rhodobacterales bacterium, assembly GCA_031430315.1. Classification (GTDB taxonomy): domain Bacteria; phylum Pseudomonadota; class Alphaproteobacteria; order Rhodobacterales; family Rhodobacteraceae; genus JAJNPS01. The sequence continues at coordinate 17,842 of JANPBI010000190.1, read as the reverse complement.
GGACCGCCTTCATCCATCCAGCCGGAAGAACAGCGCCTTGAGATATGCGGACTCTGCCAGTTGCGGCAGCATCGGATGGTCAGGCCCAGCCCCCCCGGTATGGATCAGTTGCGCACGCCGCCCACCCCGTCCGATCCCGCGCGCCGAGGCATTGCGGAACGCGGACAGGTCGGCGGCGTGGCTGCAGGAACAAAGGACGAGAAAACCGCCCGGGGCCACCAGAGGTGCGGCCAGCCGCGCGAGGCGCTCATAGGCGCGCAAGCCAGCCTCCAGCGCCGGTTTCGCAGGGGCAAAGGCAGGCGGATCGCAGACCACAAGGTCAAAACTCGCGCCCTCCGTCCCCAGCGCCTCCAGCACAGCAAACGCATCACCCTGCCGCGTGGTCAGCCGGTCCGCCAGACCCGACGCCGCCGCCCCCTGCCCGGCCAAAGCCAGTGCCGGGCCCGAGGCATCGACGGCCAGCGCGCTTGTTGCACCACCCGCCAGCGCCGCCAAGGCAAAGCCGCCAACATGGGTAAAGACATCCAGCACCCGCGCGCCCCTGGCCAGTCCGGCGGCAAAGGCATGGTTCGGACGCTGGTCAAAGAAGAGCCCGGTCTTCTGCCCTCCGATCAGGTCGGCGATGTAGGTGGCGCCGTTCATCGGCACCGGGATCGGACCCGACACAGCGCCGCGCAGGATCGCGGTTTCTTCGCCAAGGCCCTCAAGCCCACGCGACCGCCCCGTGGCGTTCTTGATGACCGCGGTGACCCCGGTGACCCTCAGCAGGGCATCAGTCAAGGCGTCGAGATGCGCCTCCGCCCAGGCAGCGTTGGGCTGGATCACCGCCACGTCGCCGAAACGGTCGATGACGACGCCTGGCAGGCCGTCCGCCTCGGCATGGACCAGCCGGTAGAACGGCGCATCATATAGCCGCGTGCGCAAGGCAAGCGCCCGCTCCAGGCGTGCCGCAAACCACGCCTGATCAATCACCGCCGCTGGATCGCGGTCGAGCATCCTTGCGATGATCTTCGAGTTTGTGTTGACGGTGACAAGGCCCAGCACTCGCCGTTCGCTATCCTCCAGCACCGCTAACGTGCCAAAGGGCAGCGATTGGGTGCGTCGGTCGGTGACCATCTCGTCGGCATAGACCCATGGAAAACCGTGCCGGATTGCCCGTGCCTCGGCCTTCGGTTTCAGGCGGACAACCGGGCGGCCATGCGCAGGGGCGTCTTGCGGTTCGGGGGGATGGGGATCAAGGCTCATGCCCCGTTCCTTACCGGCTTTGGGCGGAATGCGAAAGCCGCTGTCCTAGTGGTATTGCGGCTCGGCCAAAGGCGCGTCGGCCTCGGCCAAAAGGTCAGTGCCCGGGGCGGAAACCTCGCGTGACAGTTCCGACCGGATCGCACGGGCCAGACGCTGGACCACGACGACGCGCTGCGTCATGCCCGCCGCGTCTTCTGCAATCGCCTGCGCCCCGCCCGCAGCCTCGGCGTCAGCAATGACGATGCGTGGACCGTCGATGATCGAACCAAAGGCGTCCCGAACGGTCAGCTCGAACTGCATCGAATGCACGCCGCCAACGCTGTAGCGGGTCTTTTCGGTCAGGCAATGGAACCGCAACACCGTAACCTCAACCGTGACACGCGGGCCGCGGGTCATCATGGATGTCCCCCCCGCCATCGCTTCGGCCATGACCGCCTCGACCTGTGCGTACCTGTCGCCCACAGGCTCGCCCCGCCAGACGATATCGGCACTGGGGTGGAATGCGTTGGCCTCTGACACGACCAAGGTCCGTGGTACCGTGATGATTATCTCCGCGACATCATATTGCGACGTCTTGTAGATCGGTCCTTGCCGCACGCCACCACGCGCCGCGGGCGACGCTTCGCCCGACCCGGACGACGACCCCGTCGTGATGTCCGCCACGTTGGCGCATCCCGCCAGCACGGCAAGAGCACCGGCCAGAACGAATTGATACACGTGCTTTTTCATCATCTGCTCCGCGGCGAAATGGCTGCCCTTTGCGGTGAGTAACCAAGAAATTGTGGCGGAAGTGGGAAATGGCCGCAGCAATTCAAGGGATTTCGGCCAGCAGCGAAACAATCCATTCCGCTTTGCACGCGTCGGACCGCCGGCCCGTCCCGCCGAACCTCCGTCAAAGTTCTACAAAGGCTGCAGTCAACGTCGTCTTGTTAGCGCTAACTTCGTTTGGTATACTACGCCCCGCATGGGTGCAAAGACCAGCGCCCAACGCATTGAGATCGCCGCAGCCCTGGCGCAGACTGCGCCCATGACTTCCGGCACATAGCTACCCCACCGACCAGGAGACCCCGATGCCGCTGAACCCCGTGATTGCCCGCGTCACAGACAGGATTCGCGCGCGGTCGGCCGACAGTCGTGGCGCCTATCTTGACCGCATCGCCAAGGCAGCCAGCGACGGCCCTGTGCGCGCGCATCTTTCCTGCGGCAACCAGGCCCATGCCTACGCTGCGATGGGCGCAGACAAGCAGACGCTGGCCAAGTCCCGTGCCCCCAACATCGGCATCGTCACCGCCTATAACGACATGCTGTCGGCGCATCAGCCATTCGAGACCTATCCCGGCTTCATCCGCGACGTCGCCCGCCGCGCAGGGGCCACGGCCCAGGTTGCAGGCGGGGTTCCGGCGATGTGCGACGGCGTGACACAAGGCCAGCCGGGGATGGAATTGTCGCTGTTTTCGCGCGATGTCATCGCCTTGGCGGCCGGGGTCGCGATGAGCCACAACTGCTTTGACGCCGCCCTTTACCTCGGCGTCTGCGACAAGATCGTGCCCGGCCTGATCATCGCAGCAGGCACATTCGGCCACGTCCCATCCGTATTTGTCCCCGCCGGGCCCATGACCTCTGGCCTGCCCAATGACGAAAAATCCCGCGTCCGCAACGCCTGGGCCGAAGGCAAGGCCAGCCGCGAGGACCTGATGGCGGCGGAAATGGCCAGCTATCACGGCATCGGCACCTGCACGTTCTACGGCACGGCCAATACCAACCAGATGCTGATGGAATTCATGGGGCTGCACCTGCCCGGCACCAGTTTCATCAACCCCGGCACGCCCTTGCGTGACGCCCTGACCGCCGCTGCGGTAGAGCGCGCCGCGACAATCACCGCCCTGGGCAATGACTATCGCCCCGTGGGCGAGATCCTGGACGAACGCGCCTATGTGAACGGCATCGTCGGACTGATGGCGACCGGCGGATCCACGAACCTTGTCCTGCACCTGCCCGCCATGGCGCGCGCTTCGGGCGTGCATCTGGACCTGCAGGATTTTGCAGATCTGTCGGATGTCGTGCCCCTGATGGCCAAGGTTTATCCAAACGGCCTGGCCGACGTGAACCATTTCCACGCGGCGGGCGGCTTGCAATTCCTTATAGGGCAGCTTTTGGACGCGGGCCTGCTGCATCCAGACGCCAAGACCATCGCGGGCGAAGGCTTGACCCACTACCGGCAGGAACCGACACTGAAAGACGGCAAACTGGCTTGGCGGGACGGCCCCACTTCCAGCCTCAATGACAAGATCGTGCGCCCGGCCGCCGCCCCCTTTGCCACGACAGGCGGGCTGAAACAACTGACGGGCAATCTTGGACGCTGTGTCATCAAGGTTTCTGCCGTTGCCCCGGAACGCCATATCATCGAGGCCCCAGCCCGGATTTTTCACAGTCAGGAAGGCGTGAAACTTGCCTTCAAGGCGGGCGAATTCACCAGTGACACCGTCGTCGTGGTACGCTTTCAAGGCCCCAGCGCCAACGGCATGCCGGAACTGCATTCGCTGACGCCGACGCTCAGCGTGCTGCAGGATCGCGGCCTCAAAGTCGCCCTTGTCACCGATGGCCGAATGTCCGGCGCCAGCGGCAAGGTTCCGGCGGCGATCCATGTCTCGCCAGAGGCGGCCAAGGGCGGCCCGCTTGCGCGCCTGCGCGATGGCGACATTGTGCAGCTGGATGCGGTGGCGGGCACTTTGTCGGTGCTTGCGCCCGATTTCGAAACCCGTGCGCCTGTGATAGTGGACCTCGCGGCCAACGGTTTCGGCATCGGGCGCGAGCTTTTCGAGGTGTTCCGCGTACATGTCGGGTCCGCCGATACTGGCGCCGGGGTGATCGTCTGATTAGAAGGCGCGCGATACGAGACGTTTCTTGCCTCCGGCGAGGATATTTTAACCAACTGGAAAGGATAAGCGGCGCAAGTTGCGAGTACGGTACAGGCGGGGACGCCGATGACCGTCCAAGTGGAAGGCACCCCTCTCCCCCGCCCCGCTGCGGCTCGAGATGGGGTGCCGATCCCAACTTTCTGCCCCTATTCCAGTTGGCGACAAATATCCCCGCCGGAGGCTCCCGCACCCACCCACCCCCGCACCGGGAACAGGAGCATGCCGATGACCCCCGCCGACCAATCCCGCCGCGCCGCCGAGATCTGCCGCCTTGCCCCTGTCGTTCCGGTCCTTGTGATCGACGACATCTCCCGCGCGCGCGGCCTCGCCGAAGCGCTGATCGCCGGCGGCTTGCCCGCGCTGGAGGTGACCTTGCGTACGCCCGCCGCCCTTGATGCGATCCGCATCATGGCCGAAGTGCCCGGCGGCGCGGTGGGCGCAGGCACGCTTTTGACGCCTGCCGACGTCAAGGCGGCCAAGGCGGCGGGGGCGACCTTTGGCGTCTCACCCGGGGCGACCGACCGGATCCTTGACGCCTGCGCCGAGCACGACCTGCCGCTCTTGCCGGGGGCCGCGACGGCTTCCGAGATCATGGTCCTTTTGGAAAAGGGCTATACAGTGCAGAAGTTCTTTCCTGCCGAACAGGCGGGCGGGGCGGCTTACCTCAAATCCATCGGCGCGCCGATCCCGCAGGTCCATTTCTGCCCCACCGGCGGGATTTCTCTGAAGAACGCGCGCGATTATCTTGGGTTGGCGAATATCCTCTGCGTGGGCGGATCGTGGGTGGCGCCGAAGGACGCGGTGGCGGCCGGTGACTGGGCCACGATCACCCAGCTTGCGGCCGAGGCGCGCGGCTTGAGGTAGGACTTGCCGGAGCGGAGCAACGGGCGCAAAATCGGGCTGTCCCCCAACTCCGCGAGGAGGCCGCCATGCCCCAGCCGTCGATCTCGACCTGCCTCTGGTTTGATCACCAGGCCGAAGAGGCCGCGGCACTTTACTGCAGCCTGATCCCCGGATCAGAGGTCACCCACATTTTCCGCCAGCAGGGCGATTCACAGAACCGCGCCTTTATTGTCGAGTTCCACCTGGGCGGTCAGGCCTATCAGGCGATGAATGGCGGGCGGCATTACACGCTCAGCCCCGCCGCGTCGATCGTGGTGCAGGTCGACACGCAGGCCGAGGTCGACCATCTTTGGGCATCACTGCTGGCGGGTGGCGGGGCTGAAAACCGTTGTGGATGGCTGACCGACCGCTATGGCTTGTCCTGGCAAATCCTTCCCCGCGCCTTGCCTCGGCTGTTGAAAGCGGATCCGTCCGGCCGCGTGTTGCAAGCGATGATGGGCATGGTCAAAATCGACATCGCGGGCCTCGAAGCGGCAGCGCTTGGCTAGGTCGACAGACGTCCTGCCCGTCCCCCCTTGCGGCGCGGCGGAGCGGCGACCGCCTGCCCCTCGGCCAGAACGCGGCTCATCGGGTGGTCTGGGGCAGCGGTGGCGTAATGCGAGATGACGGTTGCCAGCGCCTCTTGCTCTGCAGCCCCGACCGGCAGCGACAGCGCCCAGTCCAAAAAGATCGACCGGCATTCGCCCGCCGTGATGCCCTCTATGGCATAACTTTCGCGGACGAGCCCCTTGGGATCGGCGTCGTCCAGCGTCACGGGCCTGCCCCCTGCGATGTCGCCAGCAAATGGGAGATGATCTGATCCGCCCCATCCGCCGCTTGTTCCAGCGCCACGGCCAGCGCGTCTGGCGCGGGCAAGCCGGATTCGCGGAGCAGGAACGCCCGTCCGCCACTTCCCAAGGCCGCGATGTCCAAGGTCCCTTCGGTCAAAAGCCGTGCCCCGCATTGTACAGTCCAACACAGCTTGTATGCCTCTTGCAGGATCTGCGCGGCCTTTTGCGACAGGATCCGTGCCGTGCCCGCCGCAATCTGGCCCAGCACGTCGCGCGCAGGGCTGCCAGACCAAAGGGCGAGGGTCTGCGCTGCCAGTTCGATATCCATGAGCCGGCCCGGCCCATTCTTGGCTTCCCAGCTGCCAGAACCAGGTTTGGCTGCTTGCAGGCGCGCGCGCATGTCGGCCACGTCCCGTGCCACACGGTCGCCCCGACCTTTGCGAACAAGAACCGCGCGCCGGAACGCCTCTACATCTGCGCCTAGCGCCGCATCGCCTGCCACAGACCGGGCGCGTGTCAGTGCCAGATGTTCCCAGGTCCAGGCCTCATTGTCCTGATAGTCGCAAAACGACCGTAGCGAGGTCGCCACCGGTCCCTGCCGCCCCGACGGCCGCAGCCGCATGTCGACCTGATAGAGCCGCCCTTCGGCCATTTGCGCGGTCAGGGCTGTCACCAGGGCCTGGGTCATCCGTGCAAAATAGGCGCGTGTTGCAAGAGGGCGCGGCCCGGTCGAGGCCTCGACCCCGTCGGCGTCATAAATGACGATCAAGTCAAGATCGGATCCCGCATTGAGCCGTCCTGCCCCGAGACTGCCCATGCCCAGGACCGTCGCGCCGCGTCCGGGCGGGTCGCCATGTTTCCCGGCAAACTCCGCACTGACCACCGGCCAGAGCGCCGCCAGAACCGCATCGGCCAGAGCCGCATATTGCCGTCCGGCCTCGACAGCGTCGATCAGCCCGCGCAGGTGATGCACGCCGATGCGAAAATGCCATTCCTTTTGCCAGCGCCGGGCAGCATCCAGCTTTGCCTCATAATCCCCTTGCCCCGCCATAGCCTGTGACAGCCCGGCCGCCAGGGCCTCTGCCGCAGGCCAGGGCGCAAAGAATGCCCCGCCGATCACCGCATCCAGAACTCCGGCATTGCGCGACAGATAAAGGGCAAGCGCAGGCGCAGTCGCTGCGATGTCCACGATCAGGTCGACCAGCAGGGGATTGGCGTCGAACAGCGCGAAGATCTGCACTCCGGCAGGCAGCCCCGCCAGAAACCCGTCGAACGCCCGCAGCGCCTCGGCCGGGTTCGCGGCCTTGTCCAACCGCGCAAGCAGCCCAGGCCGCAGGCGGCGGAACAGGGCCTGTGCGCGGTCCGACCGCAAGGCGGGGTAATGGGACCAGCCGTCCACGATCTGCGCCTCGGCCTCGGCTAGCACGGGCACCGGGGTCGTGCTGTCTGCGGGTGCAAAGAAGCCGCCCGTCAGACCTTCGACCCGCACCAGTCGCGCCAACAAGTCCGCTCGAAACGCAGCGTCATCCTGATCGCAAAAGGCCGCGATCCGCGCGATGCCCTCGGGCGTGCCTGGCATGGCATGGGTCTGGGCATCCCCCACCATCTGCAAGCGATGCTCGACCATTCGGTAATGGTGATAGTGGTCGGTCAGTTCCGTCGCTACCGTTGGCGGAATCCATCCTGCCGCTGCCAGCGCCGACAGCCCCCCGACGGTCGTGCGATCACGCAAGCTGGTGTCCCGCCCCCCGGCGATCAACTGGCGCGTCTGCGTAAAAAACTCGATCTCGCGGATGCCGCCCTGCCCGAGCTTCAGGTCATGCCCTTCGATCCGCAACGCGCCATGCAGGCCCCGGTGACCGCGAATGCGCAGCCGCATGTCATGGGCGTCCTGGATTGCCGCGAAATCCAGATGCTTGCGCCAGACAAAGGGCACCAGCGTCCGGAGGAACCGCCCGCCCGCCACCAGGTCGCCTGCGCAGGCTCGCGCCTTGATAAAGGCGGCGCGTTCCCAGGTGCGGCCCACGCTTTCATAATAGGCCTCGGCGGCGGACATCGACAGGCAGACCGGCGTCACCGACGCATCCGGGCGCAGCCTGAGGTCGGTGCGAAACACATAGCCATCCCCTGTCAGGTCGGACATCAGCGCCGTCAAGCGGCGCGTGACCCGGACAAAGACCACACGCGCCTCGTCCTGGTGGTCGGCATGCAGCGTCTCGTCGTAAAGACAGATCAGGTCGATATCGGACGAATAGTTCAGCTCGCGCGCGCCCATCTTGCCCATGGCCAGCACGGTCATGCCGGCTGCCCCAGCGGGGTCTTCGGGTCCCGCCCAGGGCAACTTGCCGCGGCGGACCTCGTCGGCGACCAGCGACGGCACAGCGACGGCCAACGCAGCATCGGCCAGATCGGTCAGCGCGCCGGTAACCTCGTCCAGCCCCCAGACACCCCCCAGATCCGCAAGCGCCGTCAACAGCGCGACGCGCCGCTTGGCCAGCCGCAGACCCGGGGCCATCTGGTCCGGCGGCAGGTCCGCCACGTCGGCCAATAGTGTGGCCATGGCCGCCTCGGGGTCTTGTGCCATGGCCTGGCGCAGCCATTCGGCCTCGCGCCCCATCAGCCCCGCAAGATACGGACTGCAGCCCGCCGTTGCCGCCAGCAGATCCCGCGCCGCCGGATCCAGGTCGCCAAAGGCCCGACTTGTATCGGTGGCCGCTCCGGAATCGAACGGACGCGGATGACCGGTGATGCGCGACACAAGGCTCATGGCGGCAGCATGGTCCGGGCAGGTCGTCGGGTCAATTGCGCGGACATATCGCGATATGGTGAATTGCGCATCACCCCCAACATGGCCATCGTCTCGGCAATGCCCGAGACAGACCGCCTTTGGACCACCCTGCGTGCCCGTTGCAGGCATATCGCCGCGGCCACGCTCGTCGTTGTCGCGCTTGTGCTTGTCGGCGTCTCGACGGGCTGGGCGCAGACCGGGTGCTGTCCTGCATCGACATCAGGTGACGAATGCCCAACGATGCCAGCCATGGATTGCCTGACGAGTTGCACGGTTTGTGGCGCCCAATCGCCGCTTTCTGTGACTGATCCATTCGCCAATACCCCAATTGAGGAACCGCGCAGATGGACGCCTTTTCACGCGACACACCAGACGGTTCGACGCCCCGACATCCCGCCGCCACGACATCTTTCGTTGTTCGCAACATGAAACCGCAAACTCTAAACCGGAGACCCACGATGAAAACACTGTTCCTCGGCGCCCTGCTTGCGCTCTCGCTTGGCGGGGCTGCCTACGCCGCAAGCTGTTGCAACGGCAGCGACTGCTGCGAAGAGATGATGCCCTGCTGCGACATGTAGGGATTTGCACAAGTTGGATCGGGGCCGCATCTGTTGCGGCCCCTTTTTTTTGGCCGTGACCGGGTGCGGACCCGTAATGTAAATTTCTTTAACTTAGGCTCTTGACCCAGGCCCATGCAGTGCGCATCTTGCTCATGTGAAACGAATTCACATGATGCTTCGATGGAGATCTGAACCGATGGACACCGCCACCACTGCCCCGACCCCCGCTGGCGGTTTCGCCGGCAAGATGTACCAGACCGAGGCCTGGATGGACCGAAAGGGCAAGTTTGCCTGGATCGCCGCAACCGTCTTGGCCTTCATCCTTTTCTGGCCCCTGGGCCTTGCCCTTCTGGCCTATCTGATCTGGAGCAAACGCATGTTCAGCAAATCGTGCAACCATGGCGACCGCAATGCCCGCTGGGCCGCCAAGATGGAGCGCAAATTTGGCGAAACCCGGCGCAATGACTTCCGTGGCAGCTATGCCAACGGGTCCAGCGGCAACACCGCCTTTGACACCTACAAGGCCGATGCCCTGAAGCGGCTTGAAGAAGAACAAGAGGCCTTCGAGGCGTTTATCCAGCGGCTGCGCGATGCCAAGGACAAGGCGCAGTTCGACAGCTTCATGGAAGACCGTGCCCGCGCCAACCGCGAGACCCCTGTCGAAGCTTCCGTGGTGACGCCAGATACCGACGGCCGCGGTGGGGCGTACTGACCACACTACGCTTTCCCCGGCGCGACATGCTCCCCCTGATGACGCGCCCATGCGGCCTCGCCTTGATGGCGGGGCCGTTTTGGTTTTTTTTGGCGACCGCGCGCCAGAATTTGGCTCCGCCCGCAGGCTGTCGTCGTCTTGGTCTGAACGGGCGTCATGGCACCATGGCTTGTAACTCGGCCTTGCGCCCGCGCACAAAACCGAACCAAAGCCATGAACATCGGTCCCGGGTTACCCCGCCACACTGGCGTCCCTTTCGTCTCAACCATCGCGTGGCAAGGTGCTGAACTCTCTACTTGGCGATGCGCACGGGCCTTGCTAGGCTTGCGCAATCAAGAGGCCCTCCGTCCATGCGTCATACGCTTCCCATTGCGCCGCAATTCTATGTGACGGCCCCGCAGCCCTGCCCCTATCTGGATGGCCGGATGGAGCGGAAGCTGTTTACGGCCTTGCAGGGCGAACACGCCCAGCGCCTGAACGACACATTGTCCAAGCAAGGGTTCCGGCGCAGCCAGAACGTCCTTTACCGTCCTTCCTGCGCGGAATGTTCGGCCTGCCTTTCGGCGCGCATCCGCGTGGCCGACTACGCCCCCAGCCGCAGCCATACCCGCATCCTCAAGCGCAACCAGCATCTGCGGCGCAATGTGACAAGCCCCTGGGCGACCGAGGATCAATTCACCTTGTTCCGCCGCTATCTTGATGCACGCCACGCCGACGGCGGCATGGCGGACATGGACATCTTTGAATTCGCCGCGATGATCGAGGAAACGCCGATCAAAAGCCGGGTCATCGAATACACTGCGCCGCCCCCAGCGGGCGATGGCGCGCGCGTGCTGATCGCGGTCTGCCTGACGGACGTCTTTGATGACGGGCTTAGCATGGTCTATTCGTTCTACGATCCCGACCTCGCGGCGGACAGTCTGGGCACGCAAGTGATTCTCGACCATATTGACATCGCGCGGGAGGCAGGCCTGCCCTATGTCTATCTGGGCTACTGGGTGCCGGGCAGCAAGAAGATGGGCTACAAAGCCAGCTTCAAAGGACTGGAAATATACAAGGCCGGTCACTGGCAGGACATCGGCGACCCCGCCGAGCACAGTGCCGAACTGCATCCGCTATCTGTGGATCCGATTGCCGAACAGGTTGCCCGGATCGCCTTGCCCGAGGCGCGCCTGACCGAAAGTCGGATCGTCAAGGAATGACCGGTCCGATGGTCGGATCCAGGATCTCTGCCTTGGCGCTGGTCGTGCCCGACTATGACCCCGCGATCCGGTTTTTTGTCGAGGGCCTTGGCTTCCGGCTGACCGAAGACATTGATCAGGGACACAAACGCTGGGTCACGGTTGAGCCCCCCGGGGGTGGGGTCCGTCTTTTGCTGGCGCGGGCTGATACCCCTGCGCAGCGGGCCGCGATCGGCAATCAGTCCGGGGGGCGGGTGTTCTTGTTCCTCCATAGCGATGACTTCCGCCGCGACTACGACAGGATGTGCGCCGCGGGCGTCACCTTTCGCGAAGCACCGCGACACGAGCCTTACGGGATGGTGGCGGTTTGGTGCGACCCTTTTGGCAACCTGTGGGATCTGATCGGGCCGCCGGATCCGTCGGCTCAAATCGGGGCCGATGGAAACTTTTGTTGACTGAAACCGGATTCTCCGGGTAATTGGACAAATAATCTTACCAGTTTGCCGCGACCCGCAAGGGCGACAGCAAGCGATCAGGGAGGGGAATAACCGGATGCAAGTGCTGTTGGCGCTGTCGCGCGGAATTGACCGCATCAATGAATTCATCGGAAAATCCGTGACCTGGCTGATCCTGCTTGCCGTGGTGGTCAGCGCCGGGAACGCGGTAGTACGCAAGGCATTCAATTATTCCTCGAATGCCTGGCTTGAACTGCAGTGGTATTTTTTCGGGGCCGCCTTCATGCTGGCCGCGGCCTATACGCTGAAACAGAACGAACATGTCCGCGTCGACATCTTTTATGCCTCGCGCAGTCGGAGGACGCAGCACTGGATCGACCTGTTCGGCCACATCTTCTTTCTGTTGCCCTTTGTTGTCCTGATGGTCTGGCTCTTGGTCCCTTATGCCCTGCAGGCGCTGTACAGCGGCGAAGTGTCGTCGAACGCGGGCGGGCTGCTGATCTGGCCTGCGCGCATGTTGCTGCTGGTCGGGTTCATTCTACTCGTGGCGCAGGCCGTATCTGAAATCATCAAGAAAATCGCTGTCATTGCCGGGCTGATCGAAGATCCGAACCCGACCCTGTCCGCCAAGGAAGCGGCTGAGCTCGAAGTGGCAGCTCTGCTCCAGGAGATGAAGAAATGATCGAGCTACTTGCCCACAACCTTGCCCCGATCATGTTCATCAGCCTGATCGGTTTTCTGATCCTTGGCTACCCGGTCGCCTTTTCGCTGGCCGCCAACGGGCTGATCTTTTTTGCCATCGGAGTCTGGCTCGCCCCGATTTCCGGTGGGGAAATCACCCTGAGCTGGTCCCTGATGGGCACGATGCCCCAAAGACTCTGGGGGGTGTTTTCAAGCGACACTTTGCTTGCGATCCCCTTCTTTACGCTGATGGGGATCGTGCTTGAACGCAGCGGCATGGCCGAGGATCTTCTGGAAACCGTGGGTCAGCTTTTCGGGCCGATCCGCGGGGGTCTGACCTATGCGGTGATCCTGGTCGGGGCACTTCTGGCGGCCACCACCGGCGTCGTTGCGGCAAGCGTCATCGCGATGGGCCTGATCTCGCTGCCGATCATGCTGCGCTATGGCTATGACCGTCGCATCGCGGCGGGTGTCATCACCGCCTCGGGCACGCTTGCCCAGATCATCCCGCCGAGCTTGGTCCTGATCGTACTGGCCGACCAGTTGGGACGGTCGGTCGGCGACATGTACACCGGCGCGATCATCCCGGGCCTGATCCTCGTCGGGGTCTACATGATCTATATTCTCGCCGTGTCGCTGATCCGGCCGAAATGGGTGCCGGCCCTGCCGGTTGAAGAACGCACACTTGGCAACGGCGTCACGTCGCTTCTGGTGGCGCTGGCGGTGATGACGGCCATCGGCTACGCGGCGCATGTCTATCTTTACAGCCAGATCGGGCCCAACGCAGACATCCTTGGCGCGGTCGTCGGCGTCGTCACGATCTTTAGCTACACCCTGGCGGACAAGGTCCTGGGCTGGAACACCATGTCGCGCCTGGCGCAACAGGTGATCATGGTGCTGATCCCGCCTCTGGCGCTGATCTTCCTAGTCCTCGGAACGATCTTCATCGGTCTGGCCACCCCGACCGAGGCCGGGGCCATGGGGGCCATTGGCGCAATTGCCATGGCCTGGTTCAAGAAACGGCTCAACATGGGGCTGATGACGCAGGCGCTTGCCTCCACCACACGGCTTTCGGCCTTTGTCATGTTCATCCTGATCGGGGCGCGGGTCTTTTCGCTCACCTTTTACGGGGTCAATGGCCATGTCTGGGTCGAGGAACTGCTGACTTCGATGCCGGGCGGCGTTGTCGGGTTCCTGATCGTCGTCAACGTGATCCTGTTCATCTTGGGCTGTTTCCTCGACTTTTTCGAGATCGCCTTCATCATCGTGCCCTTGCTGATCGCCCCGGCCGAGGCCTTCGGCATCGACTTGGTCTGGCTGGGCGTCGTCATCGCGATGAACCTGCAGACCTCGTTCCTGACGCCGCCATTCGGCTTTGCGCTCTTTTACCTGCGCTCGGTCGCGGCCAAGGTGCCCTACATCGACAAAGTGACCGGCAGGAGGATGGAACCGGTGACCACCCCGCAGATCTATGCCGGATCGCTGAACTTCATCGTGCTGCAGGTCATCATGGTTGCGGTGGTTATCATGTTCCCGAACCTCGTGACGCATTACAAGGGCGTGGTAATCGACCCGTCGACCGTCACGATCACGGTGCCACAGTTAAAGCCCCTGGGCGCACCCAGCGGGACGGGCACCCTGCCTACGCTGGGAGCCCCCCCGCTTGGCGCGCCAGTGGTCAACCCCTGAGGCAAGGCCACCTGCACTGCCCGGACCTTCGGGCGGTGCCAGATTGCACCAAAGGCGGGCCGGAGACGGCCCGCCTTTTGCGTTGTGCCAAAAGTGTCATCTCCGGATCGAAAAAGGCCCCGCGCTTTCGCCCGGGGCCTGTCTGTCCGCTTTGGCAGGAAGCTTAGAGTTTGCCCGCCTGCTGCTGCCCCATCATGAAGACATCATAGTTGTATTCAGCGATCTGCGCCCAGAGATAAGCGTCCTTCTTGAACGCCTGCTGGCTGTCGTAGATCTTCTTGAACGGCGCATTGGTGGCGCTGATCTCGGCATAGGTTGCAATTGCCGCGTCGTAAGCGGCGGCAAGAACGTCCTGAGGGTATGGTCGCAAGATTGCACCATTTGCGACCAAGTTCCTGAGTGCAGGCGGATTTTTCCAATCGTACATCGCCATCATGCTTCCGTTGGCGGCTTCACATGCACTCGACAAGATTGCCTGATACTCGGGCGTAAGTTCGTTCCATTTGGCCAAGTTGATCATCGCAGAAAGCGTTGGACCACCTTCCCACCAGCCCGGGTAATAGTAGTAGGGAGCCACTTTATAGTAGCCAAGCTTTTCATCGTCGTAGGGTCCGACAAATTCGGCCGCATCAATCGTGCCCTTTTCAAGCGCTGGATATGAATCACTTGCCGAAAGCTGTTGCGGCACAACGCCCAGCTTTTCGATGATCTTGCCGCCAAAGCCGCCGATGCGCATTTTCAGCCCCTGCATGTCGGCGAGGCCGGTGATTTCCTTGCGGAACCACCCACCCATCTGCACGCCAGTGTTACCGGCGGGAAGGTACTGCAGGCCGCGAGCAGAATTATAGAATTCATTCAGCATCGCAATGCCGCCACCATGGTACAGCCAGGCGTTCATCTGCCGGCAGTTCAGGCCAAAGGGGACTGTGGTGCCTAGAGCATTGGTCGGGTCCTTGCCCCAGTCATAGTAGGCCGCTGTATGGGCCATCTCGACCGAACCGGTCGCAGCCGCCTCGGCAGCTTCAAGCCCGGGGACCAGTTCTCCGGCCGGAAAAACCTGAATAACAAACTTACCGCCAGACGCTGCGGCCACATATTTCGAGATCGTTTCAGCAGCACCGTAGATCGTATCAAGCGATTTCGGGAAACCCGATGCACATCGCCAGGTAATGCTAGGCGCCTCTTGCGCAATGGCCGGTGCCGCAAGTGTCGCAGCCCCCGCAGCGGCCACCCCCCCGACTGTCGCCTTGGTCAGAAACGAACGACGATCCATATAGTTCTCCTCCACAGTTGTTTCCAGTGGGTTGATCCCCTACCGACCCGATTTTCAACCAACTTAGGTGCGATGCCGATTTCTGCAAGGTTTAGGTCATCGGTCGCGCCAAATTCTGAAATTGGTCTGAAAGCTTTACCACATTGACCCGCGGCCTGCCAAGCTTTGGATTATGGCCTTGCGGATTGACGACCAGGGCTGCCATGACCAAGGTTGCGCTCAAACAACTCCTCGCAATAAGGACATCCCGCATGTTCAGCTATATGGTCTTGGGAACAAACGACCTTGCCCGCGCCATTGCCTTTTACGATGCGTCCTTTGCCCCGCTTGGCCATGCACGGATTGTTGAGGACGACCCTGACGGCACCTCGGCGGCCTGGGGCATCGACGATCCCGGCCCGCACCTCTGGGTCACACTGCCCTTCGATGGCCGTCCGGCCACCGTCGGCAACGGGGTGATGGTGTCGTTCCTGGCCGACAGCCGTGCGGCGGTGGATGCGTTCCACCGCGCCGCCATGCAGGCCGGCGGAACGGACGAGGGGCCGGCCGGCCTGCGCCCGCAATATGGGCCGCATTTCTATGCCGCTTATATTCGCGATCCCGACGGCAACAAGATCAACGCGGTCTGCTATCGCGCCGATCCTTGACGGGACCATCCGACACAACACGGATTTCTTTCGGCGTGCCCCCTTGCATTAGTCCGGACTTGCGCTGATTTCCGACCGACCGGCCAACAGGGAGCGCGCCATTGACCTATCTGCTTTTCTTCATCGGCCTTGCGGCCTTGTTCTTCGGCGGCGAATTTCTCGTCAGGGGCGCATCTTCGGTCGCGCGCCATTTCAAGCTTTCCCCCATGGTGATCGGCCTGACCGTCGTCGGCTTTGGAACCTCGGCCCCGGAAATGATGGTGTCGGTCGGGGCGGCGCTGGAAGAACAGCCCGCCATCGCCATCGGCAACATCCTTGGCTCCAACATTGCCAACATCCTGTTGATCCTTGGGATATCCGCGATCATCGCACCGCTGATGATCCCGGTCAGCAAGCTTTGGCGCGACTTCATCTTCATGATCGCGGCCACGCTGATCATCTGGTGGATGCTGCTGGACGGGTTCGTGTCGCGGTTTGAGGGTTTTGTGCTCTTGGCCGGTCTGGTCGTCTTCCTCGTCGCGGCGTTCATGACGGGCAAAGAGGAACCCGCCGATGACGCGCCACCTGTCGGCAACCAGCTTGTCGCCTGGGGTTACACTCTTGGCGGGTTGATCATCCTTGTGATCGGCGCACGGCTGCTGGTCGACAGCGCCACCATCATCGCACGGACCTACGGGATTTCCGAGGCAGTGATCGGCCTGACCATCGTGGCCGTCGGCACCAGTCTGCCGGAAATGGCCACCAGCATCATTGCCGCCATCCGCAAGCAGACCGAGATTGCGGTGGGCAACATCGTCGGCTCCAACATCTTCAACATCTTCGGCATTCTGGGGACCACGGCGATCATCCACCCGATTCCGTCCGAGGCGCGCTTTGCCGCCGTCGACATGCCTTGGGTGCTGGGCAGTGCCGTCGCCCTGATCGTGCTGGCGATCCTTCTGAAGGGCCTGCCGCGCATCGCGGGCGTGGCCCTTCTGGTGGGCTATGGCGGATACCTCGCTCTGATGGCCTGACGGCGGGCATCGGGGGCGGCCAACCGCCCCCGATGCTACACTTGCTACATTCCTTCGGCGTGCATCGCTGCCTGCACTGCCGGGCGCGCGGCGACCCGTTCGCGCAACGCCACGATCCTGGGGAATTTCGACAGGTCGTGGCCAAAGTTCTTCGACCACCCCGCAATGGTGAAAAGGTAGCTGTCTGCCAGCGTATGGCCGCCCGGCACCAGAGTGTCACGCCCATTCGCCATCAGCCCTTCAAGCCAGCCCAGCTTGGTGTCGATCACGGCGAACTGCGCCTGTTTCTGCTCATCCGTCAGACCGGGACGGAACAGCGGGCCATAGCCGCCTTTGTGAAGTTCGCTCGCGATGAAGTTCATCGCCTCCTGCATCCGCGCGCGCTCCACCGTGCCGACCGCAGGTGCAACCCCTGCCCCCCCAACGCTATCGACCGCATACTGCATGATCGCGACACCTTCGGTCAGCACCTGACCTGGTTCAATCTCCAGCGCCGGGACCGATCCCTTGGGGTTGATCTTGCGGAAGTCCGCCCCGGCGGCGGTGGTCTTGTCGCGCAGGCTCACGCGTTCCGCTTCGAACGGCGCGCCCGCCTCGTAAAGCGCGATGTGACAGGCCAGCGCGCAGGTGCCGGGTGTGGTGTAAAGCTTCATGGGGTGGCGTCCTTTTCCTGATCCGGCAAAGCCCGAATCTTCTCTGAGCCCGATGTAGGCTTCCTGAAGCCCATCGTCACCGCCGCACCCCACCTTACCAGCGCGCACCTTCTGTGCTGTACTGCGCCAGATTGCGAAAATTGCGCACAGCGGCCGCCTGTCGCAACAAATGTTCAAAAATTACCACCCATTACGACATTTTCTAATTGCAAATCCGGTTGACGCTTGCGATATCCCCACCTAATCTTCCAACCGAACGTAAGGAGACGGCCCATGGCCCTGGTACTTATCATCGTAGGAAGGACGCGCATGGGCCGGTAACGGTTGACCCCATAAAGGTTCCCATGCGCCCCC
>JANPBI010000189.1:0-3050 GCA_031430315.1 Rhodobacterales bacterium | reverse complement strand
GCTGCACCATAACGCCAAGCCAAAGCCCTTCACCTGGACCAAAACGGCTGACGATATCCTCACCCGAGAACGACGCGCGCTGGACAAAATCGATGAAATCCGTGGACCAAGATAGCAACCGTCAGACTCAGAACACTAGCTCGAGGGATTTGATCGGGTTTAGGGCTGTTTGCAGTCGATGGTGCGAAAGAATTATTCAACGAAATCAGTAAGGGGACCACGGAAGGTGAGCGGTAAAAACCGCTCACCGCTCACCCTTGATTAGGCTTTAGTGGCGTCTTTGCGCGAGTCTAATTTCTGGGTGAGCCGTTCGATCTCTGCACGAAGCGACGCGTTCTTTTGCTTTAGAACGTCTTCAGCCGCCGTCTCAAAGCCTTTCAGCAGCTCCGCCATTCTGAACGAAGTGATAACGTTCTGGTGCATCAGGTCCGCGAATTGCGCCGCTTGCGCGCCTACCTCTATAGCCAGAAACTCCGGTTCAGGTGCAGGCTTGCCTTGGTTAAGCGTGCTGATCAGGGTCGTGATGACAGGCAACGACGCCCGCTCGGCGGAGACCCTCGCGACAAGATTTTCGCGAATCCTTGCCATTTCCCCGACACCGGCCAACCAATCTAAAGATACCCCCAGCCCTCTTGCAATCTGACAAAGTGCTTCCAGCCCCGGAAGCGCTGCGTTCTCGCGCTTCATATAGCTTTCAAGCGTGCGGCGGGACATGCCAACCGCATCGGCCATTTGTTGAGCGGTCCAGCCATGTTGATCTTTCAGCATGCGAAGTCGGTCAGAAATCTTCTTGTCGGTCATCTGGCAGCTCTTGTGTTTTACCAATATTATGGTAATCCTTACTGCAAACGTAGTAGGATCATGCATGATAATCGTAACAGACCCAACACCGGAAGACCACAGCCTTGCCATTGTCAGGGCAGGCTTTGTCGCTCGTGGGTCTTCCCTCCATCGCTGGTGTAGAGAGAATGGCGCTGACACATCCAATGCGCGCCGGGCGATCAAAGGGACTTGGGTAGGTAACAAGGCGTCGGAGCTGAAAGAACGACTGCTAAAGGCGGCGGGTGTCGAGGTATGAGCTTGGTAGAAGAGGCGCTGCGCAGCGGTCATCTGTCCCCGGCAATGAAGGATTGGGCCACCGCCCTGTGCGTGGCCAACGAGGCGAGCTTTGACGGCTTTGTCGCAAGCTCGGTCCCGCAGTTTGCCCACATCTTCAAACCCTCGCCCACGGCGGGCACCCCTCCCGGCACCCGGCGCGGCTCCGAAGGGGATCAATTCGCCGACGCAATCTGTTCGCAGCTGGGCCTGAAACCCGGTTCGCTCGCCGACTGAAGTTCGGGCCGGAAGTGGCGAGACTTCCGGCTTGTTGCCAGCGGGGTTTGCCCCCCTGCATTGGCAGTCCTCTAGCTGTGTTCCTGGTAGAACGGCCAGGGGACACGATACTTGCCCAACCCGCGATAGGACCGCCGCCGCATGAATGAAGTTGGACGCCCGATGCCACGCCCGACTGCCCAGGTGGAGCCTTATTTCGAAGTGCTTGGGGCTGACCTCACGGTGAAATTTCTCTTGCAGTTCGGCGGGGCACAGGCCTCGTTCGCCAATGAGCCTAAGGGGCACGGCCTGGTCGAAGTCCTCATCGGGCCAGACAAGGTTGCCGCCCTTGCAACCAGTCAGCACCCGGCGCTGCAAAAGCGCGTTCCGGTCGCCAACCGATGGCTTGCGGAAATGCTCGCATGGCAGGGGTATTCCAACGCCGCCATTGCGCGGCGGCTGCGCACAACGGACGTGACCGTGCGCAATTGGCTAAAGGATACGCCGCGATGATGTGGAAAGGTGCAGGCGGTGGGGCCCCGCCGCCGGTTTCCCGGAAACCCCACATAGCACTCCGATCCGAAGATCGTGTTACGGCCGCGAGAATATTACCGTGTCACACCTGCAAGGGGTGCAATACCGATGATTGAGCCGCCGCGCAATCCCGCCGCTGACCAGATCGGCCCCGGCATGATCATGACGGCAATCGACAAGGCGCGCCAGTCATCCCGCCAGATTGATGACCTTCGCGCCGCCAACGCCCGCACGATCAAGACCCTTGAAACGGCCCGTAACCAGTCGATTAAAGGGCCTTTAATGAACCCTTCAACGGTCTCGCCCGGCATTGCCGAACACCGCCGCCTCCATCGATCCGGCAGACCATCAAACCTTGTTTCCGATCCTGACCTGCTTGCCTTTGTCATTGCTCGAATCGGCACGATGACTTTCGCTGAGATCGTGGTGGACGTCGCCGCGCACTTCCCGCCCGAACGCCGCACATGCATCAGTGCGCTAAGCCGATGGTGGAGGGCCAATCGTCCCAATCAGCAACTACCACCTGATCACAGCTGATACCGCCAGTCCCGGGCTGCGATCTAGTCAAACCTTCTGATATTGCCTATTCAAACCTTATGAACACACACAGCTGCCCCCGGCTTCGCCTCCCCCGGGATATTTGGGCCAATTGGAAAGGGTTTGTCGGTGAGCACGCGGGACACGATGGAGCTGAAGGAAGAGACGATTCGCGCGCAGTATGAGGCGGCGCTGGGCATGGTCCTAGGGTTTGATCATGCGCCGCGGTTGGCCAAGGCGGTGGAGCCTGTGGCGCAGGTGGAGCGTTCGCCGGGCATCGGGACGCGGCCACGGTTCCGGTCGACCGTGCCGGGGATGGTGACGCGGTCGACCGCGCGGCCAGGCGGGGTACGGATTGCCGAGCGGGTTGAGGGGTTGGGCGATGGCCTGATGTCGCCGGTACAGGCGGCGGTGCTGAATGCCCTGCGCCGTGGCGTGGCGATTGCTTTGGCGATGGGGGAGACCCTCGCGGCGCAGTCGGGGCTGGCGGAGTTGAAGAAGGCCAATCTTGAGGCGCGGTTGCCGGAGGGCAAGCGGGCGGAGTTTACCGAAGGGCTGCAGACCGAGGCACTGGCGGTGTTGTTCACCTTTGCCAATGCGACGGCGTTTCTGCTGGCACCGCATCTGGGCTCCACCACCGTCGAGATCGGCGAGGTTGAGGAGATTTT
>JANPBI010000188.1:0-19352 GCA_031430315.1 Rhodobacterales bacterium | reverse complement strand
CGGCCTTGCGCTGCAAAAGCCAGACCTCGCGAGCCGGGGCGTCGGGCTGTGCACCTTCGGGCGCAAGCCCGCCGCGCGCATCGTGAGGGGTAACGACACCCCATTCGTGCCGCCAATGCGGAACATCAAGCGTGGGGCTTGGCCCGGACTGCACCAGATATTCCGCCACGTCAAAGCCAATGCCGCCCGCGCCCACGATGGCCACCCGCCGCCCGGCCGGTGCGCCGTTGAAAACATCGATATAGCGCAGGACCTGCACCCCGCCGATCACTGGGATGCCCGGATCGCGGGGCAAGACACCAGTGGCAAGGATCGTGTCGTCAAAGCGCGCCAAGTCCACGGCGCGCGCCGCGGTGTTCAGCAAAACCTCCACCCCGTGCTTGGCCAGCATGGTCTTGAACCAAGCGACCAGCCCGTGGAATTCCTCTTTGCCCGGCACCTCGCGCGCCAGTTTCAGCTGACCGCCGATCTCACCCGAAGCTTCGAACAGCGTGACCTCATGCCCCCGTTCCGCAGCCACCATCGCCGCCATCATGCCCGCCGGTCCCGCCCCAATAACCGCAATGCGCTTGGGGTTCGCGGTGGGTGCATATACAAGTTCGGTCTCCGCACAGGCGCGCGGGTTCACCAGACAGGAACTGATCTTGCCCGAAAACGTGTGATCAAGACACGCCTGGTTGCAGGCGATGCAGGGCGCGATCTCCGCTGCTCGGCCATCACCGGCCTTGTCCACGAAGTCGGCATCGGCAAGGAAGGGCCGCGCCATCGACACCATGTCGGCCTGCCCCGCCGCCAGGATTGCTTCGGCCACTTCGGGGCGGTTGATGCGATTGGTGGCGATGACAGGGATCGTCACTTCGCGCCGCAACCGTGCCGTCAGGTCGACAAAGGCCGCGCGGGGCACTGAGGTGGCGATGGTCGGCACCCGCGCCTCGTGCCAACCGATGCCGGAGTTCAGGATATCGGCCCCCGCCCCCTCGATCGCGCGAGCAAGGGTAGCAACTTCGTCCCAGGTGGACCCATCGGGGATCAGATCGATCAGCGAAATGCGGTAGATCAGCAGAAAATCGGCCCCGACAGCCTGGCGAATGCGGCGGACGGCCTCTACGGCCAGGCGCATCCGGTTGGGGTAGGTACCGCCCCAGTCGTCGTTCCGGCGGTTGGTATGCGTAACGAGGAATTGGTTGAGGAAATACCCTTCGGACCCCATCACTTCCACCCCGTCATATCCCGCTTCCTCCGCGCGGGTCGCGGCAGTGACCATGTTGGCGATCTGTTTTTCGATGCCGATCGCGTCGAGTTCTTTGGGAGCAAAGGGCGAGATCGGGGATTTGATCGCGCTGGGGGCAACGCAATCCTTGGAATAGGCATAGCGCCCGGCATGCAGGATCTGCATCGCGATCCGCCCGCCGGCCTCACGAACTCGATCCGTGACGATCCGGTGATTGGCGATATCGCGGACCGTATAGAGCCCCGCCGCGCCGGGAAACACACCACCCTCAGGGTTTGGTGCCATCCCCCCGGTGATCATCAGGCCGACGCCGCCTCGCGCACGGGAGGCGTAAAACTCCGCGACGCGGTTCCAGTCGCCGATTTCCTCCAGCCCCGTATGCATCGACCCCATGACCACGCGGTTGGGCAGCGTAAGATGTGCTAGACGGATCGGCTGGAACAGATGCGGATAGTCGGTCACATGGGGCTCCCTTTGCGGGGTAGTCTGCGCATGGACCGGCTGGCTGTCACCCCCGACGCGGCGTCACAGGCCCAGAAGGCCGGGCAGGTCCGCCATATCGGTAAAAATCCGCGCCCCGGCAGCTGCCAGCGCGGGGTTCACGGCATGGGGGGCATATCCATAGCAAGGAATTCCCGCCGCTCGCGCCGCAAGTGCTCCGCTCGCGCTGTCTTCGACCACCACGCTGTCCACCGGGTCCACCCCCAACATCCGCGCCGCGTGCAGGTACACGTCCGGTGCGGGTTTCGGTGCGCCCAGCGCCTGGCCCGAATAGACATGGCCACGAAACCGCTCTACCAACCCGTGCTGCCCAAGCGTCACCGCCATCTTTGCCATCGGCCCGTTGGAGCCCATAGCATATGGGACGCCTGCTGCATCCAACCGGTCAAGCACAGCCATGATGCCGGGGATCAGCGGCACACCCATCGCTAGCCGCGCATTCAGGCGGTCGTAGAACCCGGTCACCCAGTCAAGTGGCAGCTTCGCCCCTAGCGCCCGCGCCCGCGCCGCCAAACCTTCGGCAGTCGCCCCGACCCAGTTGGTCTCGAGGTCGTGTAGCGTCACCTCAAGCCCCGCCGCCGCGAATTCCTGCTGGAAGAGAACGAAGGTCGGTCCTTCACTGTCGACGACCACGCCGTCGCAGTCGAAGAGAACGGCTTTGGGGGTCATGCTTTGGCTTTCAGGATGGTGACGACGGTGTCGCCGTATCTGCGCTGGTCGACCATGTCAAAGCCGACAGGGACCTTCGGGGCGGCGCTTTCTTCCCAGATGACCATCGCACCGGGAACAATCCAGCCCGGTGGGGCGTTGGACAGCGCGACCTCTCCCAGACCCATGCCATAAGGTGGGTCAAGAAAGACCAGGTCATGCCTCGGCCCACGCGTGTCGCCAAGCTTTGTCGCGTCGCGTTTGATCACTTGGGTGCGATCCTCGACCCGCATCAGCGCGATGTTGCGCCGGATTAGCCCCAGCGCCACGGCCCCGTCATCGACAAAGGTCGCCGTCTCACCCCCCCGGCTGAGCGCCTCCAACCCCATCGCGCCAGTTCCCGCGAACAGATCGAGGACCCGCGCCCCGGCGACCGGATTGCCGTAGCCGCCATTGATCAGCAGGTTGAAGATCGCCTCGCGCACACGGTCGGATGTTGGGCGCAGATGCGCCTCGGCGTCGCCTGCGCCAACAGGGGCCAGATGCAGGCCTCGCGACGCCCCGCCAATGATGCGCATGGCCATGGATCAGTCGGCCTCAGTCACTTGAGCAGCGCCTTGAGGTTCGTCTCAGGGTCCGCAATCGCCACCGGATCGGGTGACTTCCCCATCTCGATCAAGCGCTTGCCGACCATGTAGGACCGGCTGTCATTCATTGCATCGACGGCCAGTAAAGTGTCCCCCAGATAGTACCAGAACGACACCGCAGCGCCTTCGCCATGCCGCGTCACGATCCGGTCATAGCCCGTGTTCAGTCCCGCGATCTGCAGCTTGCAATCATACTGATCTGACCAAAACCACGGCTGTGCATGATAGGGCGCATCTGCCCCCATGATGTTGGCAGCCACCGCCTCCGCCTGGTCGATTGCATTGCCGACCGATTCCAACCGCAGCCGACCGCCTTTCCATGGGAAGGATGCGCAGTCCCCAGCGGCCCAGATATACGGGTCGGAGGTGCGGCCATGGGCGTCAGTCGCGATGCCGTTGTCGAGAGTCAGCCCAGCACCTTCGGCGAGGTCTGTCGCAGGACGAACGCCGATCCCCAGGATCACAAAGTCGGCGGGCAATTCGCGGCCGTCGGCCAAGCGCACCCCGGTCACATGCGCGTCACCCAGGATCCGATCCAGCCCCACCCCTTCAAGGATCTTCACGCCATGCGCCTGGTGCAAAGCGCGGAAGTAGTCCGACGTCTCAGGCGAGGCGACACGCTGCAGAATGCGGGGTGCTGCCTCGATCACCGTCACATCCAGCCCCATCTTGGAGGCGACAGCTGCCCCCTCCAGCCCGATATAGCCGCCGCCGACGATCACCACCCGCGCGCCGGGGACAAAGCGGTGCTTTTTGGCGTTCACGTCCGCAAGGGTGCGCACGACATGGACACCGGCCAGCGCGCCACCAATTGCGGCAGGCAACTGGCGCGGGATGGAGCCGGTGGCGAGTACCAACTCGTCGTAGGGCAACAGCTCTCCCGCCACCGTCACGGTCCGCGCCGCCCGGTCAATCGCCGTCACCGGCGCACCCAGCCGAAGCGTGATGTTTTGCTCAGCGTAGAACTCGGGTGAGCGAAGCCACAGACGCTCCTCGCCCATTTCTCCCAGAAGATACCCCTTGGACAAGGGCGGGCGTTGGTAAGGCGGGGCCGTCTCGTCACCGATGAGCGTGATCGCGCTATCGTGGCCAAGGCTGCGGAGCTTCGCCGCAAGGGCCGCGGCAGCCTGTCCCGCGCCGACAACGACAATCCTGCTCATTTCATCCCTCCGGCCCAAGGTTGCGCTGGTCGCGGCGCGGCGCTGACCCTATATCCCGGGGCATCCGTAACGCAATCCGATGGGGGTTTGAATGACGTTATCCGTAGGTAGCACCCTGCCCGACACCGATCTGTCGACAATGGGGGCAAATGGGCCCGAGATCGTGTCACTGGCCGTAAAGCTTAAGGGCCGCAAGGTCGTGGTATTCGGCCTTCCGGGGGCATTCACCGGTCCTTGCACGACCGCGCACATCCCGTCCTTCATCCGCACCGCCGACAAGTTCCGCGCCAAGGGTGTTGAGGAAATCATCTGCATTTCCGTCAACGACCCCTTCGTGCTGAAAGCTTGGGGTGAATCCACCGGGGCGACCAAAGCCGGGATCACGCATCTGGGCGACGCCGACGGCAAGCTGACGCACGCGCTGGGGATGGAGTTCACCGCCCCGCATCTGGGCTTGATCGGACGATCCAATCGCTATGCACTGGTGCTCGACAATGGCGTCATCACTGCCGCCAACATCGACAATCCGGGCGAATGCAACATTTCGACCGGCGAGGCGCTGCTGGAGAAGATCTAGCTTTTCGACGCCTTGATCTGGCACAGCGCCAGGATCGGGACGGTCAGGTCACGCTGGACCTCGGCCGCCCCGGCATAGGCGTCCATCTTGTTCGCCAGTTTCAGGTCCAGCGCCGACAGCCCATGGCAGTCATGCGTCGACAGCGTCACGTCGACGACGTTGTAAACGTTGCGCCATTCGGGATGGTGGTTCATCGCCTCGGCTGCTAGCGCCGAACGAGACATGAAGGCCCAGGCTTCGGAAAAGTTCCTGAATTTCCAGACCTTTCGCAGCGCATCTCGCCCCTCCACCGCACCCCAGCCAGTATCCCCCAGCACGGGCAGGGCGGCGCTTCGTTCGGCTTCGGTCAGCAAGTCAGCCATGGCATGTCCTTCCTCGGTCAGTCTTCGGCATCGACCCGCCTGAACGGGCCATAGGCGCTCAGCAACTCGATCTCCTCGTCCACCGCGCGCCGTTCCGCATCCAGATAGCGCGCCACCGCCGCGCGGAAACCGGGATCGGCAATCCAGTGCAGCGAATGCACCGGCACCGGCAAATAGCCCCGCGCCAGCTTGTGCTCGCCCTGCGCGCCCGCCTCGACCCGTTTCAGTCCGTGAGTGATCGCCCAGTCGATGGCTTGATAATAGCACAGTTCGAAATGCAGACACGGATGTTCCTCGACGCAACCCCAATAGCGCCCGAATAGCGTCTCGCGTCCGATGAAGTTCAGGGCGCCTGCAACCGGTGTGCCGTCACGGAACGCCAAGACCATCAGGATGTCGTCGCGCATTGTCTCGTGGAATAGCTCGAACGCGCGGCGCGTCAGGTAGGGCGTGCCCCATTTGCGGCTGCCGGTGTCCTGGTAGAACCGCCAGAAGGCGTCCCAGTGGGAAGGCTCGATCTCATCCCCCGTCAGCGCGCGGATTTCGACCGGACGTTGCGCGGTTTCGCGTTCCTTGCGGATGTTCTTGCGCTTGCGCGACGAGAGGTCGGCCAGAAAGTCGTCAAAGGTCGCATAGCCGTTGTTGACCCAGTGGAACTGTTGCGTGACACGGTGTAGCAGGCCATGCTGACCGGCCATCGCCTCGGCCTCTTCCTCGGTGCAGAAGGTAATGTGAAGCGACGAAAGCCCGTTCTGTTCGGCAATCCCGATCGCCCCTGCCACCAGCTCGTCGCGCCCCTGGCCCAGAAAACGCGGGCCGGTCGCAGGCGTAAAAGGCACCGCGATCTGCAGTTTCGGATAATACCGCCCACCGGCGCGCTCGTAGCCATCGGCCCAGCCGTGATCAAAGATGTATTCGCCCTGGCTGTGGGATTTCACATAGATCGGCGTGGCCCCGATCAGCTTGTCGCCTGACCGCAGCACCAAGGGTCGCGTCTGCCAGCCCGTGCATTTGCCAGTGCTACCAGAGGCATCCAGCGCGTTCAGAAACCGGTGCGTGGTGAACGGATCCAGCGGGCGGCCATGACCCGGCGACAGCGCGTCCCAATCCGCCGCCTCCACCTCTGCCATGCCGTTGAGTAGGGTCAGATCTGCCATCGGTCCATCTGGTTTGGTCCGTCCAAAGCCAGGGGGCTGCCTGCCCCCCACACCCCCCGGGAATATTTGACCAAGGTGAGAACGCAGTTGGCCCGGAATGGCGCAACGTCAAGCCGGGATCGCCGCCGCATAGCATTCAAACGTGATGTTGTCGGCAATCCTGCGCGCCTCTGCCTCTTGTTCGCGCGACCGGATCGTCCAGCACAGGATCGCCGCCTTTTGTGCCTTTAGTTCGGCCACACGCGGGCGCGACAGGTCGGATGCCTGGTGGCTGATGAAACTGCTCATCGTGCGGTCATAATCCGGAATCTCGCGCAGACGCTCGCAAACCTCAGCAGGGATTGGCGCATTCTGGACAGGATCATAGGCTTCGGTCGTCAAACCCCGCGGCAAATCTGGTGCGAAACGGGCCATGTGAGCGATACAATGGGGGTTGAACGCCATCACCGCGACCGGCCCGTCGTAACCAGCCAATATGGTAGCAACCGCTTGTTCCAGAATACCGTCGGTATCCTTCATCGTGTTCCAGTTTTCTTTGATCTCGATAAGCAAGGGCGCCCTGCCCGCCACCACTGCCAGGACCTCCTTCAAGGTCGGGATCGTGTCGGTGCTGCTGCGCAAGTGCATGCGGCCAAGCTCGGCTGCGTTGTAGTTCCGGAACGCGCCCGTTGCATCGGTCAGGCGGTCCAGATCGTCATCGTGAAAGACGACAGGCACGTCATCGGCGCTGCGTTGAACATCAAGTTCGATGCCATAGCCAGCAGCAATGGCAGCGCGAAAAGCCGAGAGCGAATTTTCGATCACCCCTCGACCGTGATCATGCAAGCCGCGATGGGCAAAGGGAAGGCGCAGGAAGTCCTGTCGCAGTGGAACACGGGTCATTTCAACTCAAAGATGCCTTCGATTTCCACCGCGACGCCCAGTGGCAAGGATGTAGCACTGACCGCCGACCGCGCATGCCGTCCGGCATCGCCCATCACCGCCACCAGAAAATCGGACGCCCCATTGATCACCTTGGGCTGGTCGGTGAATTCCGGCGTGGAATTGACGAACCCCGTCAGCTTGACGGCCCGCACCACACGCCCGAAATCCCCGCCACAGGCCGCGCGCAACTGGGACAACAAACTGATCGCACAGGACTTTGCCGCCACTGCCCCCTGCGCGACATCCATGTCAGCCCCCAACCTTCCCGTGATCAACCCATCGGCGGTCTGGCTGATCTGGCCCGAGATGTAGACCGTGTTGCCGGTGACGACGAAAGGAACGTAGTTGGCAGCCGGGGCCGGGGCCACGGGCAGGGTGATCCCCATCTCTGACAGGCGCGATTCGATTGGATGCATGTGCGTTCTCCGGCTTGCTGGGCGGACCCTAGCCGTCACGTCCAATCGCGGCAAGGCAGGCAGTGGAAAACTCGGACCGGGTCCTCTTCGACAGGTTACAGGCTGGCCGTTTTCTGCCAGCGTGATCGTGGCGGCACGAATCTGCGTTGTGTTGACCAGATGTGCTGAATATCCCTTGCCTATTCTCCACGGGACCTATGGTAAGACCCCCAGGATGGACCCTGAAATGCACTCTTGGCCCCCTTCGCAACCCGGTTCGGCCCGTTCACGACGGCTGGTTGGGAGTGTCCTGGTGCTGCCGGTGCTGGCCCTGATGGGCTGTGCCGCCCCGCCCGTGGCGCAAGGCATCAATGACCCCCTTGAACCGATGAACCGGGCCACGCATGGCCTGAACCGCGCACTCGACAAGGCCCTTGTCGGACCTGGTGCGGAGGCCTACGGGGCGGTTGTGCCCCAACCCCTGCAGCGCGTTGTTGGCAATGTGGCAGGCACGCTGGACCTGCCGGGTGACATCGTGAACAACGTCTTGCAGGCCAATGTGGAAGAAGCGGGGATCAACTCCCTGCGGCTTGCGACAAACCTCACCTTTGGCGTTCTGGGTCTGTTTGATGCAGCCACGGCGCTTGGTTTGCCTGAGAAACCCACTGATTTCGGCGAGACACTCTATGTTTGGGGGGTCGGCGAAGGCCCTTATGTCGAATTGCCCGTGGTCGGCCCGTCTTCAACACGCGACGCCGTCGGCAGCATTGTCGACATTGTGGCCAATCCGGTCCGCCTGATGACAACCGGCGATCAGGCCACCGCCGCGACCGTCGCCAAGGTGCTTGCACGACTTGGTGATCGCAACCGCTATTCGGAAACGGTCGATTCCATCCTATATGGCAGTGCGGACAGCTATGCGCAGGCACGGCTGCTCTATCTGCAGAACCGCCGGTTCGAACTGGGCCAAGGCACGGCAACCGGCACCGACGACAGCTTTGTCGACCCCTATGAGGATCCCTATGGCCAGTAACCCTGTTCCCTTGTCGCGCCGCCAGTTCACCCTTGCAGCGATGGCGGCATCGACCGCCCTTGCCCTGCCGCGCGGAGCTTTGGCCCTGACCGTCGACGACGCGCGCGAACTGGTCGGACGGACGATCGATACGGTCAACGGCATCATTAATTCCGGCAAATCGGAATCCGCGATGCTGAAGGAATTCGAGGCGATGTTCGTCAAATACGCCGACGTGCCGGTGATTGCGCGTTCTGCCCTGGGGCCCGCAGCACGAACGGCGTCTGCCGGTGACATCTCGGCCTTTACCAAGGCATTTCAAGGCTATATCAGCCGCAAATACGGCCGTCGGTTCCGTGAATTCATTGGCGGCAAGATCGAAGTCACCGATGCGCGCCCGCTCAAGAGCTATTTCGAAGTGATCTCGGTGGCGTATCTGCAGGGCGAGGCGCCGTTTGACCTGCGCTGGCATGTCTCCGACAAGTCCGGCAAGAACAAGTTCTTCAACCTGATCATCGAAGGCGTGAACATGCTGGCGTCTGAGCGCGCCGAGATCGGGGCCCTTCTGGACCAGCAAGGCGGCGATGTCGGCAAGCTGGCCAAGGCGCTGCTTTCGGTCTAGCCCGACCGCTCAGTTCTGGATGGTGCCCAGGATGTCGTTCAGGATCTGGTCTGCCAGATCGTCATCCGACAGGGGCGCATTCGGATCTGCCTCGGTCACGGGCGCAATCTCGGTGCCATTCGGGTTGTCTTCGAGAACTTCGGGCGAGGTGCCTGCCGGCGGCAATCGAGGCTCAGGGATCTCCATCGGCAAGGGCTTGACCGGCATGCCGGCTTCGACGCGCAGCATGACCTCGTGCCAGATCTCGGCGGGAAGACCACCGCCCGTGACATCGGTCAGGGGAGTGTTGTCATCGTAGCCCATCCAGACGCCGGTCACATAGTCAGCCGAAAACCCGATAAACCAGGCGTCTCGCCCGGCGGTCGTCGTCCCGGTCTTGCCTGCTGTTTCCCGGTCAGGCAGGCCAGCCCGTGTCCCGGTCCCCGACCGCACCACCTCGGCCATCATATAGGTCAAAAGCCGCGCGGCCTGTTCCGAAATGACCCGCTCCCCAAAGCCGTCATCGGACTTGAATAGCGGGTCCTTTTCGCCCTTCAGCTGCAATTCGACCATGCCGTAAGGCGTGACAGACGACCCGCCGTTCAGGATGCCCGCATAGGCGCCGGTCATGTCCAGAAGTGTGGCCTCAGACGCCCCGAGCGCAAGGGCAGGCCCGTCGGCAACCACATTGCTGACGCCGAAATCCGTGGCGACCTTGCGCACGAACTCGCGGCCGACCGCTTCGGACACCCGCACGGCCGGAATGTTGCGGCTTTCGGCAAGCGCCTGGGTCAGGGTGATCATTCCCTTGTACTCGCGGTCATAATTCTGCGGCGACCAGGGACCTGATCCGGGGATGTTGATGGTCAGGGGGGTGTCTTCGACATAGTCGGCCGGACTGAACCCCATGTCCAGGGCGGCCGCGTAGATGAACGGTTTGAAGGCCGACCCCGTTTGCCGCAGGGCCTGGGTCGCGCGGTTGAAGTCGCCTGCATTCGGCAGATCGCGCCCCCCGACCATCGCCCGCACCGCACCATCAGCGCTCATTACGATGATCGCAGCCTGCGCCTTGGACCCTGCTTTGACCTTGTTTTCAAAGATATAACTCAGCGCCTCCTCGGCTGCGGTTTGCAGGCGCTGGTCCAGCGTGGTCTTGATGATCACGTCCTCGGTGGTGTCACCGGCCAGGAAATCCGGCGTCGTTTCCATGACCCAATCGGCGAAGTATCCACCCGTTTTGGAGCGAGCCGCCGATGACAGTTTGGCAGGAGTGGCCTGCGCGGCCTTGGCCTCGTCTGCGGTCAGGTAGCCCTGTTCGCGCATCAGACCAATGATCAGGTTGGCGCGGTCCTGGGCGCGCTTCAGGTTGTTGGTGGGGGCATATCGTGACGGAGCCTTGAGCAGACCTGCCAGCATCGCGGCCTGGGCTGGGTTCACCCCATTGGCCGAGACACTGAAATAGCGCTGGGCCGCTGCTTCAAACCCGCGCGCACCGGCCCCCAGATAGGCGCGGTTGAAATAGATCGTCAGGATTTCTTCCTTGGAGTACCGCACCTCCATCGCCATGGCGTAGGGAATTTCCTTGATCTTTCGCCAGATGCCCCCTGCTCGGCAGTCCTCTTCATAGGCGGCCTCGGACTTCCACTGCTTGGCGTCATAGGGCACGCCCAGACACAAGAGCTTGGCCACCTGCTGGGTGATCGTGGATCCGCCATTGCCCGACAGCGGGCCGCGCCCTTCGCTCAGGTTGATGCGCACGGCCGAGGCTATGCCGCGCGGGCTGATGCCGAAATGGCGATAGAACCGTTTGTCCTCGGTCGCCACCACGGCGTCATGCAGATAGGGCGACACCGTATCGGCAGTGATCTGGCCGCCAAAGGTCTCGCCCCGCCACGCAAACACCGTGCCCTCGCGGTCGAGAAAGGTGACCGACCCTCGTGCGCGTCCGTCCAGTAGCGCCTCGACCGGGGGCAGTTGTGCCGCGAAATAGGCCGTCGCTCCGCCAAGGATCAGGGCCAGGATGGCCGAACTGCGCCAGGCGATACCCCAGACCAGCCGCCAGACCATTCGGAGAAAACCGGCAAAAAAGCCCAGAATGCCACGCCGCCTGGGTCGCGGAGCCCGTTTTGTCGTGCTTTTGCCGCGCGGCGCGGCAGGAGCGCGCACAGACTTGCCGCGCCGGTCCGCGACCAGGGGGCCTTTGCCCTTGCCTGAAGTTGCCATGCCTGCCTAGCGCCCCGAGCCTGTGCCGCGATTTCCGGTCACGTGTTGGAAAAGACCATACCCCGACCCGGCAGGAATGTGGAGAGGTTCCGAAGTCGATTCGCCTTCCACAATCGCCTAATATTTGGGCTAACCGACCAATTTGTGCATTTCTTGTGCAGTCCCGATGCCAAATGCGCCGATTTCGTCCTGCCTTTCCTTGCCCGGGCGGGGCGCAAGAGTCCTCGTTAATCCGCGATGGTCCGACGTCAGGGCCGCATCTGGAAGGGGACAGACGTGAAACTCATCATTGCTGCAATCAAGCCGTTCAAGCTGGAGGAGGTCCGCGAGGCGCTGACCACCATCGGCGTGCGCGGCATGATGGTGACCGAGATCAAGGGGTTTGGCAGCCAATCCGGCCATACCGAGATCTACCGGGGTGCCGAATACGCCGTGAACTTTGTGCCGAAAGTCAGGATGGAAATCGTGGTCAGCGACAGCCTCGCAGATCAGGTGGTCGCGACGATCCAGAAAACGGCCAAGACCGACAAGATCGGCGACGGAAAGATTTTCGTCCTCGACGTGCAACACGCCGTGCGGGTGCGCACTGGCGAAACTGATGACGATGCGCTTTAGGCGTGTGGGGCAAGGGGAAAACCTAAAGATGACAAAGTTGATGAAGTATTTGGGCCTGACGGCGCTGGGGACGGCGATGGCCGCTTTGCCCGCCTGGGCGCAGGAGGCGACAACCGAAACGGTCGCCGACGCAGCGGCCCTTGTGCCCTATGTCTACGAAAAGTCGGTCAACAACGGCGATGTCGCCTGGATGAGCATTGCAACAGTGCTCGTCCTTCTGATGACCGTTCCCGGCCTCGCGCTGTTCTACGGTGGCCTTGTGCGCACCAAGAACATGCTGTCGATGCTGACACAGGTTTTCGCGATCAGCGCCGTCGTCTGCATCATCTGGGTGGTCTACGGCTATTCGCTCGCATTCTCCTACGGCGGGTCGATGGACGGCTATGTCGGCGGCTTCTCGAAGATGTTCCTTGCAGGGGTTGATGCGACCACGCTGGTCCCAACCTTCACCAACGGCGTCTGGCTGCCGGAATACACTTTCATCGCCTTCCAGATGACCTTTGCGATGATCACGCCCGCGCTGATCGTGGGGGCGTTCGCGGAACGCTTCAAATTCTCGTCGCTTCTGGTCTTCTCGGTCCTGTGGGTGACGTTCATCTACTTCCCGATGGCCCATATGGTCTGGTGGTGGGGCGGTCCGGACTTCCTGGCAGAACAGCAGACCCTGAAGCTGATCGCCGAAGCTGCGGGTGATGCCGCTGGTGTCGAAGCCGCCGCCGCCAATCTGGCTGCGAACGGGATGCTGTGGAACTGGGGTGCGCTCGACTTTGCCGGTGGCACGGTGGTGCACATCAACGCCGGTGTTGCGGGCCTTGTCGGCTGCATCATCCTGGGCAAGCGGATCGGCTATGGCAAGGAATCCATGGCACCGCATTCGCTGACCATGACGATGATCGGCGGCGCGCTGCTGTGGGTCGGCTGGTTCGGCTTCAATGCCGGGTCCAACTTTGAAGCGAACGCTATCACCTCGCTGGCGATCGTGAACACCTTCGTTGCCACTGCTGGTGCCGGTGTGGCCTGGATGTTCGCAGAATGGCTGCTGAAAGGGCGTCCGTCCCTGCTTGGCCTGGTGTCGGGTGTGGTGACCGGTCTGGTTGCCGTGACCCCGGCGGCAGGTTTTGCCGGGCCAATGGGCGCGCTGTGCCTTGGGCTTTTCGCCGGTGCTGCCTGCTTCTTCTTCGTGGCCTACGTCAAGAACATGTTCCAGCTGGACGACAGCCTTGATGTCTTCGGCATCCACGGCTTGGGCGGGATCATTGGTGCCATCGCGACGGGTATCCTGGTCAACCCGGCGCTGGGTGGCGCGGGTGTGCCGGACTACCTTTCGGTTCCAGGTACGCTGCAGATCGCGGCCTATGACATGGGCTTCATGCTGACGGCGCAGATCAAGGCGGTGCTCTTCACCGTCGCCTTCTCCGGGATCGGGTCGTTCATTCTCTTCAAGCTTGTCGATCTGACCATGGGTCTGCGCGTCAAGGAAGAGATCGAGCGCGAGGGTCTGGACGTCGCCGAACACGGCGAGCGCGCCTACAACATGTAACGGGTTTACCCGGGGCCTTTCCTCCTCCCTGGCCCCGGTTTCGACGCTGACGGGATCCTCCCCCCATCGGCGAAACTAGAGCGGCCCGCAGGTCCTCCCCCTGCGGGCCGATTTTCTTTTCCAAGGCCCTCGTCCATCACCAAGCTTGTGCGGATTTGGCCCTGGGTTTTGTCGCCCGTCGCGATAAGGTGGCGGCGGCGAAGGAACCCCTGATGACCTTGGAAACCGCGCCCTTGAACCTGCATACCGAACGCGCCTTGCGCGGCGTGTTGCTGGCATTGGGCGCCACATTTCTGTTCGCGTTGGCCGACACCGTCGGCAAGCATCTGGCGATACTTTATGCGCTGCCACTGGTGCTCGCGGCACGCTACCTGATCAACCTGGGGCTTTTGGCCGCGTTGATGGGGCCAAAACACGGCGCAGCCCTCTGGCAAACGAACCGGACCGGTCTTGTCATCCTGCGCGGCGTCTGTCTGTCGGTCGCGTCGATCAGCATGCTGATGGCGTTGCAGGTGATGCCAGTGGGCGAGACGGTTGCCATCATCTACATCGCGCCCTTCATGGTGATGCTGGTAGCAGGACGTTTGCTGGGGGAAAAGGTCACGCTGATCCGTTGGCTCGGCGCGATCGGGGGATTTCTGGGGGTCCTGTTGATCGTGCGACCCGGCTCAGGGCTGGACCCTCTGGGCGTTGCTTTGGCGCTTTTCAACGCCTGTTGCGCGACCTGTTACACCTTGCTGACACGCATCCTGACCCGGACCGAGACGACGATGGCGATGCTGTTCCACACCGCCCTTGTAGGGGCCGTCATCTTCTCCGTGTTGGCGCTATGGACGCTGGATGGCCGCATGCCAGATCTTCACAACGCAGGTCTGATGGTCGCCCTTGGGGTATTGGCGACGTCCGGGCACCTGATGTTCACCTCGGCCTACCGCGAGGCGCCAGCATCGTTGCTGGCCCCGTTCAACTACATGCACGTCGTGTTTGCCGCGACCCTGAGCTGGCTGGTCTTTGACCACCTGCCGGATAGCTGGGCCATGGCTGGAATGGCGCTGATCATTCTGTCCGGCGTGGTGGTGGCGGTTCGCGCGGGACGCTAGCCGGCCACCTTGGCCACTGCTGCCGCCAAGATCGGCACTGTCTGCGCATTCAGCCCCGCGATGTTGATCCGGCTGTCGCCCACCATGTAGATGCCGTGATCGTCGCGCAGGGTGTTCACCTGCGCCTCCGTCAGGCCCAAACGGCTGAACATGCCCCGGTGATGCGCGACAAAGTCAAACCGGCCAGAATTGGACGCCTGGCGCAGCGCATCCGCCAAGGACTGACGCAAGTTCAACATGTTCTGCCGTACCTCTTCCAGCTCCGTCATCCAGTCGGCGCGGAGCGCGTCATCGGCAAGGATCATCGTCACCAGCCGCGCGCCATGGTCGGGGGGAAAGCTGTAGTTCTGCCGATTCAGGAACGCGAGGTTACCCTGAACGATCGCGCGGCGATCAGGTGAGGTCAGCGCGATCAGCACACCTGTCCGCTCGCGATAGATGCCGAAATTCTTCGAACAAGACGCCGCAATCAGCACCTCGGGGAACCGCCCCGCAATCATCCTTGTCGCGGCAGCATCCGCCTCCAGCCCATCACCAAAGCCCTGATAGGCAAGGTCGATGAACGGGACCGAGCCACGCGCCGCCAGAACATCGGCAATCCGGTCCCACGTCGCGGCATCCGGGTTCGCACCCGTCGGATTGTGGCAGCAACCATGCGTCAGGACAACATCTCCAGCCTTGACCTGCCCAAGGTCGGACAGCATCCCGTCGACATCAATCCCACCCGTGACCGCATCGAAATAGCGGTACTCCGCCAGCGGCATCTTCAGGTATTTGATGATCGAGGGATGGTTCGGCCATGTCGGCTTGCTCAGCCACACCGTCGCGCCCGGTGCCGCCATGCGGATCAATTCCAGCGCCTGCCGGACCGCCCCGGTGCCGCCGGGGGTTGCAACACAGGCCGCGCGGTCTGCGTACCCCGCCCCAAGGATCAACTTCACCATTGCGTCATTGAACGCAGGGTCCCCCGCCAGACCGGTATAGGTCTTGGTCGTCTCGACCTCCCACAGCCGTTTTTCCGCGCCTTTCACCGCCCGCATCACCGGCGTCAGCCCGGTTTCGGCCTTATAGACGCCAACACCCAAGTCGATCTTGTCGGTCCGGGGATCGTCCCGGAACATCGCCATCAGCTTCAGGATTTGGTCGAGAGGTTGGGCCGTCAGCGCTTCAAGCACAGAGGAAATCTCCAATAGACTTTGCGGTCACGACGCAGGGCCAGCTTCCACGCCCAGATCGTCATACATGCCCCATTCCGCCCAGGACCCGTCATAAAGCGCATGGTCGCGGTGGCCCATACGCTCCAGCGCAAGGGACAGGATTGCCGCCGTGATCCCGGACCCGCAACTGGTGATCACCGGCTTGGACAGATCGACTCCGGCGGTCTGAAACACCTCGCGCAGGGCGGGCACCGGTTTCATTGTGCCATCAGCATTCAACAGCGTCGCATAATGGACGTTGCGGGCACCTGGAACATGCCCTGCGCGCAGACCCGGCCGTGGCTCAGGGGCCGTTCCGGCAAAGCGGGCAGGTCCCCGTGCGTCGACGATTCCGGCCTCGCGCAGCTTGGCGGCATGGGCCACCTGCGTCACGTCCTTGACCAGATGGTTCTGGCGGCTGACCGTCATGTGGCGGTCGCGCAAGACGGGGGGCATATCCTCAATCTCGCGCCCTTCGGCCAGCCATTTCGGGAACCCGCCGTCGAGCACGGCGACATCCGTCTTGCCCATCAGCCGAAACAGCCACCAGACCCGCGCCGCGCTGAACAATCCCGATCCGTCATAGACCACGACCTGATGGCCATCGCCCACGCCCATTGCCCGCATCCGACTGATGAATTTTTCCGGTGGCGGGGCCATGTGCGGCAAGTTCGATCGCTGGTCGCTGATGTCGTCGATGTCGAAAAACCGTGCGCCCGGGATATGGCCGGCAACATACTCCGCCTTCGCGTCGCGCCCGGCATCGGGAAGGTACCAGCTGGCATCCAGGATACGCAGGTCAGGATCGCGCAGGTGCTGTTCCAGCCATGCCGTTGATACCAAGCTTTGCGGATCATCAACGAAGGAGGGGGTCATGGCGGATCCTTGGACGCGATGCCTTGGGGATACCTCGGCCGGGCCGTGTCAGGCAAGTCCGCTTTCGTGGCTGCGGGGGCGCAACCGTCTGGTCCCCGCAGCCAGAATCAAAAATTAGCTCTTGGCCATCATGTTCTTGATGACGCCGACGATGGCCATCAGGACGCCGCCGCCGACGCCGCCGCCAGCAATCGACTGCACGATCGACCCGATGTCCAGGCTCGACGCAGCAGCCGCAGCGTCTGCAGCCCCTGCACCGCCGAGCATGTTAAGCAGATAGCCCCCAATGCCGCCGCCGAGAACGCCTGCAATCGAGTTGCCAGCCGTGCCGAGGCTGAGGTTCTTCAGCAGCCCGCCCGCGACGTTACCGCCCAATGCCCCAGCAATCAGCTGGATGATCAGTTCAACCATAGTGCAACCTTTCCCTTTTTCGCCGGTTCACCCAGAGGAGGCGCCGACTGTTTCCGTGCTGTCGCGCAACACACATAAATGTGACCACACAAGCGGAAACCTGCCAGAAGGTTTCGATTATAGCAACGATTGCTTGCAAAACCACTGGGGGAGACCACCGGATTGGGTCAGGTTCCGCGAACTAAAATATTGTGAACAAAGGTATTATCTGGATGGCTTCGCCTTACAGAATTCGAACGCCCCAGGCACGATCGGAAAGCGATGTTGCGGCCAGTATGGCACCGACTCGCCCTGAACCTAGCCCTGTGCGCCTTGCTTTAGAAGCCGGGCTTTCTGGCGGTTCCAGTCGCGTTTGGCCGAGGTTTCACGCTTGTCGCTCTGGTTCTTGCCCTTGGCCACGCCCAGCTTCAGCTTCACGATTCCTCGGTCGTTGAAATACATCTTCAACGGCACGATTGTCATGCCTTCGCGCCCGACGGCATTCCAAAGGCGCGACAGTTCCTTGCGCGATACCAAGAGCTTGCGTCGGCGACGTTCTTCGTGGCCAAAAGTCTTTGCCTGCAAGTAGGGCGCGATGTAGCCGTTGATCAGCCACAGCTCTCCGCCCTCGACCGACGCATAGCTTTCGCCGATGTTGGACCCGCCTTGCCGCAGGCTTTTCACCTCAGAGCCGAGCAGCATGATCCCGGCCTCCAGGTCGCTTTCGATATGATAATCGAATCGGGCCCGACGGTTTTCGGCGATCAGTTTCGAATTGGGGTCGGATTTCACGATCATCGCCCGGACATAAGCACTTGGGTCTGCCCTGTCCAGATAGAGGGCGACCCTGCACGATCTGCGCCGGGCCAGCCCTTGTTCTGTCGATCATGCTGCCTGGCGGCGGGCACGATGCCCCAGCATCGCATCGGCATCCGCACCATCCAGCCGGGGTATGAAGCCAACGGCCTGACCCCCGATGCCGGCGCAATAAAGACGTGTTCCGGAATTGGTCCAGATGACTTCGTCTTCGGCAAAAAGCGGTGTCACGATGTCCAGTGCCCGTTCCAGGCGGATCAGTCTGGCCCCGCGATGACCGGCCAGCATGCGTGCCGGAATTCGGGCCAGCAGGCCGTTCCGCCGGTCCAGCACGACATCCTGTTCCGGCAACAGGTCAAGGTCGCTGCAGTTGTCAAAGCTGCCACCGGGCAGGCGCACAACGGTCGATCCGGCCGTTGCCAGCCGACAGTCCAGTGCAAGGACCGTACGCAAGCCGCCCTCCAGCGTGTGGACACCCGTACCAATCCGCAAGGCCGCTGCAACTTTCCAGCCTGTATTGGTTTCGACAAGCGTGTCTGCCGTGAGACCGGTGGCGGGCGACGTTTCAGTCTTGATCAAGGTCGCGGTGTCAAAGGCAAACCGGGTTGCGTCTTGCATGAACATGATGGGCTCCTGTCAGGTCTGTTGTTAAGGCTTGCGGCGGACCGTTCCGCGCTGTTGACAAAGAAGCACCGGGATTTTGCCATTTTTGTGCCTTGATTGGGGCTGGGTCACGGCATTGGCAGGCCTCAGGAAACACCTCCGGCGCTTCGACGCAAACCGTCGTTGAAAGTTAGCCGCGTTAGTCTGCCATTACCCAACAAGCCCTTAAAATCTTAGCATTTTCTGCCCGAATAAGGCCTGTCATCTTACCGATTCGAAACCCTTACACCCGCTTGGCGCGCGTCAGCGTGTAAACCCCCGAGGCCACCACCAGCGCCGCACCGATCCAGGTCGCAACATCCGGCCGTTCGCCAAAGATCACGATGGCCAGGATCATCGCAAAAACCAGCCGCGTATATCTAAACGGCGTGACCACCGACACCTCGCCCGTCCGCATCGCGAAGGTCAGGGCGTGATAGCCAAGGATGCCAAACGTGCAGGCCCCCACCAGCAGCCCGAACCCGCGCAGGTCCGGCAGATGCGCACCCCCGCTCCATACCAAAAGGATCGCCCCAGCCAGTCCCAGCATCGCAAAGCCCAGCGTCCCAAGCTGGCGGTTCGAAAGCCCCTTTGGTGCCGCCCTCGTCGCCAGATCACGGCCCGCAAAGCCGATGAGGCCAACCACCGCCAGCAACGACAGTGGCGAAAACCCCTCCAACCCGGGGCGCAGGATCATCACCCCCCCGCGGATCACGAGTATCACCGCAAGCCGGCGCTG
>JANPBI010000187.1:0-13962 GCA_031430315.1 Rhodobacterales bacterium | reverse complement strand
CTGATTTTACCGCAAGTGATCCTCGATGTGCCGCGTCATGGCTGCTTGAACATCCATGCCTCCTTGTTGCCACGCTGGCGGGGGGCCGCGCCGATCCACCGGGCGATCCTCGCGGGCGATGCCGATACGGGCGTTTGCATCATGCAGATGGAGGCGGGGCTGGATACCGGGCCAGTCCTGCTGCGCGCCGCCACGCCCATCGGGCCCGAAGAGACCACTGCCGACTTGCATGAGCGCTTGTCCTTGATGGGCGCGGATTTGATCGTGCGCGCGCTGGCCGAACTGTCCAATCTCTCTCCAGCGCCGCAGTCCGCAACCGGCGTGACCTACGCCGCCAAGATCGACAAGGCCGAGGCGCGGATCGACTGGACCCGCCCGGCGGCAGACGTTGACCGCCAGATCCGCGGACTGTCTCCCTTTCCAGGGGCCTGGTGCCAGATCGGCGGAGAGCGGGTGAAATTGCTGCGATCTCATCTGGCCACGGGCTCTGGTAAACCCGGCCAGATCCTGCACGGTTTGACCATCGCCTGCGCGACCGGTGCGGTGGAGGTGACGCTGGCTCAACGCGAGGGCAAGCGTCCCATGGTTGCCGCTGAAATTCTGCGCGGCTTTGTCCTTGGTGAAACTGCCTCCTGACAGAAACTGGCAGGAGCCTCGTGCCAGTCTGACGCCGAGAATGGAGGCTTGTGATGGATGACGCAACCTATTGGGTGGTGACCGCTTCGGCGGATCATGCCGCAAAGGGACGGGCCCTTGGTATCGTCCAGGCGGGTCATGGGAAGCATGCGCCCGTGAAACGCATGACCCCAGGCGACGGGGTTGTCGTCTATTCACCACGCATCAGCTTTCCCGACGGTCCACCTTGTCAGGCCTTTACCGCCATTGGACGGGTTGCCCGTGGCGACCCCTATCAGGCGGATATGGGCAATGGCTTTATCGCATGGCGGCGCGACATGATTTGGCAACCGTCACAGGATGCGTCCATCCGCCCGTTACTGGGCCAACTGGAGCTGACCCAAGGGCAGACCAGCTGGGGCATGGCGTTCCGTTATGGCCTGCGCAAGATCAGCCGCGCGGACTTTGCGCTGATTGCGCGGGCCATGGTGCAATTCGCCTGACATCCCTTTAAATCCTCGCTGCCCTTCCCATGTCTTTGCAAAGAGGAGGGCGTCCATGCCAGTCATCGCATTCATCGTCATTGGCCTGGCCGCAGGTTATCTGGCCACGCGCCTCATGCGGCTCGACACCGATCTGCCGACGACGCTTGCCATAGGCGTATTCGGGGCGCTGGTTGGTGGCTTTGTGCTGCGATCGCTGATCCTGCTGGCAGGCTGGGCGGCGGGTTTCGTCGGCGCGGTCCTTGGGGCCATGGCCTTGATCTGGTTGTGGAAAACCTACAAACCAAAATAGGGTCTAACTGATCCGGCGCAGGGCATCCTTCAAGCGGAACTTCTTGCCGCCCGCCGGGTCCCATTGCATCTGTCCCTGCCAGGCGGCAAAGGCAATGCGCGCGGGTTCCATCTGGCTGCGCGGGTTGCCCATCGCCTGCGCCAGCAATGCCTCCACAGTGTCACGCCACTGTGCGGCCCGGTCCTGCAAGTCAGGACCGCGACCTTCGGAAACCAGCGCGGCCAGCGGAAAGGGGCCGGTGCCAGACAGCGCTTTCAGGAACGCCGCTGGACCCTTTTCCGCCAGGATTGGCGTTGCATCCGCCGTGGCCTGCTCCAGCGCTGCCCAGGCACGGTTCAGTGCCCAGTCCATCATGCCATCGCGGCTGCGATAGCGCTGCACCAGCGTCGGCGGCGCAAGCCCCGTTGCGGCGGACACCGAGGCAAAGGTAACCGCCTTGTCGCCACCTTGCGCATGGATGGCGGCTATGGCGCTAAGGACCTGGTCGTCCGGGACGGATTTCGGGCGTGGCATCGGTGCAGCATAACCGTGATCTCCCGATCAATCGAGTCCGATGCGGCGGCCCACCAGCAGGCTGGGCGGAACTGGACAGGGCGGGATCGTTGCGGCATGCTCCGCCCCAACAAGAACAGGGCCAGAGCCCGGACACGAGGTAGGTATGACCACTCCGCAAAGACGCCCTGTCGCATCGCTTTGGATCGGCACAAAACTGCATTACCTGAACCAGTTGTGCCTTCTCAGCCATGTGCGGCACGGCCATCCGACCACACTTTACTGCACCGATACCGTGACCAACGTCCCCGAGGGCATCACGGTGCGTCCAGCATCCGAGATCATGACAATCGACATGGGCATTGTGGCACAGACCTCGGAAAGCTTCTTGTCCAACGTCTTTCGCTACAAGATGATTCAAAAGATCGACGCGATCTGGATCGACTGCGATGCCTATTGTCACCGGCCCTTTCCGGACGAGATGCAGAACATCTATGCGGGCCACGGGTTTCGCGGCGCGCTGAACTGCGGTGTCGTCTACATCCCGCCAAAAGGGGCGCTGATCGACCAGCTACTGGATTATTACGAAAATCTTCCCGAGGCCCCGGGTTGGTTCAACAAGCAGCAGCGCAAGAAACTGGACAAACAGGAACGCCACCTGCCGCAGGCCGTGCGCATCTACAACGCCGAACGCACCGCCTTTGGCCCGCAGGCCTTTACCTGGTTCGCACAGCAGACCGGCGACTATGACAAAGCGCTGTCGCCGGACTATCTTTATCCAGTGCCGTTCCAGCTGAACGATGTGTTCTATGACCCTTACGGACGAGTCGAGGGGCATTTCACCGGCAAGACTCTGTCCGTGCATCTTTACACCAATGGCACACGGCCCTTCTGGCGGCGCAACGTGCCCTTGCCCAATTCCTACGCGGCCCGGATGTGCGCCGAAATCGGTGTTGACCCTGCAGGCGCGCTGGAAGAGTGATCAGCCAGCGTCGCGCGAACGCGGCTTGAAGGGGGCCATGCCGCCCCGGGCAAGTGCATCGGCGCGTTCATTTTCGACATGACCCGCATGGCCCTTGATCCATTTCCAGGTCACGGT
The DNA here is from genome assembly GCA_031430315.1 of Rhodobacterales bacterium. Lineage (GTDB taxonomy): Bacteria > Pseudomonadota > Alphaproteobacteria > Rhodobacterales > Rhodobacteraceae > JAJNPS01. The sequence continues at coordinate 10,961 of JANPBI010000187.1, read as the reverse complement.
GTGGGTGGCTTGTGCCGCATCAAGCCTTTGCCATAGCTCGACATTCTTGACCGGATCGCGCCCTGCGGTCCGCCAGCCGTTGCGCTTCCAGCCATGGATCCATTCCGTCACGCCATTTTTCACATAAGCGCTGTCGGTAACGACGGTGATTTCCGTGGGCCGGGTCAGCGATTCCAGCGCAGCAATGGCGGCCATCAGTTCCATGCGGTTGTTGGTGGTCAGCCCCTCGCCCCCCGACAGTTCACGCTCCTTAATGATCACGCCTGCCTCGCGCGCCAGCATCAGGACACCCCAGCCACCGGGGCCTGGATTGCCCGAACAGGCGCCATCGGTATAGGCAAAGAGATCGGGCATGGTTTCGCCTTTGGTTATGCAATCAAGGGGATGGCAAGACAGCCAACGACCACCGCCGTCAAGAGGCCTCGAAGGCGCATCCACCAATCGGGGGCCAGACCCTGCCGCCAGAAGGTCCAGTCCAGCGCAAGAAGGCCAATGAATCCCGCGATCAGATAGATCCGCGCATCGGGCGAGGCATCGGTGACCATTAAAAACACCCAAAGCGCCGGAATGACGGACAGCGCATAGAAAACGCCGGCCCGGTCAGGCGCGGCCTTGGTGGCAAATCCCCACAGGACGCCCGACATGAAGGACAGGATGATCGTACCATAGGTCAGCCCGACATAGCCGCCGATGAACGTCGGCAGCATCCAACTCCCCACCAAAGAGGCAAGTTGCACCGACAGATGTGTCGCTGCTGACCACAGAAATGGCATCAGGCCCGCGAGGCCAAGGGCAAGTGCGGCGCGCGGGATCACGGTTACGCCGGTTCGCGCAGCACGCGGGGCACCTTGAATTCGATGTCTTCGACGGCGGTTTCGACCCGCTCGAGGGTGATCGAAAATCTTGCGCGAAACGCATCGATTACCTCGTTCACCAACACCTCGGGGGCAGATGCGCCGGCTGTCAAGCCAAGGGACCTAATCCCATCCAGCGCCCGCCAGTCGATGTCGGCTGCGCGCTGGATCAGCTGGGCGTAGACGCAGCCTGCCGTTCGCCCCACTTCCACCAGCCGTTTGGAATTGCTGGAATTCGGCGCGCCGATGACCAGCAGGGCGTCGATCTTCGGGGCCATGGCCTTGACTGCCGCCTGCCGGTTGGTGGTCGCATAACAGATGTCTTCATGCGCTGGGGCACGCAAAGCAGGAAACCGCGCCACAAGTGCTGCGGCAATTTCAGCGGTGTCATCGACCGAAAGTGTCGTCTGGGTGATGTAGGCCAGTTTTTCGGGGTCGCGGACCGACAGGCGGGCCACATCCGCGACGGTTTCGACCAGCAAGACTTCGCCCGCGGGCAGCTGACCCATCGTCCCCACGGTTTCGGGGTGACCTTCGTGGCCGATATAGATCATCTGCAGACCGTTCTCATGGTGACGGGCAGCTTCGTTATGGACCTTGGTGACCAAGGGGCAGGTGGCGTCGACCGCGATCATCTTGCGCTCGGCGGCCTCGGCCGGAACCGCTTTGGGTACGCCGTGGGCTGAAAAGATCACCGGGCGATCCGGTGGGCATTCCGACAGTTCCTCGACAAAAACCGCCCCTTTTGCCCGCAATCCGTCGACAACAAACTTGTTATGGACGATCTCGTGGCGCACATAGACAGGCGCGCCCCATTTTTCCAACGCCAGTTCGACGATCTTGATCGCACGGTCCACGCCCGCGCAAAACCCGCGCGGCGCAGCCAGATAAAGTGTCAGCGGCGTCAATGCCATAAGGCAACCTCTCATTGATGCCGGGCAAGATGACGAAAGACGCCAGATTTTGCAATCTGGCGTCTGGTCACGTCTTTCGCCCACTGTCGTGACCGCATCGCGATCAGGTCAAGGGTCGGGATCAGTTGTTCATGCCTGCCGCGACATCTTCGGTGTCGGCCGGGCGGGGGTCACGGGGCGGGCGGCCGATCACGTCGCGCAATTCATCCAATTCGATGAAATTGTCGGCCTGACGGCGCAATTCATCTGCAATCATCGGCGGCTGGCTGCGGATGGTCGATACCACCGAAACGCGCACTCCCTGACGCTGCAGACTTTCGACCAATGGCCGGAAATCGCCGTCACCCGAGAACAGCACGACATGGTCGAGGCGTGGCGCAAGCTCCAGCGCATCCACGGCCAGTTCGATGTCCATGTTGCCCTTGACCTTCCGGCGGCCCTGACTGTCGGTGTATTCCTTGGCCGGTTTCGTGCGCATGGTGAAACCGTTGTAGTGCAGCCAATCCACAAGCGGGCGGATGGGCGAGTATTCGTCGTTGTCGAGCAGGGCGGTGTAGTAAAATGCCCGCACCAGTTTCCCGCGCCGCATGAATTCCATTCGCAACAGCTTATAGTCGATGTCGAAACCTAGGGATTTCGCCGCCGCGTATAGGTTGGAGCCATCAATGAACAGCGCAAGCCGTTCGTCCTTGTAAAACATAACAATCCCCTCGAGTATCTTCGCCGCTCAATCGTTTTCGCAAATCGCACCCCAGAAGCGCTCTAGAAATCGACAGTCGAACAGCAGGAGACTATAGAACCGCTAGCTGCTTCGGCAAGTGACCCAAATGGATATGTAACATTGACTGCGCTTTCTCAAAATCAATTCCTAGTTGCGCTCGGCGCAAACCTGCCATTCGACGGCCACGGACCAGAAGCGACTCTCTGGTCGGCATTGGCGACTTTCCCGGCCAGTGGATTCCACGTTTTGGCAGTAAGTCGATTCTTTTCGACACCTTGCTTTCCGGCCGGGACGGGGCCTGACTATGTCAATGCAGCAGCGAAAGTGTCGACGGATGGCCACTGTGACGTTGCGTCAATCTTAGGCAAACTTCACGCGATTGAGCAAAGTTTCGGCAGACAAAGAGCCAGCCGCTGGGGAATGCGCACGCTGGATCTCGATTTGTTAGCCGTGGGTGATTCGGTTTTGCCCGATGCCGCAACACAGGATGCCTGGCGCGCACTGCCCCCCGAGTCACAGGCGACCACCGCGCCTGACCAGCCGATCCTGCCCCATCCCAGACTGCAAGACCGGGCTTTCGTCTTGGTGCCGCTGGCTGACATCGCCCGGGACTGGCGGCATCCCCGACTTGGCCATACGGTCAGCCAGATGCTGGCGGCCTTGCCGGGGGCGGATCGTGATGCGGTAATCCCCCTGGCCAGCCCTGCCGATCCCTTCTTGTCAAGCGAACCGCAAAGCCCTACATAGCGCGCTTCCTGCCCTATTCCTTGGTGGAGTGTCCCATGGCCCGCGTCACGGTCGAAGATTGCGTTGACAAAGTTCCGAACCGGTTTGAGCTGGTAATGCTTGCCGCTCACCGGGCGCGCGAGATCCAGGCTGGATCGCCGGTGACCATCGACCGCGACAACGACAAGAATCCCGTCGTGTCCTTGCGCGAAATCGCTGAGGAAACACAAGGCGCCGACGCGCTGCGCGAGCGCATGATCGAAAGCCACCAGACCCAGATCGAGGTGGATGAACCCGAAGAGGACCAGATGGCGTTGCTGATGGTCGGTGAAATCGACCGTCCGCTGTCGGACGACATGTCCGAAGAGCGCCTTCTGCGCGCCCTGATGGAAGCCCAGGGCGACCACTGATCGCAGGGCCGACGGCCCAAGGCAGGACAAGCATGATCGACGTCGAAGACCTGATCGCGCTTGTCCGCAACTACAATCCCCGCTGCAATGCCGACCTGATCCGGACGGCCTACGCCTACGGCATGAAAATGCACGACGGGCAGTACCGCAAGTCGGGCGAGCTGTACTTTACCCATCCCGTGGCCGTGGCGGCGATCCTGACCGAACAGCAGCTGGATGATGCGACCATCATCACGGCCCTGCTGCACGACACCATCGAAGACACCAAGTCCACCTATGCCGAAATTGCCAAGATCTTCGGCGCCGAGGTTGCAGAACTTGTCGATGGCGTAACCAAGCTGACCAACCTGCAGCTCTCGTCCTCCGAAAGCCAACAGGCCGAAAACTTCCGCAAGCTCTTCATCGCGATGTCCAAGGACCTGCGGGTGATCCTGGTCAAACTGGGCGACCGGCTGCACAACATGCGCTCGTTCCGGTCGATGTGCGTTGAAAAGCAGGCGCAATAGGCCCGTGAGACGATGGAGATCTATGCCCCACTAGCCGGGCGCATGGGCATGCAGTGGATGCGCGAGGAACTGGAGGACCTGTCGTTCAAGGTCCTGAACCCCGAGGCGCGCAATTCCATCATCCGACGGTTCCTGACTCTTAAGCGCGAGGCAGGGGACGTCGTCCACAAGATTACCAGCGACATCCGCAACGAACTGGAAAAAGCGCAGATCGAGGCGGACGTCTATGGTCGAGCGAAAAAGCCCTATTCAATCTGGCGCAAGATGCAGGAAAAGGACCTGGCCTTTTCGCGCCTGTCCGACATCTACGGCTTTCGCATCATCTGCCGCGACGTCGCGGACTGTTACCGCATCCTTGGCGTGATCCACCAGCGTTGGCGTGCCGTGCCGGGTCGTTTCAAGGATTACATAAGCCAGCCCAAAAACAACGGCTATCGCTCGATCCACACCACAGTGTCGGGTCGCGACGGCAAGCGGGTCGAGGTCCAGATCCGCACGCGCGAGATGCACGAGGTCGCCGAGGCCGGCGTTGCCGCGCATTGGTCCTACCGCGAAGGCGTGCGCGCCAGGAACCCCTTTGCGGTTGATCCGGTCAAATGGATCGCGTCCCTGACCGAACGCATGGACCAGGAAGACCACGACGAGTTTCTCGAACATGTCAAACTGGAGATGTATTCTGACCAGGTCTTCTGCTTCACGCCCAAGGGGGACGTCATCCAGTTGCCGCGCGGAGCGACGCCTTTGGACTATGCCTATGCTATCCACACCCGGATCGGGAATTCCTGCGTTTCGGCCAAGGTCGACGGCATCCGTGTTCCCTTGTGGACCCGTCTGAAAAACGGCCAGTCGGTCGAGATCATCACCGCCGAAGGCCAGCGCCCACAGTCGTCCTGGATCGACATCGTGACCACAGGCCGTGCCAAGGCCGCGATCCGTCGGTCCCTGCGCGAAGAGGACCGTGGCCGGTTCGTCAAGTTGGGTCATGAACTGGCGCGCGCAGCGTTTGACCATGTCGGCAAAAAGGCCACCGACAAGGCGCTGCGCACGGCGGCCAAAATGCTTGGTCTAGCGGATGAAAACGACCTGCTGGCGCGGCTCGGATCCGCGGAGGTCACGGCCCGCCGCGTGGTGGAGACGCTTTATCCCGAACTGTCCATGGCCACTGCCGAGGAAGTGGACGCGCAATTGGCCGTTGTCGGCCTGACGGCTGATCAGAGCTTTCGTCGCGCACCCTGCTGCCAGCCTGTCCCTGGCGAGCGGATCGTCGGCATCACCTATCGCGGCCAGGGCGTCATCATCCACGCCATCGACTGCCCGGCACTGGAAGAGTTCGAAGAGCAGCCAGCGCGTTGGGTCGACCTGCATTGGCATTCCGGACGGCACGCGCCGCGTTACACCATCAGCCTTGATGTCACGATTTCCAACGATGCCGGGGTCCTTGGCCGCATCTGCACCTTGATCGGGGAGCAAAAGGCCAATATCTCCGATCTCAGGTTCACCGACCGCAAACCGGATTTCTATCGCCTGATCATCGACGTCGATCTGCGTGATGTCGAACATCTGCACATGGTGATGACCGCACTCGAAGCTGAAACCGATGTGGCCCAGATCGCACGCCATCGCGATCTGTCCCGCAAGCCCTGACCTGAAAGAGGCGACCCCCGTGGTGTTCAAGAGACGACAACCGCGCGGATGGTGGTCTTGGTTCCGGCAGTTGTTCTATCCCGATGGCGGATTTCGCCGCGCCACGCGGTATATGATCCACCGGATGCGCCGCCTGCCGGACAAACCGCACCGGATCGCGCGCGGCATCTTTGCGGGCTGCCTGATCGGGTTTCTACCTTTGCCAGGCGTGCAGTTCATTTGTGCCGCCGGACTGGCTTGGGTAATGCGAGGCAATATCCTTGCGGCCCTTCTGGGCACCTTCAATTCCAACCCGATCACGACGCCGTTCTTTGCCGTTGGCGCAGTAAGTCTGGGCCACTGGATGCTGGGGATCCAGACCCCCTTGACGGCCAAGGCCATCCTGAGCGCACTTGAACAGGCGGGCTATGATCTGTGGCACAACTTCATCGCCCTTTTCACGCATGACCGAGCGGACTGGAGCGGATTGCGCGAATTCTGGGACCTCGTCTATTTGCCCTATTTCATTGGGGCACTTGGGCCGGGCATCCTGCTCAGCCTTGGATTCTACTACGCGACCATCCCAATTGTGCATGCTTATCAAAAATCGCGTGCGGCACGATCCAAGGAACGCGGCGAACGTCGGCGCAAGCTGCGCGATGCGCTGGTCGAGGCAAAATCACGGCTGACCGGAAAATCCGAAACACATGATGACGGCGGCCCTGGTTCGCCCTAACTCTACGAGGACGGCACAAACCGCGATGGAAAAGATGAAACATCGAACGCCCCTCAGACTAGGCGTGAATATCGACCACGTCGCGACCCTGCGCAACGCGCGCGGGGCCGCCTGGCCCGATCCCCTGCGCGCAGCGATCCTGGCCGAAACCGCCGGTGCGGACGGGATTACCGCCCATCTGCGCGAGGACCGCCGCCACATCCGCGATTCCGATATCGAGGCCCTGCGGGCTGGCATCGGCATTCCGCTGAACTTTGAATGTGCGGCAACCGACGAGATGCAGGCGCTGGCCCTGCGGCTCTTGCCGCATGCCATTTGCCTTGTCCCGGAACGGCGCGAGGAACGCACGACCGAGGGCGGCCTTGATGTCGCGGGTGACGACAACCGGCTGGCAACCTTCATTGCGCCCCTGCGCGCGGCGGGCATCCGCGTGTCGATGTTCATCGGGCATGCGCGCGGTCAGATCGATGCCTCGGCCCGGATCGGGGCGGCTATTGTCGAACTTCACGTCGGCCACTATTCCGACCTGCATGCCGAGGGGCGGTTTGACGAGGCCACCGCGGAACTTCACGCCTTGCGCGCGGGTGCCGCCTATGCCCACAGCCTTGGGCTGGAGGTGCATGCCGGTCACGGCATTACCTATGACAATGTCGCCGAAATCGCTGCGATCCCCGAACTCGCGGAACTCAACATCGGCCATTTCCTGATCGGCGAGGCGGTCTTTCTGGGCCTCGGCCCCGCCATCGAGGAAATGCGCCGCCGCATGGACGAGGCCCGGGGGTGATCCTCGGCATCGGCACCGACCTGTGCAACATCGACCGGATCGAGGCGACGCTGGCCCGCTTTGGCGACCGCTTTCGCAACCGCGTCTTCACCGACCGAGAACAGCGCAAGGCCGAAGGCCGTCCCCGTGCGGTCGCCGCCACCTATGCCAAGCGCTGGGCCGCGAAAGAGGCCTGCTCCAAGGCGCTGGGCACGGGCGTGCGCATGGGCATTTCATGGAAAGACATGGCGGTCAGCAACCTGCGTACCGGCCAGCCTGTGATGCATGTGACCGGCTGGGCTGCAGAACGGTTGGCGTCGATGACCCCCGCCGGGCATGACGCCGTGATCCACGTCACCCTGACCGACGATCATCCTTGGGCCCAAGCCTTTGTCGTCATCGAGGCGCGTCCGCGATCCCCCCATCCTTGACACCCTTGCCCGGCGCGCGCATGTAGCGCCCCGAGCCCAAGCGGAGACAGCCTCATGGCCAGCAGCGTGAAATCAGATGGCGGGATCGCCGAAACCGTCAAGACGGTGGTCTACGCCTTGCTGATTGCGGGGGTGTTCCGGACCTTGTTTTTCCAACCCTTCTGGATCCCGTCTGAATCAATGAAAAGCACACTGCTGATCGGCGATTTCATCTTTGTGAACAAGATGGCCTATGGCTATTCGAAATACTCCTGCCCCTTTGCGATCTGCCCCTTTTCGGGGCGCATCCTCGGGTCGGACCCGGATCGCGGCGATGTCGTTGTTTTCCGCCATCCGACAGCCGGAACCGACTATATCAAACGGGTGGTCGGCCTTCCCGGAGACACGATTCAGGTCAAGGACGGCGTTCTCTTCATCAATGGCGAGTTGGCGCCCCAGACCGCCGACGGCGTGTTCGAAGAGGTCAACGAACCGCAGGGTCCGATGCGCAACCGCCCGCGCTGCGAAACCATTGTTGGCGAAGGGGCTGTGTGCAGCAAGTCGCAGTTCATTGAGACGCTGCCGAACGGTCGCAAGCACCGGGTGTTGAACATCGACGTGAACGGCGCGGGCGACAATACCGACATCTTCACGGTCCCGCCGGCCCACTATTTCTTTATGGGTGACAACCGCGACAACAGCCTGGACAGCCGTTTCAGCCCCAATACGGGTGGCGTCGGCATGGTCCCTGCCGAGTATCTGATCGGCCGCGCCGACCGGGTCATGTTCTCGTCCGCCGGACGGTCGATGCTGTATTTCTGGACCTGGCGGTCGGATCGCTATTTCACGGCGGTGGAGTGAGGCTCTCGGCAGATCTCAGGGCCTTTGAAGGGCGGATCGGCCATGCCTTTACCACCGGCGCGCATCTTGTCCGCGCGGTAACCCATGCCTCGATCGGCACGGTTTCGCGCCCCGATAACCAGCGGCTGGAATTCCTTGGCGACCGGGTTCTTGGGCTGGTGATCGCGCGCGCATTGTTTGCCGCCGACCAGACCGCCAGCGAAGGCCAGCTTGCCCCGCGCTTCAACGCCCTTGTGCGCAAGGAAACCTGCGCCGATATCGCACGCGAGATCGGGCTTGGCGATGTTCTGCGGCTGGGCCGGTCGGAAATGCTGTCTGGGGGGCGGCGCAAAGAGGCGCTTTTGGGCGATGCGATGGAGGCAGTGATAGCCGCTGTCTTTCTCGATGCAGGGTTCGACCCAACGGAGCGCGTGGTGCTGCGGCTTTGGGCGGATCGGATCGGTACGGTCGGCGATGTCCCACGCGATGCCAAAACCGCCCTGCAGGAATGGGCGCAGGCCCAGGGTTTTGGCCTGCCAGTCTATACTGAAAGTGCGCGCGAGGGCCCCGACCACGCGCCCCTCTTCACCGTTGCTGTCCGCCTTGAAAACGGGGCCGAAGAAACCGCCCGCGCTGGGTCCAAACGTGCCGCCGAACAATCGGCCGCCGCCGCCCTTTTGTCCCGGCTGGAGGCCGACACACATGACTGACACCACACGCGCAGGATTCGTGGCCCTGATCGGCGAACCGAATGCCGGCAAGTCGACCCTTCTGAACCGGATGGTGGGGGCCAAGGTGTCCATTGTCACGCACAAGGTACAGACAACGCGGGCGCGCATCCGCGGCATCTGCATGGAGGGGCAAAGCCAGATCGTGTTCGTCGACACGCCGGGCCTGTTCCGTCCCCGCCGCCGTCTGGACCGCGCGATGGTCAAGGCCGCCTGGGGTGGCGCGTCGGATGCCGATATCATCGTCCTGATGATCGAGGCGCATCGCGGGATGACCGAGGGTGTCAGTGCGATCATCGAACGGCTGGCCAGCGAAATGCCCAAAGGCCAGCCCATTGCGCTGGCCATCAACAAGATCGACCGGGTCAAGGCGGAAACCCTGCTCGCGCTGACCGAACGGCTGAACGAGGCCTTTCCCTTTACCAAGACCTTCATGATCTCGGCGGAAAAGGGCTACGGCGTCGCTGACCTTCGCGAATGGCTGGCGGGGCAGGTGCCGGAAGGCCCGTGGCTCTACCCCGAGGACCAGATCGCCGACCTGCCGATGCGCCTGATCGCGGCAGAGATGACCCGCGAAAAGCTGACCCTGCGCCTGCACGAGGAACTGCCCTACCAGCTGACGGTGGAGACCGAGGCATGGGAGGATAAGCCGGATGGCACCACCCGGATCGACCAGATCGTCTATGTGAACCGCGATGGTCACAAGGGCATCGTGCTTGGCAACAAGGGCGAGACGATCAAGGCGATCGGACAGGCCGCCCGCGCCGATATCTCGGAATTCCTGGGCCGCACGGTGCATCTGTTCCTGCAGGTCAAGGTGCGCACCAACTGGCAGGATGAACCGGAGCGGTATTCGGAAATGGGCCTCGAATTCAAGGATGGCGATGCCTAGCGCAAACCGGCACAACCACAGCTTTTCCAACATCGGCGCATGCCCATGTCCCCGCGCCTGACCGCTGATCTTTGGGTGTCGGCATATCTTGCCCGATTGAGGCAAGCCAACATCCCAGCCTATGTGACCGCACGCGGCGACGCATCGGCGGGGGCGGTTCTGGTCAAGGTCGCGTTACTCGATGGCACGGCGCGCGCCTTTGAGCGCACGATGGACCTGCAAACCGGTGGGCGTCGCTGGATGGTCTTGGCCGAAGGCGCGGAACCCGAAATCGACGCGATGCTGCGACGTCAGCAGTCGCGGGACCCGGACCTTTGGGTGATCGAACTGGAAGATCGGCAGGGCCGCACGCTGCTGGACGAGGACGGCCTGTCAGATTAGCATTGGGCAGACCCGTTGAACCAGCCAAGCGCATTCCCATCTAGGCGCATGACCCCGCAGCCGGACCCGAAAAACTCAATGAAACGCCCTCGTGACCCCGCCGCCGACCGCTTGAGGCGCCAGTTCGACCGCTTTCGGCGCGCCATTCCGGCACTCGACCGTTGGATCATGTGGCTGCAGGCGCGACGGGCGCGGCTGGTGCGCGTGCCGCTGGCGCTGCTGTTCGTCGTGGGTGGCGTGTTTTCGTTCCTGCCCTTTCTTGGCATCTGGATGCTGCCCTTGGGCTTGATGCTCCTAGCCATCGATCTGCCGTTTCTGCAGGGGCCGGTGGCGGCCTTCGTCGTCCGGGCGCGGCGGCGGTTCGATATCTGGCGGCGCTGGTGGCGGGCGCGGCGCCGCTAGGGCCTTGTCGCGTCGGGTTCCGCACCCGATAGTGCGCGCATGGATTGGCAAGACG
>JANPBI010000186.1:0-8045 GCA_031430315.1 Rhodobacterales bacterium | reverse complement strand
CGAGCCAGCGGCGCATCGTCCGCTCAAAAACGCCGGCAAAGAAGGCCAGCAGTTCCGTCCCGTGATTGGGTTTGAACTGGTGCGGGTCTTCGGCCCCCATTACCAGCATTCCAGGCAGGCGTCCCTTGCCAAAATCCAGCCGCATCAGCGCTTCGGAGCGGATCCAGCCGGCCCGGTCGCCATAAAGCTGGTCCGATGCAGGCACGATCGGCCGCAAGGTGACAGGGCGCAAGGGCACGTTGCGCCCGCCGGAAAGATATTCGCCGATGAACCCGGGTTCGGCTACGTAAAGCACGTCGCCAAGCTTGCGCAGGGCGGGCTCGTCGCCTTCTTGCAGGCTTTCCAGCACAAGCCGGATGCAATCCACCCGCAAGGTCTGGGCCACGTCGCCCCCAAGGCTGCGCAGGAACTCCTCAAAGCTGAGCGGATCAAGGAGTTGCAGGATGGCCCTTTGCACCTGGTTGGTGCCGGCCAGGTTTTCGTAGGCCGCAGCGATGACGGTGCGGTGGGTATCTTCCAGCCGGTCAAGGCGGCTGGACAGCCGTTGCATCGCGATGCCGCGCAGATCGACAACATTGGTGCCCATCGCGCGTTCATTGGCCGCCACCAGCGCATCCATGACGTCGCGGTCATCCAGGATGGTTTCAGGTGCCGAGATGATCTTGTCGCGCAGGTCCTGTTCGATCATGCCGCGCCGTGCCCCCATGGGTGTTTTTGGTCGGACGCACTTTACGCCAAGGATTTGGGTTATGCTGCCCCGGATCGTCAAGCGACCACAAAAATCCGACGGATGTGACCAGAATTGCCGCATCGCCGGATTGGCAGAGATTCTGTGCAAAGGGCATGCGCAACGGGTTGTCGGCGGTATCGGGCGGGGTTACGCCAAGCTCCATGCAAACGAGAGGAACTGGGGTGGCCGACCGGGTTTATGTGGCAGGAGAAATCGTCGGCGTGCTGACGACCGAGCCGCTGGGCCGGGTCCTGGACTACAAGGCGCCCGAGGGCGGCTGTGGCGACGGCGATTTCGTCGAGGTGCCGCTTGGACCCCGTCAAGTGCTAGGCGTCGTCTGGGGCAAAGGCATCGGCAACTGGGACCCCGCCAAGGTGCGCCCCATTGTACGGGTTCTGGATGCGCCCCCCATGCGGGCCGAAATGCGCGGCTTTCTGGCCCGCGCTGCCGAATACACGTTGACGCCCTTGCCCGCCATGCTGCGGCTGGCGACACGCGCGCCCGGTCTTGGCGATCCGCCCTCGACCCGGCGGGTCTACCGGCTGGCCGGGCCGGTGCCGAACCAGATGACCGAGGCGCGGTTCAAGGTGATCGAAGCGCTGCGCGGCTGGGGCGGGGCCGCAGTCACGCTCGGCGAATTGGCTGAGGCCGCGGGTTGCGGGACGTCCGTGGTCAAGGGGTTGGTGAAAATGGGCGTTCTGGCCGAAGAGGACGCGCCGAAGGACACGCCTTTTCCGGTGCTGATGCCGCAAGGGCCTGCGCATCTTGAAGGTGACCAAATCGCCGCCGGGCAGGCACTGGTGCAATCAGTGGCGGCGGACACCTTTACTGCAACCTTGCTGAAGGGCGTGACCGGATCGGGCAAGACCGAGGTTTATCTTGAGGCGGTCGCCGAAGCGCTGCGGCGTGGACGTCAGGCCCTGGTCCTGTTGCCCGAAATCTCCCTGACCTCCGAGTTCCTGACGCGCGTTGAGGCGCGGTTCGGTGCCAGGCCCGCCGAATGGCATTCCGGCATCACCATGACCGAACGCCGCCGCGTCTGGCGGATGGTGGGGCAGGGGGATGCACAATTGGTGGTCGGCGCGCGGTCGGCGCTGTTCCTGCCCTATCAGCGGCTGGGGTTGGTCGTCGTCGATGAGGAACACGACACCTCGTACAAGCAGGAGGATGGCGTGCTGTACAACGCCCGCGACATGGCTGTGCTGCGGGCATCCATCGTGGGCTGTCCGGTCGTGCTGTCTTCGGCGACGCCATCCCTCGAAAGTTGGGCCAATGCCGAGGCGGGCAAGTATGCGCGCCTCGATCTGACCGCCCGCTACGGCGCTGCCGAGATGCCGCAGATGGGGGCCATCGATATGCGGGCCGAAACGCTGGCGACGGACCGCTGGATATCACCTTCGCTGGCGGCCAAGGTTCAGGCGCGGCTGGATAAAGGCGAGCAGGCGATGCTGTTTCTGAACCGCCGTGGCTATGCGCCGGTCACGCTGTGCCGCGCTTGCGGGAACCAGATCGGCTGCGATCATTGCGACGCGCGGATGGTCGAACACCGGTTCCAGAAGCGCCTTGTCTGCCACCAATGCGGAGCCACGAAGCCCGTACCGCTTGCCTGCCCGACCTGCAAGGTGGAGGGCAAGATGGCCGCCGTCGGCCCCGGTGTGGAACGTTTGGGCGAAGAGGTCGCGGCACGGTTTCTGACGGCGCGGGTGGCGGTGCTGTCGTCTGACCTCTTCGGGTCGGCCCGCGCGCTGAAAGAACAGATTGGCGTCATTGCCGATGGCGGAGCGGACATCATCATCGGCACGCAGATCGTGGCAAAGGGGCATAATTTTCCGCACCTGACGCTGGTCGGCGTGATCGACGCGGACCTTGGTCTGCAAGGGTCCGACCTGCGCGCGGCTGAACGCACGTTCCAGCTGATGCGGCAGGTGGCTGGGCGGGCAGGCCGGACCGCCGACCGGCAAGGCGAGGCAGTCTTACAGACCCACCAGCCGGAACATCCGGTGATCCGCGCGATCCTTGGCGGCGACGAAGAGGCGTTCTGGCGGGCCGAAGCGGCAGAGCGCAAGGCCGCGGGGGTCCCACCCTACGGCCGTATGGCGGGGATCATCCTTTCTTCGCCCGATGTGGCGCAGGTGTTCGATCTGGGCGCAGAACTGGCGCGGCGGGATGGGCCGTTGAAACGCATCGGCGCGCAGGTCTATGGCCCCGCACCTGCCCCGATCGCAAGGGTGCGTGGGCGACATCGGGTGCGGCTCTTGGTCAAGGCGGATAAGGGAGTCGCTTTGCAGGCGGCGCTGGCGGAATGGGTTGCGCAGGTCAAGCTGCCGACAAACCTGCGGCTGGCGATAGATATCGACCCGCAAAGTTTCTACTGACCCAGCCTGGGGATCCAGCCCTCGGACCCTGAAGATACCTTTTGTGGTCGGAACGGGTCAGGTTTTCCAAAGACGCACCGGCGCCTTGGGTGCGCGCGTCAAGATGCCTTTTGCCTCCAGGTCCAGTTGAACGCATTTGACCCACCATCCGGCGGTATCACCGCCGGGAAAGAGATCGCCCGGCAAGTGGGGGATCACGGCCGTGATGATCTCGGCGGGGGTCAGGCCCGGCGGGGCGGCGGGACAGATCGCCAGAACCGCCGAGCGCATTGCTGTGAACTTGTCGGCATCGACAATGTAGGACTTTCCGGGCTGTCCGACATTTTCGACCTGCATCTTTCCAGGCATGGCCACGCCCTTTCATGACGGTTGTTCTGCCGGATTGTAACCCGCACAAGGCCCCTCTGGCCAGTTTGTCGTTGGCGGTATATCGAAAGGACCATGTCCCGCCGCATGACCCTGTCAGAGGCCGAAACCCTGCCGCGCTGGCGCAGGCCGGAAAGCTTGTTGATCTTGACGGCCGCCGCGATGCCAATCGCTTTTGCGACCTGGTCGGCGATGCTTAACAATTTTGTGTTCGAGGTGGCAGGCTTTACTGGCGTCGAAATCGGATGGTTGCACACGGTCCGCGAGATCCCCGGCCTGCTGGCGGTAGTCGTCATCGCCCTTTTGCTGGTGTTCCGCGAACAGGTTTTCGGGCTGTCGATGCTGGTCCTTTTGGGGGCGTCTACCGCTGTCACGGCGTGGTTTCCGTCGCTGAGCGGCATCCTGACAATCACACTGCTGTCGTCCATCGGGTTTCACTACTTTGAAACCGTGAACCAGTCCCTGCAACTGCAATGGATCGACAAGGGCCGCGCGCCGCAGATGCTGGGCTGGCTGGTAGGGGTGGGCTCAGGTGCATCGCTGGCGGCCTATGCGGCCATTGTGTTCCTGTGGGAGCCTTTGGGGCTGACCTATGACATCGTCTATATGGTGTCGGGGGGTCTTTGTGCCGCCATCGCGATCTTTTGTATGATCGCCTATCCGCAGTTCGAAGGGCCGCACCGCCAGCACAAGCACATGGTCCTGCGCCGCCGCTACTGGCTCTACTACGCGCTGCAATTCATGGCGGGGGCGCGGCGGCAGATTTTCGTCGTCTTTGCGGGCTTCATGATGGTGGAGCGTTTCGGCATGAAAGTGTCCGAGATGACCGCGCTGTTGCTGATCAACTATATCCTGCAGATGTTCGCCGCCCCGGCGATGGGCCGTGCCCTTGGCAAGTGGGGCGAACGCAACGTGATGATCTTTGAATATGTCGGCCTGACGCTGGTGTTCCTGGCTTATGGCGGGCTTTACTGGTTTGGCTGGGGGCTGGTGATCGCCGGAGGTCTCTATATCGCCGACCAGATGTTCTTTGCGCTGTCCTTTGCGCTGCGCACCTATTTCCAGAAGATCGCCGATCCTGCCGACATTGCCCCCACGGCGGCGGTGGCCTTCACCATCAACCATATCGCCGCCGTTTTTCTGCCGGCTGCGCTGGGCTACATGTGGGCGAAATCGCCGGACTATGTGTTCGTTCTTGGTGCGGGCATGGCGCTGGTGGCGCTTGTCCTCGCCCTTTTGATCCCACGACACCCGGAACCAGGGTACGAGACGATCCTGACAGGCCCGCGCCCGGCACCGGCCGAATAGGGTTTCACCGCTTCACGTCCCTGGCATGGTGCTGGTGGCACGACCCCGCCCGCCCTATATTCACCCCAGCACAAGGAGGCCGCGATGTTCTTCACCAATGCCAAGAAGCTTGAAATGGTCACCGCCGACCGCGCCTTGCCGGGTCGGCCCGAACCCTTGCCGACAGCCGAGACGCATTTCCTGACCGGCTTGTCCCTGAAATCCCCGGTGCCCGCTGGCATGGCCGAGGCAATGTTCGGCATGGGCTGTTTCTGGGGGGTGGAACGCAAGTTCTGGCAGTTGCCGGGCGTCTGGCTGACGATGGTCGGCTATGCGGGCGGGTTCACGCCTAATCCGACCTACCAGGAAACTTGCACCCAGTTGACGGGCCATAACGAGGTCGTGCGGGTGATCTATGATCCCGCCGTGATCAGCTATGAGGAATTGCTCAAGGTGTTCTGGGAAGGCCATGACCCGACGCAAGGCATGCGTCAGGGCAACGACATGGGGTCCACCTACCGCTCGGGCATCTATACCTACACCACCGAACAGGCCGCTGCCGCCGAGGCGAGCAAGGCCACGTTTTCGCCGCGCCTGAAGGCTGCCGGGTTCGGAGCAATCACCACGGAAATTCTGCCCGCCCCGGTGTTCTATTTTGGCGAGGACTATCACCAGCAATACCTGGCCAAGAACCCCAACGGCTATTGCGGCATCGGCGGCACAGGCGTGACCTGCCCGATTGGTGTGGGCGTCCGCGCCTGATCCAAACCACCCAGCGCAGAACCAGGCCGGTCGGGGCCGAAAATCCCCGACCTTTTCTTCGCCGGTTGCGCCTGCGGGCAGAATTTGCGATGCGAAGGTTAATGGCGGCGGCCCGTCCCTGGTGCCCCCAATTCTGTCGCAACGAGAGGTCGGATGGCTCGGACGAAGATTGATACCCGCGCAATCGGGCTGGATGTGGGTTTGTCCTTTGTCCGCTGGCTGACCGGGGCCGAACATCTGCATTACGGCGACTGGACGGGCCTTGAGGTGACGGCGGGCAACCTGCGTGCGGCCCAGGACGCCTACTCCGCGCGCCTTTTTGCGCATCTGCCCGCCCGCAGCGGCCTGCGCATCCTGGACATCGGTGGCGGCGCCGGAGCCACGGCGGCCAAGCTGATCTCCATGGGTCACAAGGTCGAAATCGTGGTACCGTCACCTTTTCTGGCAGAGCGTTGCCGCGTCAATGCGCCCGCAGCCCAGGTCCACGAATGCATGTTCGAGGATTTCAAAGGCACCGGTCCCTATGATCTTTGCCTCTTTTCGGAAAGCTTTCAGTATATCCCGCTGGACTTCGGGATCAGCCGGGCGCTGAGCCTTTTGGCACCGGACGGTGAGATCCTGATCGGGGACTGCTTTCGCAGCGATACCTTCAAGGGAGGGTCGGGCAAGGCAACGGTTGGCGGGGGACACCGCGCCAGTGCCTTTCGCGCGCGGGTTGCGGACCTGCCAGTTGCCATCGTGGCCGAAGAGGATGTCTCGGCTGCCGTCGCCCCTTCGATCGACCTTGAACAGGCGTTGTTCCATGTCATCGGCCATGCCATTGCCCGGATCGACGGCGAGGTTGGGGATAAAAAGCCCGGCCGTTGGCGCATGGTGCGGTGGGTCTTTGACCGCATGACCGGGGATCGCCAGCGGCGACGGCTGATGCAGCGATTTTTCGAGACCAGCCGCACGTCCGAGGCCTTTCTTGCCAACAACAACTATCTCATGATCCGGTTGCGTCCCCAAGCCGTCGCCACTGCCTGAAAGGCACGTTCCATGCCCACCTATTCTGCCCTGACCACCTTGATGGGTGAAGCCCCGGCCAAAGGCCTGGCCGCCGCCATGGAGCGGATGGACCCCGAACCTGTGGGCGTCGGGGTGTTCGAGGTCGAGGACGGATCGGGGCTTTGGGAGGTCGGGGCCTATTTTCTGGAACCCCCTGTGGCAGCCACGCTGGAGATGCTGGCGCTGGCCTTTGTGGCCCGCCCTTTTGCCGTGTCGGAAGTGCCGGAAATCGATTGGGTCGCCAAAGTCCGCCGCGAGCTTTCGCCGGTCGAGGCCGGGCGCTTTTTCGTCTATGGGGCCCATGATCGTGCCTTGGTGCCTGCGGGCCGCATCGCGCTGGAGATCGAGGCGACGGTTGCTTTTGGCACCGGGCATCATGGCACGACACTGGGCTGTTTATGGGCGCTGGACCGTCTGCTGGCCGCAGGGGAAACCCCGCGAAATGTGGCCGATATCGGCTGTGGCACAGCTGTCCTGGCCATGGCCGCCGCAGCCAGCTGTCCCGGGGCAGCCGTGATTGCGTCGGATATTGACGAGGTGGCGGTCGAAGTGGCGCTGGCGAATGTGGCGATCAACGGCCTTGCAGATCGGGTTACCTGCCTTGAGGCCGCCGGGTTCGCTCACCCGTTGCTGGCTGCCGCGGCTCCGTATGACCTGGTCTTTGCCAATATCCTTAAGGGCCCGCTGATCGAGCTTGCGCCCGACGTTGCGGCCCATGTTGCCAAGGGCGGAAGCGTGATTCTTTCCGGCCTTTTGGTAACTCAGGCGCAGGCGATCACCTCTGCTTATCTTTCCGCGGGATTCAACCGTAAGTCGCAGGATGATATAGGAGAGTGGTCAACACTGGTTCTAACCCGCGGATAGTATCTAGACTGGAACCAGTGAACGCCGAACTCTTGACGCAAAAGCCGCAGAAAAGCCATAATTCCACCGTAGCTTTTCCCAACGTTTTTAAGTGATTGAGTAGGTGCACCATGAGTCAAACCTGGGCTGATCCCAACCTGAATGACTTCTACAAGCGTGTGGCACGCATCGAATACACGCATGCCCGAGGCCACAGCTTCATGGCCGCCGGGACGCTTGGCCGGGCTGACTTCTCTCCGCAAAAAGCCCGCCGGACGCCGGTTCTTGGTCCGCTGTTGTTGGTCATCGCCTTTGGCTTCACGCTGAAGGGGGCAATCCACCAGCAACTTGGTGTCGATGTATTCAACGCCCGCGTCGCAGCATTGCTGGACAGCGACGGCATTGACCGACTTGGCGGCATGTTGATGCAGGCCGATCCTTTGACGTTGATGGTGTCTGGACAGATCGACAAGGCGCTGTCTCCGGGTGGTCTGTTTTACGTCGGAGGCTGACCGTCGCGTCACGGAACCATTCTATAGCAAAAGGCCGCTGACATCACTGTCAGCGGCCTTTGTGTTGGTTTGGGCTCGGCGCTCTCTACCGGGGCGTTCAGCGACCCAGAAACTCGATATCAC
>JANPBI010000185.1:0-4211 GCA_031430315.1 Rhodobacterales bacterium | reverse complement strand
TTGGCGGGCGACTTTTGTGGGAGACCAGACTGCCCGGCCTGCGCCAGTGGTTTCGTGTGGCCGACTACCGGCTGGGTCGTTTGAAGCAGATGGCCAATGTCTCATTGCATGCCCATAGCGAGATGACAACGGAGGATGTGTTGGCCTTCGGCGCGGATCATGTCGTCGTTGCAACGGGCGCGCACTGGACGACAAAGCTGTGTGGTGCCAACGAGTTGCCGGTCGAAGCTCTCATGGGACCGCGCATTTACACGCCCGACGACATCGCTGCGGGAACCATCATCGAAGGCCCGGTCGCGGTCTTTGACTTCGACAATTACTATCTTGGGTCAGCGATTGCCGAGGAGCTGGCAGCACGTGGGCTGCCGACGACCTACATCACGACGGCGGGCGCGGCACAGGCCTGGGGCTTCATGACCAATGAACAGCCGCTGGTGCATCAGGCGTTCCTCAAGGCCGGGATCGCGTACCGGACGCTTGAGATCGTTACGGGTTTTGACGGCGAACGCCTGCAATTGGCGCAGATCTTCAGCGGCGAGACGCGCGAGATTGCGGCGCGGTCGCTGGTCATTGTCGGGATGCGTCAGGGCGGATCGGCGCTGCATGCGGTGCTGGAGGGCGCAGACCTCAAGGCGGCTGGCATCAAGTCCCTTGCCCTCACCGGCGATGCCAATGCACCGGGGGCCATCGTTCATGCCGTCTATCAGGGCCACAAGACCGCCCGCGAACTGGGGCTGGCAAAGGCCGATATCCTTGTCCGCCGCGACGCCCCCTTTGCCCCGCTCGATTTCGCGCTTCCCCACCGCGCAGAGGCTGCCGAGTGACCGCCGAGAACCGCCGCCGCCCGAACCCGCGCGGCGCTCGTGGTGGCAACGTGACGCAATCCACCTACGGCCAGCGCCCCCGCCCCTATGCGCCGATCGAGGTCATCAGTGCCGATCAGGTCGCGGCAATCCACGAGGCGGCGCTAACTGTGCTGTCGGAAATCGGGATGCGCATCCTAGACCAAAAAGCCCGCGCGCTTTACGCCCAAGCGGGGGCAACGGTCACCGGCGACATGGTCCGCTTCGACCCTTCGATGATCATGGAACGCCTGGCGACCGTTCCGGCCACCTTCACGCTGGAGGCGCGCGATCCAGCGAAATCGCTGGCCGCGGGCGGCGCCCATTGCATCTATGGCGCGGTCGGTGGCCCGGCTTATGTGATGTGCAACGACAAGGGCCGCCGCGATGGCACCTATGCCGAGATGTGCGACTATATCCGGCTGATCCAGGCCCTGAACGTCATCCATCAGGAAGGCGGCGGCCCTTTTGAGCCCCTCGACCTGCCGGCCAATACGCGCCACCTCGACATCTACCGTGCGCAGATCACGCTTCTGGACAAGAACTGGCAGACCCAAACCCTCGGCCATGCCCGCACCATGGACGGGATCGAGATGGCGGCGATCGCGCTTGGGACGACGCCTGAGGGTCTGACGACGCGCCCGACCCTCTTGGGCATCATCAACACCAACTCGCCGTTGCAGCTGGATGTTCCGATGGCCGAGGGGCTGATCTGCATGGCCGAACATGGCCAGGTGCTGGCGATCACGCCCTTTACCCTTGCGGGTGCCATGGCCCCAGTGACCATTGCCGGTGCGCTGGTCCAGCAGCACGCCGAGGCCATGGCCGGGATCGTCCTGACCCAGATCGTGCGGCCGGGCGTGCCGGTGATGTATGGCGGCTTCACCTCTAACGTCGACATGCGCTCGGGCGCACCCGCATTCGGCACCCCCGAATACACCAAGGCGGCGCAAGCCACCGGCCAACTGGCCCGCTACATCGGCGTCCCGTTCCGCAGTTCGAACGTGACGGCGGCCAACGAGGTCGACGCTCAGGCGGCTTACGAATCCCAGATGGCGATATGGGGCGCATTGATGGGAGGGGCGCACCTTTTGAACCATTGCGCGGGCTGGATGCATGGCGGGCTGACGGCGAGCTTTGAAAAGCTGATCCTGGACGCGGAAATGCTACAAATGATGGATGCCTATTTTTCCCCGATTGAGGTAAACGAGGCTGGGCTTGCTTTGGACGCGATCCGCGAAGCAGGGCCCGGCGGGCACTTTTTTGGGACCAAACATACCATGGACCGATATGAGACCGCGTTTCACACGCCGCTGATCTCCAACTGGGACAACTATCCAAGCTGGTTGGAAAAAGGCGGCATCGATGCACGCACGCGGGCCAACACAGTTTGGAAAGAGGTCCTGCGGCAACATGCCGACCCCGCGCTTGACCAAGGTGTGGTGGATGCGCTTGACGCCTTTATCGCGCGGCGCAAGGCTGAAGGAGGTGCACCGTTGAATTGATTGACTGACCGCAATGACACGAAAGCGCCGGTTCGTGTGGACTGAACTACGCGGGCGGCGAATGCTAACAAAAAGGGAAATCCCATGATCAAGACAACCGCAACGACGCTAGCATTTCTCATGATCGGCGCCCTGCCCGCCTCGTCCCAGGATGTCGTGGTATATGGCGGTGCCGAGTTGGAGTATCTGCTGTCACCGGACGGTTCGGGCAGTGCCGACACCACCACGTTCTCCACCTATGTCGAGGCCGAAGCGAACGGGTTTTACCTTGGTTTTTCGGGCGAGATCGCCAATGACAACCTTGCCAACGAAATCACGGCCTATCTGGGCTACCGGCGCGATCTGGACAGCGGGCTGAGCTACGACCTTTCCTATACCCAATACTACCTTCCCAACGACGGCGGCGCATGCTGCGGCGAAATCCTGTTGTCGCTGGGTCAGACGCTGGGCGACAAGGCCTCGGTGTCGCTGGATCTCTATCATGTGCCCGATGACAGCACGAGTAGCGCCTATGTCGGTGCTGCCTACGACTTTTCCGATGCCTGGAACGGGTCGATCAACTTCGGTGTCTATGAGGTCGCAGGGGCAGGTAGCGAAACCGAATGGGATATCGGGGCGACATATGCCGTAAGTGACGAAGTTGGCGTTGATGTGCGCTACTATGACGGTTCGGACTATGTCGACGGCTACTTCGGTCTGTCGCTAACCTATGACACGACGCTTTTCGGCGGCTGAACCTGCGGTGCAAGCCCCCCTTGCCAACCGTTCGGTCGACTTCCGCATGCGTCTGATACTGGCGCCGTGAACATCCGCACGAAATATGTCCGGTTGCCTAGCGCAGACCGGCGCTCGGCCCTGGTCGAGGCCGCGCGTGTCTGCATTGCGCGGGGCGGCATCCAGGGCTTTACCGTCGACAAGGTCTGCGCCGAGGCGGGCATCACGCGTGGCCTGATCGCACACCATTTCGGGTCGATCAACGGCTTGCTCGCAGCGGTCTATGCGCGCGTCTATGCCGAAAGCCTACCCGAGCCGACTGAGGCAACTGTTCCCGAGGCGCGTATTGTTGCCCTGATCGACAGCTATGTGGATCCACGCTTTTTCAACCGCGAGGCGCTGAATGTCTGGCTGGCGTTGTGGGGGCAGATTTCGGTCAATGCCGAACTGGGTGCCGAGCACCGCCGACAATACGCGGCCTATCTGGATCGGGTCAGCAATGCGATCTCGGCAGTTGCAGCGCAACGGGGTCGTGTTATCGCCGCCCGGGCGCTGGCAAAGGCGCTGATTTGTCTGGTCGATGGTCTGGGACTGCAGCATTGTCTTGACCCGGATGCCATGCCGCCATCCGAGGCCAGGGCGCTTTGCCTGGGATTGCTGGAACTGCATCTGGGCCAAATCACCTGACGTCCCGCGCTTTCATGTTGACGGTTGGCCCGGCCAGTTGCATCGTCGTTCAAGAGGGAAAGGGGGACCCGCAATGGAAGTGATTTCCCAAGGCTGGCCCCATGATGTAGAGGTCATCGAGAACCTCTTTGTCCCTCTGCCCGATGGAACCCGCCTCGCCGCCAAAGTTTGGCGACCGGTGGGTGCCGGTCCGGTTCCCGCGATCCTGGAATACCTGCCCTACCGCAAGCGCGAAGGCAGCCGCGCGCGCGACAATAAGATGCACTCCTATCTGGCAGGGCATGGCTATGCTTGCGTGCGGCTCGATATCCGCGGCACTGGCGACAGTCAGGGGCTGATCGACGACGAATACACCGTGACGGAACAACAGGACGGCTGCGATGCGATTGCGTGGATCGCTGGCCAGGACTGGTGTGACGGGCAGGTCGCGATGTACGGGATTTCCTGGGGCGGGTTCAACGGC
>JANPBI010000184.1:0-5945 GCA_031430315.1 Rhodobacterales bacterium | reverse complement strand
ACCTCGCCAAGACAGTGAAGCTGACACCCGGATCATCGGATGATCGCTCACCCTACCAGGTCGATATGCAAACAGTCAGACGCCGATGCGCCCAAACCGCCCACATATCCCTTCATTAAATCAAACGTTTCAAAGAGCGATGACACAAAAAAGCAGAACGCTGAACATTCCAGCGTAACTACCGCCTTGCCTCCGGTATTGTCTTGCCCCGATCTTCGTCGTGGCGCCCGCACCAGATTACGACGCGTTGGCGCGCCGCCGTCTGTTTCGGTGAGGGGCCTTCTACGTCCGCTCACGCACCCCTGCAAGCGAAAAGTGATGGGCCAGCGACGAAAACTGTGGACCACGCAGCTTTTCGCCGGACCGGACGCAGGGCAATGCTGCAAACTTTGGCATTCTTGCGACCATCTTCGCGCGACTACAGGCGGGCAGCGTCGTTTTCGTGCGTGATCCGGCCGCCTGCGACGGTCAGCGCGACCCCCAAGGTGCCGATTCCCGCCACCGGAACCGCGCCGATATCGCCGCCCAGCAACACCAGATCTGCCGCCATCCCGGGTACCAGCCGACCAGTCAGTGTTTCCCGGTGGGCCGCCCAGGCGCCCCCCGCAGTATAGGCGTGCAGAACGTCGGACAAGCAAAGGCATTCTTCGGCACGGTCGGCATAGGGCACGCGCGCCAGGGCCGCCTGGACGCTGCGCAGCACCGCCACATCAGTCACCGGCCAGTCGCTGGCAAAGGCGATCCTTACCCCGGCTTCCGCCAGCGTGCGCTGCAAAAAGCTGTCGGCCCAGCGGCCACGTCCAACCTTGTCCAAAGCTGGATATGCCGCGAAGTCCATCGCGCCGGGAGCATGCGACGGCTGCAACGACGCGACGATCCCCAATTCTCCCAGCCGTGGCACATCGGCGCGGTCGATCAGTTCAATATGCTCGATCCGGTGGCGGCTGTCGCGCGCACCATTTGCCTTTCGCGCCGCCGCATAGCCGTCGATGGTCTGGCGCACCGCCCCGTCCCCGATGGCATGGACCGCGATCTGCAACCCACGCCGATCCGCCTCGGTCGCCACCCTGTTGAACGCCGCCTGGCTGAACAGTGGTGCCGCGTGATGCCCCGGCATGTTGGGGTAGGCGTCCAGCCGATAGGCGGTGCCACTGTCCATCACGCCATCCATGAACATCTTGACGAAGCCGGAGGTCAGCCAGTCGTCATTGAAATCGCGCGTCATCGCCTCGGCGCGGTCCAGTTCGACCAGGTCCATCTGCGGCTTGAAATGAAACGGCACTTTGACGCGCGCTATTAGGTCGCCCGCGCCCTGCATCTCGCGTAGTAGGTCGAGAGTATAGTGGTTGCCATCCATGTTGACGATCGACGTCACGCCATGTGCTGCGCAATGGGCGAGGCCCCGGGCAAGCATGGCCCGGTCCAGCGCGCGCTCTGCGGGCGTGGGCGCGGATGCAGGTTCAGCCCCGGTCGCGATGCCCAGATAGGCGCGTTCCTCGCCCCCCAGCGCCACCACCGGGGCAAAAGCCTCGAATTCGCGCAATTCGCCCGAGGCAAGGCCGTCTGTCCCCATCATCACCTCGTGGCCCTGCGGCATCGCGGCCCCCTGCAAAAGGCCCGCCGCCTTAAGCGCCGCTGTATTGGCCCAGACGGTGTGATGGTCGTAAGCCGTCATCGCGATGGGCCGATCCGCGATGACCTCATCCAGATCGTGACGCGTCAAGGGATGGTCCAGCATCGCATAGTCTGCACCCTGCGCCATCAGCAGGGACTGGTCGCGACGCGAGGCCGCGAAAGTCCGGAACTTGTCCGTCAGGGATTCGGCTCCATAGACACCGGTCAGCTGCAGATGCGTCAGCTCTGCCCCGCCAAAGAAAAGATGCATGTGGCTTTCAACGAAACCCGGCAAAAGGGTGCGCCCCTCGGCGTCGATTACCCGCGTCCCCTGCCCCGCAAGCACCTCGACGGACCTGCGATCCCCGACGGCGACAATCTTGTCGCCGACAATAGCGACTGCTTCGGCCGTTGGCCGGTCTGCGTCCATTGTCAGGACGCGGGCATTCGTGATGATCATGTCAGCGTGCATGTTGTCTTTGTCCCGCGCAATTTCAGCCTGCGAAGCGCCAAAGGTGCCGTCAGATCTTGCCAGCGGCCACGCCCCCTGCCCCTTCGGCCATCGCGCAGAGCATGTCGAACATCAGGCTGATGCCCAGCCACGCCGTCCCGCCAGAGGCGTCAAAGGGCGGTGAGACCTCCACCAAGTCGGCCCCGACAATGTTCAGACCCCGCAAACCCCGCGCGACCTGCAAGGCTTGCCAGCTGTTTGGCCCGCCCACCTCTGGCGTCCCCGTCCCCGGAGCAAAAGTTGGATCGACAAAGTCGATATCATAGGTCACGTAAGTCGGCCCCTGCCCCACGATCTCGCGTGCCTCGGCCATCACGTCCTCCGGTCCCCGCGCATGAAATTCGGCATTGGGAATGATGCGGATGCCGACACTGGCCGCGAAATCCCAATCTTCGCGCCCGTAGGCCGTGCCGCGAATCCCGATGATCACATAGCGCTTCGGGTCGATCAGCCCCTCCTCCACCGCGCGTCGGAACGGGGTGCCGTGGTTATAGCGGCTAGTGCCGAAATAGATGTCGTTTAGATCGGTGTGGCTGTCGAACTGGATCATCCCGACGGCGCGCGCCTTTGCCACGGCGCGCAAGATCGGCAAAGTGCACAGGTGGTCACCGCCTCCGGTCAGGGGTCTGATCCCTGCCGCCACAACCCGATCATAAAATGCCTCCATCCGCGCAAGGCTATCCATCAGGTCTCCGGGGTTTGGCGCCACATCCCCCAGATCGGCGCAAACCGACCGCTCGAACGGCGACACCCAGGTCGCTCCGTTCACGGCCCTGATCATGGTGGAGGCGTCGCGCAACTGTCGCGGCCCGTGGCGCGCGCCAGGCCGGTTTGTGGTGCCGCCATCCCAGGGTGCACCAATCAGACCGATCTGAACCTCGGGGAACCTTGGATGGTCAAACGGCACATGCGGTAGGCGCATGAAGGTCGGGATGCCTGCGAATCGTGGCAGGTCAAAGCCAGAGACCGGCCTGAAAAATCCATCGTCCCGATTGTTTGCCATGCCTAGTCCGGTCCACCTTGATGATTCCCACCCATCTGACCACAGCCCCGCAAGCCTGTCAGTGGTGATTGCGCCGTACTCGGGCGGAAAGCCCGCACCAGAACGTGACCCGTTGCGCTCGGTACTTGACCCGGCCTTGTGCATCGGCACTTATCAAGATCAAGAACCCAAGGGGCCATCCATGTTCAACAAGACCGCCGATCCAACTTCGTCACCCGTTGCGCGCCCCACGATGCCGCCTGGCAACAACTCTGCCAAATCCATACTTGGGTCAGACCTGCGTATCACCGGCGAGATCGCTTGTTCCGGCACGGTCGAAATCATGGGCGAAATTGATGGCAACATCACAGCGCACGCCCTGATCGTCGGGCAGGAAGGTCGCGTTTCAGGCTCGGTCAAGGCCGACAGCGTCGAGGTCAAAGGACGGCTTGACGGCAAGGTCGACAGCCAGAGCTTTTCGATGCGCTCGACCGCGAATGTGGCGGCCGACGTCACCTATGCGACCCTTGTGATCGAAAGTGGCGCGCAGATTGAGGGACGCTTTACGCGCGGCAAGACCTGACGCGGCGCACCCTTCGCGATCAAAGTCCGTAAAGCGCACCGAATTTCGTTTCAAGATAGTCGAGAAACGGACTTTCAGTCGGAGCTTGTCCCGTGGCCCGCGTGATCAGATCGCGGGGCGCATAGCGGCCGCCGTGCTGCTGGACGTTGTCGTGCAGCCACCGCGTCGCACCGGAAGTGTCACCTGCAGCAAGCTGGCGGTCCAGGCCAGGGACGGCCGCGCGCAGGGCCGCGTAAAGACAGCCTGCATAAAGGTTACCCAACGTGTAGGTCGGGAAATAGCCAAACAGTCCGCAAGACCAGTGCACGTCTTGCAGCATACCGTTTGACGGCCGGTCCACTTTGACCCCGAAATCCGTAAAGAAGCGGTCGTTCCATGCGGCCTCGAGATCGGGCACCGACAGATCTCCACTGACCAGCGCGCGCTCCAGGTCGAAGCGCATCATCACATGCAGGTTGTAATGCACCTCATCCGCTTCGGTCCTGATGTAGCCGGACCGGACGCGATTGACGGCGGCGTAGAAGGCCTCGGGCGTCGGCGCCCCGGCATCGCCGAACTGCGCCTGCATCTGGTCAAATATCCAGCCCGTAAAGGCGCGGCTGCGGCCGATCTGGTTTTCATAGATGCGGCTTTGGCTTTCATGCACGCCCATCGACACGCCGCGCCCGATCGCGGTCAGCGCGAAAGATGGATCAATGTTCAACTCATAGCTGGAATGGCCAACCTCGTGGATCGTCGAGGAAAGGCAATTGAAGGGCTCGGATTCCACCACCCGCGTGGTGATCCGGCTGTCCGAACCGGAGCCAGAGGAAAACGGATGGACCGCAAGATCAAGCCGTCCGCGCGACCAGTCATAGCCGAATGCGCTTGCGACCTTGCGCGCCAGGGCAAGCTGGCTGTCTTTGGCAAAGGACCCTTCAAGACCTGCAACGCGGCGCCCCGTTCCCAGGATCGCCGCGCGAAGGGCGACAAGACGCGGGCGCATGCGGTCGAACATTGCCGCGACCGTCGCCGCCGTCGCCCCCGGCTCATAATCGTCCAAAAGCGCGTCATAAAGATCGCCGCCTTCGGCCAGGCAGGCGGCCTCTTCGCGTTTCAGCCGCAGGACCTCGGCCAGGACCGGCAGGAACGGGGCCACGTCATCCTTGGCCTGTGCTTCCTCCCAGATGCCTTGCGCGGTGGAGGTCTGGCGCGCGATGTCCTGCGCCAGACGCGCGGGCACCTTGGCGTTGCGGGTATGGCTTCGCCGGATCAGGCGCAACTGCGCGTGCCCGATATCATCAGATGCCTCGGCCCGGTCCAACCAGTCGGCGATGCGCGGATCGGTGCGGCGGGCATGCAAGACACCTTCCAGTGCCGCAATCTCTTCACTGCGCTGGGTCGCGGCGGCGGGCGGCATCATGGTTTCCCGGTCCCAGCCCAGACGCTCGGCCACCTGAGACAGCGCCTCGGTCTCGCGCTGGAACGCCATCAGACCGTCAAAGGCCGTCATTGGGTTCCCTTACGTACTGAACCAAGAATGGGAAACCGGGCCAGGTGCCGCGCCCGCAAGATCAACACCCACATGATTACGGCGCCGATTTGGTGGGTAATTGCCACATGGGGGCTTGCGGCCGTCAGCACGGTTACGATCCCCAGCCCCATCTGCGCCACGAGCATTGCCATAACAGCATGAAAGGCGGCGCGCGTTGCCCCGTGCGCCGACTGCCGTCCCCGCAGCCAGACGACAATGCCAAAGGCAAACAGAAGATATCCCGACATGCGGTGGATGAATTGCACAAGACCGGGATTTTCAAAAAACGCCGCCCAGACAGGTCGCCCCGGCACATAAAACGCGTCGGCAGGAAAGAACTGCCCGTTCATATCGGGCCAGGTTGGAAAGCCGCGTCCGGCGTCAATTCCCGCGACCAGCGCCCCCAGCAGAATTTGCAGGAAAGCAAAGTGCATCAGGCCGGTCGAAAGGGCGAATAGACGCGGCTCACCGGCGCGGCGGGCTTGCAACAATGTCGCAGGCGTCCAACCAAGGTCAAAGATGAACCATGCAATCATTCCCAAGATCACAAAGGCCAGTCCCAGATGCGCTGCGAGAAAATAGGATTCCACATCCACATTGCTGTCCCGCAGGCCCGAGCGGACCATCAACCAGCCCAGCAGCCCCTGCGCCCCGATCATCGGGCCAAGAACGAACAGCCGTCCCATCCAGCCGCCCGGCAGTTTCTTGGCCAGAACAAACCCGGCAAAGCCAACCGCCCAGC
>JANPBI010000183.1:0-12113 GCA_031430315.1 Rhodobacterales bacterium | reverse complement strand
CTCGTACGCGCGGCGGACAGGCAGCAGCGAGCCTTTTTGCCGTTTGTAGTAGATGGTAAGTTCATCCACCTGTACGCTTGGCTGGCTCAACGCATATCGGGTGATCTCAGACGGGTTGTTGATCCCCATCTGCGTTAATGTAGGCGTGTCCATGAAGTTCTTCCCTTTACCAAGCGCTGATCAGTGCCAGATTCGAGTCCGGTGCCAGTATCCATGTTCCCCCTCGCCTATTCCAACAGCAGCTCCGCCTGCCTGATCGAAGCGTAGTCGATCAACCGCCCGACAAGCAACCCCTCCGCTTTCCTTAAGCTTTCGCCGCCTCCTTCGCTGTGAGAATGTGTTCATCCGTTTCTGCTTCGCGCCGCCATTTAAGTCGTTAAATGGCAAAGTGAGATGCCTGAAACCTGCCGTTCCCTTGAACGGGCGAACGCCATTTTGAACGACTGAAATGTTGGAAGTCGCCACTTGTCCGCTTCCCTGCAGCTGACCGGGATAGGCGGACGTTCATTTATGATGTGAATAATCGCCTGGCGAACGTCGACAGGGCGAGACCGACACAAGTCACCGCATGCGAGACCCAATTCTACAACTCGATATCTTTTGCCCAACCGATCCTCCCTCGCCGCAGGAAGAAATGCGAACGACAATTCTTAATACGTCGAATCGAGGGGAAGATGCTCATAGTACTGTCGGTGTGCTCAAATATGCGCCATCGCGGGTTGTCGTTGGCGATTAGGCTGATCTGGATTACATCCCTGCAGCCGCATGGACATAGCAGCGCGGCCGCCCACGGGGTGCGGTCGCCAACGAGATAAAGTGTCTTAGGCTCGAGCGCATCGGGGAGGTCTTCGACTTTCTCGCTGGCGTAAACAGGGCTGAAGAGGTCGAAGACGAAGCGGAACAGTCTAGTTAGCTTCACCGGCTTTCTCCTCCCCTGCCGAAAGCTCTGGCCAGTCCAGCAACGGATGAACGTCTCCGCGCCCGGCGTGACGCGCAAGTGCCGCGCATGGCTCGCCGTCTCCCTCGTGTGCAAAAATACCATGGCTAAGGCTGATGCGGTGTGCGGCATAGTCACCATTGTCTTCGATCCGGTAAGGGTGAAGCCGCGCCATCAGCTCGTTGACCGCTAGACTCGCGACTAGCATATTGAGCTGGATAACCGCAGGCCGATCCTCGGCAACTCCCTTAATATAGCCTTCGGCGAGGAGATCGCGATAAGCTGCTGGATTGGTGCGCCGCAGTCCCGCAGCCCGCACCTGCTCCATAGTATAGACGCCGCGGCTAAGCAGGCTCGAGCCCTCTGGCAGCAGATAATGCACTGTGCCGCAGACTTGGTTGACCCCGCCAAGACCGTCGGCCTCGATTTTCACTCCGAGGTCAAGGTAGGGGATGAGGTAGAAGGCAGCGAGCTTGTTCAGAAGATGGCGACCGTCGATCGAATCCATGCAGCCGAAAAGGATGTCGCAGTTGGCGAGGCTATGCACGATTTCAGGTGCGAACAGAGTGTCAGCGAAGGCCTCGATCCGTGTCCCAAACCCAAGCGCCTCGACGCTGCGGCGCACGAGCGCGACCTTAGGTAGTGCTTCGTCGGCATCTGCTGCGGTGGAATTGAGGATGCGATTGAGGTTCTTCGTCTCGACGACGTCGGGATCGACGACCACCAAGCTCCCCACTGAATTGCGGGCGAGTTGCTCGATAACCGGCGAGCCAGTCCCCGAGCAGCCCACGACGCCGATTTTCAGCTTGTGAAACAGCGCATAGGTGCCCTCCCCGAAACTCTGCGCCACACGTGTGCCGAAGTCGGGCACTGCAATCTGCTCGTCGTTAGCGAACCAAAAGCGCAAGTCCGGACCGACCAGATTGACGAGCGCGAGCGGTTCGATCCGACCATCAGGCCAAAATGCGCGTCCGAAAACCCGCCCGTCATCCATCATGATCGCGCTGGCATGGGGTGCATTCTGATCCGTCCATCCATGAACCGAAGGAAACAGCGCCGAGTCAGAAGCATTGTCGGTCTCGGAGAACTGAGAATAGCCGACATGCCCGTGGATCTTGACTAGCGCCCAGCCATTCTTTGCCGCCTCCTCAAGCAGCGGCGGAAGCAAGTCGGTCGGCCAGCTAACCCGGTCGGGAGAGCGTACGCTGCAACTCTCATAAGGGATGGGCAATACCCGGCGCACTAGAAGCCGGTGGCGCTGTGCCCCGGCACGCCGCGCGCAAAGCAGAAGCGCCACAGCTTCGCAGCCGTCGGGAGGAAAGAGGTGCGCATGCAATTGATCATGCTGCTTCTGGGTCAGAGTGAGACTTACCTCGGACATAATCCTTCAACCCTTCGCCAGCTCGCGCGCGAGCCAATCGTCCACCAGCGCAAAGTGGGTCTCGAGACTATCGATGCCCGGTCGCCAGGGATTGGCGGGTGTCCGGTGGCGACTCCATCGCTGCCACGACCGGCCATCGAACACCTCGCTGCAAGTCGCACCGATGACGCAGCCGTCGAGCCGAGTGAGGGGCGGGTCGAAATAAGCCATGTCAATCTGCGTGTCTGGATAGCCTGCCTCGATCCGGACATGAACATCGACCCGTTCGACATCATACCCCAGCGGTACGGGCCAGCCCGAAATGATTACCCCTAGAATATTTCCTGCGCCCACCAGCTCGTACGTAAGCCCGAGCGAGGCGAGCCAGTCGCGATCCTCCTCGGGCAGATCAAAATCCCGCCGGATTCCTAGGCCTTCGGTCTGATCCAGCGGCAGCGTCACGAAGCGCTCTATGCCTGGGTCAGTTAGATCGACCTCGTCATCGAGCGGTATGCGCTCGGGCTGACCACCCTTGCCCTTCTTGTAGAGGGCAAAGCTTTCAGGGGGCATTTTCCCGGCCAGCACAAGGAGAGCACGAGCGGTCGGCTTTGGATCCGCCACTTCGAAGACCTGCTTGTCAATCTGGACCTTGTATTCCTGTGGTTTGTCGGGCTTGCCCGAATCTGGTCGCGGACTCCGGTTGTCGTCGCTCATTTCTCGCCTCCTTGACTGATTGCGCCTACTCTTGATTATGCGGGCCGCAGCCGGGCTTTTGGATGCTGCGGCTTGAAAAAAATATTTTTGCGGCTCAACGTCCAAAAAAGTGCGCCCGTGCGCATAGGAGATATGACACTGGTCCAACCTGCCCCCTCTGCCAGCAGACCACACGCTTCTGCCGCCGACGTGCGTCAGGCGCTTGCAGTGCTTGGCGGGGTCGATCTGCAGCGGATTGGGCGGATCGCAAAAATGCGTAGCGCTCCAGTGCCAGGGCTCGATTGGGAGGACCTACTCCACGAGGCATTCGCGCGCATTCTTGGCGGTAAACGGCGCTGGCCGAGAGAGGTGCCCCTGGTTGCCTTTTTCGCGCAAGTCATGCGCAGTATCGCGAGTGACCACTTGCGTGGCGTGATCGAAGCGCCGTTAATGTCAGATGTCGGACCGGCCGGGGCCGACGTAGCTTGGGAGAGGGTCGCCGACGATGCACCGCTTCCAGGCAGTGCCTTGGCCGCGCGGCAGGTTCTTACTGCGATCTACAATTATTTTGCTAAAGACGAAGCTGTGCTCGCCTTCATCTCGGGCATCCAGTGTGGTGAAACCGCGCTCGAGACAGCGGTGCGGACGGGACTCGACCGGCAGGCTTACGATGCGGCTCGTAAACGTTTCGACCGCGGCATTCAGCGCTTTGTGTGCGAAGGGAAGGTTATATGACCGGAAGATTGAATGATTGGCAGAGGCTCAGCCGGCTACTGGACGCTCACGAGCAAAGCTTGGTTGGTGCCGACGATGCCGAAATCGCCGGGCTGCCTGAGGCGGCAATGCTGGAGGCGGAGGTGCGGGACATCGCGGCGCTATCCGTAGCAAAGCTTGTCACGCCAACGCTGCGCCGAGGCTTGCGCGCGAACAGCAGGTTGCCGTCTTTGCGCGCACCAACTTTCCGTGAGGTTTCCAAACTGCGGGGCGCGTCATTTGGTCCTAATATGGATCAAGATGATGAGGACGAAGGCGAGTGATGGTGTATAATGCACCCTAACGTAGGCATTGGAAGGGAACTACATGACCTCGGAAGTAGCCGTGATGAACCGGCTCGCGGTGGCGCTCGCAGCCGATAGTGCCGTCACGACTGCTCAGAAGAAAGTCTTTAACTCTGCGAATAAGCTGTTCCTACTTTCCCAGACGGTAGGTATTATGGTTTACAACAATGCCTCGCTGATGCATGTTCCTTGGGAAACACTGATCAAAGATTTTCGTAAGAAGCTCGGCGATGAGCGTTACGACCGGCTCGAAGAATACGGCGATGCATTATTCGCCTATCTCGCTTCGAAGATGCACCTTTTCGACCGTGAAGCTCAGAAACGCTTTTTTCTCGACATGGTTGATAGCTATTACGCAAAGATCGCCGAGCGAATTCGGCGTGAGCTCAATCGCTTGGAGTCAGGTTTCACGCCGCTCGAGGGCGATATGGACGTCAAACGTCGCGCAATTTACACGCGAGTAATTGCCCAGGAAACGTCCGACTGGACTGCAGCGCCGCGAACCACGTCGCTGGACGCGAATGCTGGACGCGAGCTTGGCGGCGAGTGCTCGGTAGAAATCAACCGGCTTACGACCGAGCGGTTCAAAGTGCCGCATCCGCAGCTCGGGAACGAGGAAGTCGAGGCGCTTCGCAACTTCGCCTTCAGTCTCGTCGAAGCCGAAGCGATTGCTCCTCTGAGCTTATCGGGTGTGGTCATCGCAGGTTTCGGCGAAAGTGAGTATTTCCCAGTGCTCCAAGCTTTCGAGGTGGGCGACGTCTATGGCAGCAAGGTGAAGTTCGTTCGCAAGCCAGTCGTCCGGATCGGTGAAAACGATCAGGATACACATATCGAGACATTCGCCGATTCAGATACGGCCGATGCTTTCCTGCATGGACTCCCCGCCGAATTCGAACGCAGAATCTTCGAATGGGCGGTCATGGCCGCCGAAGTAATCAGCAGGCAAGCAATCGCCCAATGTACGGGAGTGTCCACGGCGACCGCTGCCGATCTCGAGGCGGCGCTTGAAGAGGTGCGAGAAGCGGAAATCTTCAAGTTCGTAGAGCGCATCGAGAAGCATAAGCAGGAAAATTACGTTTGGCAGACCGAGGATGCCATATACAATCTGCCCAAGGATGAACTCGCCCACGTTGCTGCGGCACTGGTCAACATCAACCTGCTGAAGAAGCGCATGTCGCTGTCGATCGAGACGGTTGGCGGGCCGATCGACGTCGCGGTGATTTCCAAGGGCGACGGTTTTGTGTGGATCGACCGGAAGCACTATTTTTCAGCCGCGAAGAATCCACAATTCCTCCAGGGCCGCTATGGTCGCAAAAACACCGCAGAGGATTCGGACAAATGACTAAGCGCGAGACGTTGTTATCGTTCGGAACCCAACCCGATAGCGTTGAGTTTGTGCGGAGCACATCAGAGAAGAAAGCGTTCGACACCCTTCTGGCCAAGATCGAGGAGAGATTCCCTCATCTTAAGTGCTCCGAGCGGGCCGATGATCCGTTAGCGCCAAACGGCCTTCCTGCTCAACCGCCGCTTCATTCGCGAGGGCGCCGAGTTATCCGCAAATAGGTGTTCTCGTGTGTCGCGTCGAAACCGCGAGCCGACACCTGAATGAACGGTAGCATTGGGGTCCGGCTAATGGTGGGCGGAACGTCCGAAAAGTCGGCGGCCTTCGTCAAATGCATCGCGTGTAAAGGCCGATGTGAGCGCACGTGTTTCTCCTCCAACCGCAAGACATTCGCGTTGCTCACCGAGCCTCGAGGCTTCTCGCCTCCCCTGTCGCCGCCTATGAGCTGAGTTCGTCGTAGCAACGCCATTGCTCGATCGCGTGCAGCGCACGTGTCATCAGATGGAGGAAATGATACGAGCCGCCTCTGATGCGCGCGGATATCCGCGCTGTATTTTGACCTGATGGTTAGGTCACCCGAGGGATTCAGTGATCTCGGAGCCCATATTATGAGGCTGGTGGCGTTGGCGGATCGACTGGCGGACGAAGAAGGGGTCGCCGATTGAGAGGCGGCGATCGTTGATATACCTTAACGAATGACCGCTATCGGGTGGTGTAAATCCTCTGCCGAACTTCGGCTATTTTAGCGGGAGTCACCTTACCTTTGATGGGCCCCGCAATGGCAGCTTTCTTGATCTTCGTCCCTGACTCCAACCAGTCAGCAAACGGCCCCTAACCTGCCGGACGACAAAGCGCCGCCAAGTCAGACGTCGAAAACACCAAAGCCGCATCCCAAAAGCGGACACATGAGCGAACGCGTAGTGCGGCAAGCTCGCCGCCTAACATCAACCAACCGAAGTGGTCGATCACACCGTTAGTTCAAGTAGCCAATTGCGCCAAATGGACTGACGACGGACAATTAGGCATACAGCGTGCCACACTTCGAGCAGAACGAGCAGGTGCAACCCGTGAGCTTTTCGGGCAGTTCGCCTTCGACCTCAAACGCGATGCGCCCGCAATGGCAGTGTGCGGTGAGGGTCATTGCAAGCACCTATTTGTCGAGCGCGAGGATTAGCCAAGGCGTGCCATACCGGTCTGTGCAAATGCCGAACGCGGATGACCACGCGACCTCGCTCAGCGGCGTTTCGATCTGACCGCCCTCCGAAAGAGTATCGAAAATTCGCCTGGCTTCAGAGCCAGTTTTTAGATGCAGTGCGATGTGAAACCCGCGCATCGGTTGATACTCATTGTCTGGAACGTCATTGCCCAAAATTGCGAAGTTGCCGACCTGAAGTTTCGCAAACCTGATGTGATCGGGAGCCGCTGCGGTCGACCCCGGTGGCAATTGGGCGTCATTGTCGCCAAAGCTGTTCATCACAGTGATTTTGCCGCCCAGCACTTTCTCATAGTGCGCGAACGCCGGACGGCACTCACCACGAAAAGCCAGTTGGGTCATGACTTGAATGTCTGTCATCTGTTGCATCCTTCGTTTCAGTTGCGTCTGACCGCCACCCGATCGCAGAGCGGCAGCCATTTGCCGTCTCGCAACCATTCCCATGTGATCGTTTGGGTGTTGCCATCTGCATCAAATACGGTGCGGGCGCGCTCGGTTTCGCCTTCCAGCACCCACGTCCGGCCAGTCACCGATAGCGCGTAATGCCGATAGAATCCGTGGTTCTCGAATGTCCGTGCGAAATGGCGCTCGTCACCAGGTTCGACGCCCAAGACGTTGAGAGTGTCGAAGTGTGCTCCCCCGATTGTCGCGCGCTCATCCTGGATCAGGAAAAAATCGCCGGTGTGCCACCGCGCGGTATGTGTGCTGGCCCACGGCACGCCATTGGCTTTAGGATCGGCACCCGACTGGTCGGTGCCCCCGAACGACATGCCTTCGGCGCGCCATTCTCCGAGGAAGGCTGATAGCGCATCATGTGCGCTGCCGCGAACGGGGGTAGCTTTGCTGGCTTTGGTTGGCATCTTACTTCCTTCTCCCGAGGCGCTCACCCTGGTATCGCTGCGAAACCCTGCTTGATCGTCATCGGTGCCGTCGGCCGCGCATACATGGTCTCGAGATAAGTCCTCAATCTGGGCGCATCGCCCAGCATCCCGGCTTCATTGGCCCAATCCAGCGTATAGGCGGCGTTGAAGTCCGCGACCGACAATCTGTCGCCAGCCACAACCTCACGGCCCGTCATATGTTGTTCGAATACCGCGATCATTTTTTTGCAGTCTCGCGTCGCATTCTTGATGTCGGCTGGCACCCGATCCGCCTCTGGATAGATCGTCGTATTCAACGCAATCCGCCACAGCGGCTGCTCGATTTCCGTGACCAGAAAAAAGATCCAGCGATACATCTGCGCCCGCTCCGCCAAATCGCTCGGAATCAAGCTCTTCTCTGGATATTTCTCGGCCAGATATAGCGGAATCGCGGACGACTCCGTCAGCACGACGTCGCCGTCTACAAGGACGGGGAGCTTCCCGGCAGCGTTCAATGCCAATAAGTTTTGGTCGGGAGCTAACGGGTTTAAGTCGATAACCTCGCAATCGACGCCTAACTCATTCAGCAGCCATTGCACGCGAATGGCGCGGGTCGGTGCTGTTCCATATAGTTTCATGTCGTTCTCCTAAAAATGACCCGTGACAGGAATTGCGCATGCCCAGCTACTGTAGGCCGTTGGCTTTGAGATCAAAGTCATGACGATGAAGTGCTTAGAACACTCGGCCCACCGTGCGTTGGTTTGCCGCTATTTCGGATCGCAATGCTCGCCATGGTTCCACTTTAGTCCTTCAGGAGGGTTTCGATGTGCGTGTGACATTCACGACTATCCGGGCCGCGACATACCCGACTGGTGAGCTATCAGCGTATTCATGCTGCGTTTCGATCTTGAAGTTTCCGAGACATCAAGCCGCCTCGCCGGGAAGTTGGCCGTAGCTGTTCTTGTAAATCTTGCCGGGTTTGGGGTGCGTGAACTTTAACGCCGACCACGTCTCATCGACGCTCAGGGCAGTGCTTTCGACCAGTCCATGGCTGTAGCCGATCCTAATGACATGCGGCAACGTCAGATCGGTTTCCAGTTTTCTGCCTTT
Organism: Rhodobacterales bacterium; assembly: GCA_031430315.1. Classification (GTDB taxonomy): domain Bacteria; phylum Pseudomonadota; class Alphaproteobacteria; order Rhodobacterales; family Rhodobacteraceae; genus JAJNPS01. The sequence goes on along the minus strand of JANPBI010000183.1, from coordinate 3,540 downwards.
CGGCCATGACAGCCAGAACATGCCAGAGGCACCAAGATGGGCTTTGAGTTTCGGAAACCTGTTGTCCATCTCGACCTGGGTGACCGCGAACAAATGGATATAGTCAAAGTCGCCTTCAAGCAGGGCACAAGCATTGAGCCCGGGGTGCGCCATTGCTTTCAAAGCCGACGCGGGCGCGTTCACGAAATATGTTCGCGTTGCCGCCTTGATACCCATCTTCTGTGATACGGATTTAGACATGGCGGCTTTCATATCGGGTGGGTTGCGGGCATCGGCGCAGTGGCATCGCTTGGATCACTTCACTCCACTTTCGAGAGTATGCAGATAGTGAGGGCTGTGGATCAACCCGAGAATCTTTCCGAACGGATCGATGACGGAGGCCGTAGCGAAGCCATCCCCACGTTCGGTTCTGGGCTCATTCTCCTGCGCCCCAAGCTCCGTCAGTCGTGCAAGGGTCGCCGACAGATCGTCGACATGCCATCGAACAATTGCGCCTCCCGGGGCGGCCCGCGTGTGCTCCGGCAGGTAATTGCAGTCGATGATTCCCAATTCGTGCTCGTAATCGCCGAGACGAAACTCGACATAGGCGGGAATGTCTGCATCGGGACGCTGTAAGTAAGGCTCCTGGCCCAAGAAAACCGCATACCAGTCACGGGCATTCTTGACGTCATTGGCCGAGATGTTGACCTGAGCAATACCCCGCAATGGGTAGCTAAAGGACATTGTCTTCTCCATGGTTAGTTACCAGTCGCGTCGTGCTTGAGGAAAGCTTCACTGTGGGCGTGGCATTCCCAGCCGTCCGTGCCCTTGATCCATGTTGAATTGTCGGCGGCGTGAAGGGTCTGTGACTTGCCGTCCATCGTGACCTTCTGCGTGACGGTGTAGGCGATGATCGCGACGTCGGGCGCGGGCGTTGTCACCTCAACATCGTCGAACACGAAGGACTCGAGCGTCCACTTTCCCTCCTCCGTCATCTTGCCCATCTTGTCCTTGGCGATACTCATGACACCAGAAGCGCCGGTCACAAGGCTGACCTTGCCGGCAAGTTCAGAAGTCCGAGCACCGTCCTTCGCTTTCATTGCGTCCCAATAGGATGTCTCTAGGGCAATGATGTCGTCCTTGGTTGGTTTGACGCTGGTGGCCATGTCAGTCTCCTGAATGTGGATGTATCGAACAAATGATGCGCGCGGGATCGCAGCGGCGTTGTCTGATCCTCAGATCGGTCGGATCTCGATCTCCGACGGCACGGACATAGGGTTAGGGCAACGCTTGACCCACGCAACCGCCTCTTCGATGGATGGCAGTTCCCATAGCCAATAGCCGGCAACGAGATCTCCCGTGAATGGTCCGTCAACGACAGCGCGCGACGTCCCGTCGAAGCGCACACGTTTCCCCTCGCGAGTGAGACGCAGGCCATCAGCATCCTTCAGCACTCCGGCCTTCTTGAGTTCTTCGTTGAAGATCTCCATCGCGGCCATCTCTTCCTTCATCTGCGCGTCGCTCATTGTAGCCAGAAGAGCCTCAATTTCGGGGTTGGACTTGACCAGGATCATGAACTTCATGAACTTATCTCCTATGTGTGCTCAACATTCCGAACCCGCACGTCGGCAGAGGTAAAGCGGGAGAATCCATTCGACCGTCTCGCCATGATCGCGGCTTCGCTGCCGCGAACATGCAGGGTCAACCGCGCCGCGCTGCCTCGATCGCGGCGACGTCGATCTTCTTCATTTTCATCATCGCATCGAATGCCCGCTTTGCTTCAGCGCCGCCGGACGCCATCGCCTCGGTCAGCACTCGTGGCGTGATTTGCCAGGAGATTCCCCACTTGTCTTTGCACCAGCCGCACGCGTTTTCCTGCCCGCCATTACTGACAATGGCGTTCCAGTACCGATCAGTCTCTTCCTGATCATCGGTGGCGATCTGAAATGAAAACGCTTCAGTGTGCTTGAACTGTTCTGACCCTCCATTGAGCCCGAAGCAGGGGATGCCCACCACGGTGAAATCGACAGTCAGGACATCACCTTCCTCGCCACCCGGAAAGTCGCCCGGCGCACGATGCACCGCGCCGACAGTGCTGTCCGGAAATGTCTCTGCGTAAAAGCGGGCAGCGGCTTCAGCGTCCTTGACGTACCAAAGACAGATCGTATTCTTGTTCATTTCAGAGCCTTTCACGACTGGATGCTGCATGCGCGCGATGGCAGCGATGCTGGAATAAAGGCGCAGAGGACCAATGTATTAGTGCAAAAGATCAATTCGATGCGGCAGGTTCACAAAATACAAGCGCAATTTCAAAACGTGTTTCAATAATGAAAGTTCCATTCATACTATTATTCCAGTCGATAAATCTGACGAAACAAGTTCCCTCCAGATCGCCGAGACCTTCCGCCGCTCGGTGCGTTCTTCCTGCGGCGCGCCCGGAACAGCTTGGCACTTGGCTAGGTTTGATGCCTTTGCGCCGCTGTCCGCTGCACCCGCGTCGAACAATCCGTAGGTGCGTTCGCAGACCAAGAACTCCTTGCGCAAGATGAGTACGTCCGCCGCGGTGACAGCGACTCTATCAACCGGAGCGCGGTCCATTCCCAATCCACCTTATTCGAACGGCGGAAGCGTCGGACCAACGCCGGTTTGCGCGATGCGTTGTCTCCCCACAACGCCACCACATCTGCGCTGGCGTCTCGAAACACTCGTTATCCGGTCACGGTCATCGTTTGCTAGATGTACAGTCCCGGCATTTGATGGTGTATTGTTTTCCATCGAATGGAGGGATGCGCTATGGGACAGGTTTTACACGGCAGCGCCACAACGACAGAGGCAGTCCGTCGAGCGATACAGCATAGTCAAGAGAGCCTGATCGCGCTGTCCAAGCGCTACGGCATCAATCCGAAGACTGTTGCCAAATGGCGAAAGCGCCCGAATGTTCTGGATGCGAAGACGGGACCGACGGACCCCAAGTCCACGGTTCTGACGATTGAGGAAGAGGCGACATCGTTGCCTTCAGAAGGCACACGCTGCTGCCGCTTGATGATTGTCTCTACACACTTCAGCCAACGATCCGGCGTCTGACGCGCTCATCCTTGCACCGCTGCCTTCAGCGCCATGGCATTTCGCGGTTGCCGGAAGTCGAGGACGACAAGCCGGACAAGAAGAAGTTCAAGGCTTACCCGATTGGATACTTTCACATCGACATCGCAGAAGTGCGGACCGAGCAAGGAAAGCTCCATATGTTCGTCGCCATCGACCGAACCTCGAAGTTTGCTGTTGTCGAACTGCATGAGAAGGCGACAACAGCGATCTCAGCAGCCTTCCTGCGCAACCTTCTCAAAGCAGTGCCTTACAAAATTCATACGGTGCTCACCGACAATGGCATCCAGTTCACAACACCGGGCGCAGGCGGCTCAGCCGTCCCTCTGATCAAAGAAGCCATTGCCGCAGGCGAACTCTTCCGGGCCCATGCTTTTGAATACGCATGTGCAAGGGCAGATATCGATCATCGAACAACCAAACCGAAGCACCCATGGACAAATGGCCAGGTTGAAAGGA
>JANPBI010000182.1:0-22854 GCA_031430315.1 Rhodobacterales bacterium | reverse complement strand
CCTATTGCAGCGGGTCAAGGAACTGGATCCTGCGATGTTTACCAAGTCCGGCATCATGGTGGGACTTGGCGAGGATCGCCAGGGCGTCCACCAGGTGATGGACGACATGCGCGCGGCGGATGTGGATTTCGTGACGATCGGGCAATACCTGCAGCCGACGCCCAAGCATCATCGCGTTGACCGTTTCGTGACGCCGGACGAATTCGCGGCTTATGAAAGGGCGGCGTTCGGCAAAGGGTTCCTCATGGTCTCTGCAACGCCGTTGACACGGTCATCCTATCACGCGGGCGAAGATTTTGCGCAATTGCGGGCCGCGCGGCAGGAGCGGCTGGGCGTTCGCTAGGGACGTTCAGGCCGGTGGCACAAAGGCCTGCGAGATTTCGTGGAACACAGGCAGGGCTTCGCAATTCGCTGCATGGGCCTGCAACTGCTTGTGACCAGCCCCGACCAGCCCCGGATGCACGTCGCGCGTAAACCGCAAAGCACAGGCGACCGCGATGTCGGCGTGGCCCATTCTGTCGCCAAACCACCACGGGCCGGGGCGGGACGCGCGGTCAGCCTCCAGCGCATTCAGGACCGACAGGATTTGCGCGCGGCACCGGTCTTCCCAGACCGGCGAAGTGGTGTCATGCAGCCGCCGTTCATAAAACAGGCTGACAGACTTGTCGGCAAGTCCGGTCGCAAGGGCTGCGACTTTCAGCGCCTGATGACGGGCCGGTTCACGTCGCGGAAACAGCGGGTCATCGACAAGGCTGTCGATGTAATCCAGCATCATGTGGCTATCGGAAAGCACAAACCCGCCGTCCAGGATCAGCGTCGGCACCCGCATCAGGGGGTTCACCTGTTGCAAGCGATCCGCATCGCCAAAGACCGACCAGGGCCGATGCTCAAAGGACAAGCCGTAGACCCGCAGCGCGATGCCGACCCGGCGGACATAGGGGCTGTCATACTGGCCGATCAGGATCATTGGATCATTCTACCGCAGGCAGGCGCTTGAGATAGGCCGCAACAGCGGCGCGGTCACTTTCGGGCAGCTTGGCCATGTTGGAGACCACATCGGCCATATGGCCGCCCACGGCATCAAATTCCGGCGTGAAGCCGGTGGTCAGATAGGCGACGATGTCTGCCTCGGTCCAGGTCAGTTTGGCGGGGGTCACATTCGGGATGGTTCCTTGGCCATTGGGGTTCGGCGCGCCAGCCATCCAGCGCGCCCGATCCGGCCCGCCAAGGATGTTGCGGGGCGTGTGGCATTCGCCGCAATGCGCCATGGCCTCAGCGATGTAACGCCCTCGCGTCTCGGTCGGGGACAGCGGGTCTTGTATGACCCAGTCGGATTTTAGAAACAGCAGTTTCCAGACACCGATCGATCGGCGGATGTTGAAGGGGAAGCCGAGGTCATGGGGCGCGCTGGGGGTCGCATCGGCTGGTAGGGTAGCCAGATAGGCATGCAGATCGGCAATGTCCTGCAGCTCCATATGGCTATAGGCTGCATAGGGCAGGGCAGGGTAGTAATGCTGGCCCTGGGGCGTCACGCCGTATTTGACTGCATTGACCAGATCGGCCAGAGGCCAGTCGCCAATGCCGTGGTCCGGGTCGGACGAAATGTTCGGAGCCAGGAATGTGCCGAAATCGGTGACAAATTTCTGCCCGCCGGACAGGATCAGCTCGGCCTCGCCTTCTGCACTGGGGGCCATGTGGCACGAGGCGCAACCTGCGGCGGTAAAGACCAGTTGGCCCCGCGACACATCACCGACAAGGATTGCGACATCGGCCGGATTTCCCCCGCGTGGGGCCGAGGCGACCCACAAAACGGCAGCAACGATCCCGCCCAGAACCACCAGATATCCCAAAATCCGCCGCATCACGTGACCCTTCTAAAGACCTACCCGACCAGTCTGGCGCAAATTGCCAAGCTGGAGCCAAGATACAGGAGCGGGACAGTCGCACCATCCCCGGAAATTGGCTTTGCCGGCCTTTGTCTAGCGCGGCACTGTGGCCCATTCGGGCCAGCCAAAGACCTTTTCAATGATCACCAGCGCCAGGCATAGCAGGATGACCCCGACCACCAGCTTTACCCGACCCCAAGAGGGCGGGTGCTGCGCCCAACGCCGCGCGCGGACGAGCCAGGCAAGATAATTCATGCGTCCGTTTCCGGTTCGCTGAAACGCACCTTGCCGATATAAGGAAGGTTACGGTTGCGTTGGGCAAAGTCGATCCCGTAGCCCACCACGAATTCATCTGGAATCTCGAATCCCGTCCAGGTCGCCTTTATGTCCGCCTCGCGCCGTGAGGGTTTGTCCAGAAGCGCACAGACTTCCAACCGTGCCGGATCGCGCGTCAACAAGAGATTGCGCACATGCAACAGCGTAAAGCCGGTATCGACGATATCCTCCACCACAAGCACGTCGCGGCCTGCGATTTCGCCGCGCAGGTCTTTCAATATGCGCACTTCGCGGCTGGAATGCATGGCGTCGCCATATGAGGACGCCTCGAGAAAATCGACTTCGACCGGCAAATCAATCTCGCGCACGAGATCGGCAATAAAGACGAACGATCCCCGCAAAAGGCCGACAACGACCAGTTTGTCGGTGCCCGCATAATGCGCTGTGATGTCGCGGGCCAGGGCCTCGACACGGGCCGCTATGGCCTTGGCACTGATCATCTGGTCGATCACATATTGACGTGAGGTCATGCCCGGGCCCCTTTACTCAGGCACGATCCATACCCAAGAACATGCCTGAAGTCACCGAAAAGAGAAGATGCCCACACATCACGAAACGCGGCAAGTGCCCTATAGTGCCGACCAGATGTACGCGCTGGTGGCTGATGTCGCGTCCTATCCGCAATTCTTGCCGTGGAATTCCGCAGCACGCATCCGGACCCGCCGCCCTATCGACGGTCCAGACGGCTCTGGCGAAGTGATGGAGGCGGATCTGGTGATCAGCTTCAAGGTGTTCCGCGAAAGATTCGGCAGTCGCGTGATCCTATGGCCCGCGCCGCGCCGGATCGAGACAGAATACCTGGACGGCCCCTTTCGGCATATGCAGTCTACCTGGGCGTTCCGGGATGTCGACAGCGGTTGCGAGGTCACATTCCACGTCGATTTTGAATTTCGCAATGCGCTGTTGCAGGGAATCATCGGCATCGTCTTCAACGACGCAATGCTGCGCGTCGTGCGCGCGTTTGAACGGCGTGCGGCCGTCCTTTATGGCGGAGCGGCACAAGTCTAGCGGGACCAGCGACGGAAACCATCGGCTGCGGCGTTCGTCGGATCATGGTGCGCAAAGGACAGGGTGCAGGCATGACGCGGTGGATAGGTCTTTTCGCACTCTTGCTTTGCCCTTTTGCGGCTTTGGCGGGCCCGGCGCGAAACGAGGTTGCCTTGGGCTCTCGATCCTATCTGGTGGAACTGCCGGAAAAGCCAATGGGCGCACCAGTTCTGATCGTGCTGCATGGCGGAGGTGGCAATGCAGCACAGATCGCGCGTGAAGCAGGCATTGGCGCTCTTGCAACGGGGCAGGGCTACACCGTTGTCTATCCCCAAGGTAGTGCGCGTCGCCTGGGTCTTGCAACATGGAATGCGGGTATTTGCTGCGGCTATGCGGTACAGCAAAAGATCGATGACATCGCCTTTCTTGACGCTGTTGTGGCGGATGTTGCCGACCGCTTTGCCACCGATCCGCAGGCCGTCTTTCTAACCGGTATGTCCAACGGGTCGATGATGGCCGAGCGCTACGCCGCCATGCGTCCGGACATCGTGCGCGCGGTCGCAGGCGTTGCTGGGACCATGGACAAGGCAGCGTTTCCGGTCCGGGGTCCAGTGCCTTTGCTGGTTATCCACGGTACCGATGACCGCCATATCCCCTTTGCAGGCGGGGTGGGGCCGGACAGTCTGGCGGCAGTTGACTTCACCTCTGTCAACGACGTGATCGGTGCTTTCGCCAAGGCGCAGGGCCAGCCAATGACGACGACGAAGTCCGTTCTGGACCCGACCGCCGACGGCATGCGGGTCATGCGCACCGATTGGGTTGCCTCGGGCGGAACGGTACGGATACGGCTTTTGGCGATCGAGGGCGGCGGCCATGTCTGGCCCGGTGGCAAACGCGCAGCCCGCAAGGGCGGGACGCGCGACATGGATGCCACGAACGAGATCCTGAAGTTTTTTGCGACCTTTCGCTGAGATATGAGTTCAGGGTCGTCAAGCCAATGGGCAACGAACCGGCAAGTCGCGTCGCCACGGCCAAGCCGACCGCCTGCGGAACTGAAAGTGAACGGGGTGCCCTTGCAGCCCCCGACACGCGGCACTAAGACTCTGGCAAGTATCGCCCGATAATGTCCCCGGCACCTAAAGAGGCAGTTCCCCATGCGCGACCCCGTCGACCATTACATGAATACCCTTGTGCCGATGGTGGTCGAACAGACCAGCAGGGGCGAACGGGCCTATGACATTTTCAGCCGCATGTTGAAGGAACGGATCATCTTTCTGGGCGGCCCGGTCCATGACGGCATGTCGTCGCTGATTTGTGCGCAGCTTTTGTTCCTGGAGTCAGAGAATCCCTCCAAGGAGATCTCGATGTACATCAACAGCCCTGGCGGCGTGGTAACATCAGGTCTGTCGATCTATGACACGATGCAGTACATTCGCCCAAAGGTGTCCACCCTGGTGATCGGGCAGGCGGCCTCGATGGGATCGCTGTTGCTGACGGGCGGGGAAAAGGGGATGCGGTTCGCGCTGCCCAATTCCGAAGTGATGGTCCACCAGCCGTCAGGGGGCTATCAGGGTCAGGCGACGGACATCATGATCCACGCCAACCACACCAAAAAGCTAAAAGAACGGTTGAATTCCATTTACGTCAAACATACCGGTCAAGACCTTGCCGCCGTCGAAACGGCGCTGGAGCGTGACAATTACATGTCCGCCGAAGAGGCCAAGGCCTGGGGCCTGATCGACGAAGTCTTTGAAAACCGGGGCAAGCTGGACGACACGACCAAGTAGCGGCTGGCCGCCTCCGGCAGCCTTGGGGATAAATCGGATTGTGAAGGCCGGACCCTTGGCCTAAACTTTGACAAGTAACGACGCAGAGGTCCACGCATGGCTACCAATTCGGGTGAAAGCAAGAACACGCTTTACTGTTCGTTCTGCGGCAAAAGCCAGCATGAAGTCAGAAAGCTGATCGCCGGCCCGACCGTGTTCATCTGCGACGAATGCGTCGAGTTGTGCATGGACATAATTCGCGAAGAGACCAAGACGACGGGTCTCAAATCATCGGATGGCGTGCCGACCCCGCGCGACATCTGCAAGGTGCTGGACGATTACGTCATCGGCCAGATCCATGCCAAGCGGGTGCTGTCGGTCGCGTTACACTACCATTACAAGCGGCTGAACCACGCCTCCAAGAGGGTCTTGTAACTGACGTATTCCACAATGCTGCTGATCGGCCCGACGGGTTGCGGCAAAACGCTGTTGGCCCAGACGCTGGCACGGATCCTCGATGTGCCGTTCACGATGGCAGATGCGACCACCCTGACCGAAGCTGGCTATGTGGGCGAGGATGTCGAGAACATCATTCTGAAACTGTTGCAGGCCAGCGAGTACAACGTCGAACGGGCACAGCGCGGCATTGTCTATATCGACGAGGTCGACAAGATCACCCGCAAGTCCGACAACCCGTCGATCACGCGCGACGTATCGGGCGAAGGCGTGCAGCAGGCGCTGTTGAAGATTATGGAAGGTACGGTTGCAAGCGTGCCGCCACAGGGTGGGCGAAAGCACCCGCAGCAAGAATTCCTGCAGGTCGATACGACCAACATCCTCTTTATCTGCGGCGGAGCGTTTGCAGGTCTGGAAAAGATCATCGCGCATCGCAACAAGGGGTCGGCCATCGGCTTTGGCGCTGCGGTCAAGGGACCCGAAGAACGCGGCGCGGGAGAGCTGTTCAAGGAATTGGAACCCGAGGATCTGCTTAAGTTCGGCCTGATCCCGGAATTTGTCGGTCGCCTGCCGGTGATCGCCACCCTGACCGACCTGGACGAGGCGGCGTTGGTCACCATCCTGACCGAGCCCAAGAATGCGCTGGTCAAGCAATATCAGCGACTGTTCGAGATCGAGGGCACGCGGTTGACCTTTACCCCCGATGCCCTCGTCGCCATCGCCAAACGCGCGATCAAGCGTAAGACAGGTGCGCGCGGCCTGCGGTCGATCATGGAGGATATCCTTTTGGATACCATGTTCGAGCTGCCCGGCATGGATTCCGTCGAGGAAGTCGTGGTCAAGGAAGACGCCGTGCAGTCCGGCGCAAAGCCGATCCTTGTACATACCGAGGCCGGGAAAAAGAAAGAAACCGCCAGCGTCGGGTGATGCAGCGCCAAAATGATGTGCCGCGTAGTGCCGGCACGTACTGGCTTTGCCAGCGATGTGCGTCATCATGCTGACCAGGCTTGCGTTGGCGATTGTCAGCTTTGTCAGCATGTTCGCGATTGTTGCCATGGTGCTGATGCTCTGGCGCGACATGTCAGGCATGTCCGTTTCCAAGGACCGTGACGTTGCCGAGGCGGTGTTTGGCGGTGTGGTGCCCTACGACGTGGTTCTGTACAGCGATGATGGCAGCGGTACGCAACGGCTGGCCAAAGGGTGTCAGGTGGTTGCCGTGAAATTGGATATCTCGGCTCCGCCTACTCCGCCCCGCGTCGACAATGCCAAGCCAGAGAACCTGCGCTTCGGCGGTGCCTGGCAGCGCACGCCTTTGTCGGCAAAATTTCTGACCGTCAGCGATCCCCTGACTAAGTGTGTCGATGACATCGGTCCGGACTTTGCAGGTGCAATCCGCGCCATCAAAAACGCGGACAATGCGTGGTTTGCGCGAGGGCCGGGCGGCCAGGTGGTCCATCTATACGCACCTGCCTATCGGCTGGCCGCGCGGATCTCGGTCGCGAAAACGCGCTGACCTCGCGGTACGAAAATGCAACGGCCCCTAGACCTTGACCCGGCAATCGGCCATATGAAGGCAGTCATCCTGCGGAGCGACCAGATGTATTTCCTCAAACGCCTGTTGACCTGGTGGAACACCCAGACCTTGGGGACACAGATCTTTACTGCGCGCCGGGGCATCCAGGTGGGCGAGGATGAACAGGGCAATATCTACTACCGGACGCGGGATTCCAAAAAGCGTTGGGTGATCTACAAGGGCGAGATGGAAGCCTCGCGCGTGTCACCGGATTGGCACGGCTGGCTGCATTTTACCTGGGACACGGCACCGACGGACAAACCGCTGATCCACAAACCTTGGGAAAAACCGCATCAGGGAAATCTGACCGGCTCTGCCTTGGCCTATGCTCCGCCCGGATCTATCCGGCGGGCCGAGCCTGCCCAACGGCAGGATTACGAGGCATGGCGGCCCGAGTGATGGCCGATACGCGGGCAGAAATCCTGGCGGGGGCGGCCGTTTTGGCGGTGGCAGCGGGATTTCTGGTCTATGCCAACCGCGACGGCAGTTCCGCCCCGGTCAGTGGCACCTATCCCCTGACGGCATCGTTTCGGTCGGTCGAGGGGATCTCAATTGGGTCCGACATCCGTCTGGCCGGGGTTAAGGTCGGGACGATCACCGACCTGACACTGAACCCCGCCACCTTCATGGCGGATGCACAACTGAACGTGCGGAGCGATCTGCAATTGCCTGATGACAGTGCTATCGTGATCTCTTCCGAAGGCTTGCTGGGCGGCAACTATGTCGAAATTCTGCCAGGCGGATCGCCCGAGAACCTGATCGCCGGGGCCGAGATCGAGGACACGCAAGGGGCCGTCAGCATTGTGACCCTGCTGATGAAGTTCGCGGGCGGCAGCGGCGATGAGGATGCTCCCGCAACGGACCCCGTTGAATGATCCGCGCCTTGACGATCTTTCTGGCGGCATTGACGGCGACACCAGCCCTGTCGACGCAGATGGTCCAGGCCGAAGCCGGTGTGTTGCGCTGGATTGACCGGTTGACGGGCGAGTCCGGGGACATGGAGCTAGCGCGCGGGCAGTCCGCCACGAACGGGCGGCTGACCATCCTGATGGACGAATGCCGCTATCCCGCCGATAACCCTGCAGGCGATGCCGAGGCGCATCTGACCATCTCCGATACGACCCGAAATGAGCCGGTCTTCCAGGGGTGGATGATTGCGTCCTCCCCCGCATTGTCGGCGCTGGATCATCCTCGCTATGACGTCTGGGTGTTGAGTTGTGTTTATCCGAACGCGCCCGAAACCGCCCCGGCCGAAGGCGAATAGCCGGGCGGATCGAAGGTTGCCGGGGCCGTAAGCGCATGGGCAAGCCGTTCATGATAGGCGGCCCGGGCAATTTCGACCGCCCCGAGAGAGGCCAGATGCGGCGTCAGAAATTGCGTGTCGAACAGGGCAAAGCCACCGGCCCGCAACCGATGCACCAGCCAGGCCAATGCCAGTTTTGATCCGTCGCGCCGGGCCGAGAACATGCTTTCCCCAAAAAATGCGGCGCCAAGGGTTACACCATAGACGCCTCCGGCAAGCGCGCCGTCCTGCCAAACCTCCAGACTATGGGCGTGACCGAGATCGAAGAGTGCCAGATAAAGCGCGTGAATTTGTGGATTGATCCAGGTTTCCTCACGCGCCGCACAGGCGCTCAAGACCGCTTCAAATGCTGTGTCGGTGGTGACGGCGTAATCCGCGCGTCGAAGGCGTTTGCTGAGCGACCGCGACAGGTGAAACCCGACCAGCGGCAGTATCCCCCGTCGCCTCGGGTCGATCCAATGGATGGTAGGATCCCCGCGCCCTTCGGCCATGGGGAAAATGCCCATGGCATAGGCGCGCAACAGGATGTCTGGCGTGATGTCGCTGGTCATCCCGCGCCCCAAAGCCGTGGCTGGTCTAGCGGAACTGCCGCTCTAGCCAGCCTTCAAGCCAGTGGATGTTGTAGTCGCCGTTCTGGATGTCAGGCTCGGACAGCAATGCGTCAAACAGCGGAACGGTCGTCTCAATTCCGTCGACGATCAGTTCGGCCAAGGCCCGCCGCAGCCGCGCAAGTGCTTCGGGCCGGTCGCGACCATGCACAATCAGCTTGCCGATCAGGCTGTCGTAATAGGGCGGGATCGAATAGCCGGAGTAAAGCGCGCTGTCCATTCGCACGCCAAGCCCGCCTGGCGCGTGAAACATGCGGACCTTGCCGGGGCTGGGCGTAAAGTTCGGCAATTTCTCAGCGTTGAGCCGGACTTCGATGGCATGGCCATTCACTTCCAGCTCGTCCTGGACAAAGGACATCGGCAACCCTGCCGCCACGCGGATTTGTTCGCGCACAAGGTCAACACCAAAGATCGCCTCGGTTACCGGGTGTTCGACCTGAAGGCGGGTATTCATCTCGATGAAATAGAACTCGCCGTTTTCATAGAGAAACTCGATGGTGCCCGCGCCGATGTAGTTGATCTTGGCCACGGCATCGGCACAGACCTTGCCGATGCGGGCGCGCAAGGCATCGGTGATGACCGGACCGGGGGCCTCCTCGAACACTTTCTGATGGCGGCGCTGCAAGGAACAGTCGCGTTCGCCCAGATGAACAGCGCGACCCTTGCCGTCACCAAAGACCTGAATCTCGATGTGGCGCGGCGTGGTCAGGTATTTTTCGATATAGACCTCGTCATTGCCGAAAGCCGCCTTGGATTCCGACCGCGCGGTGCGAAAGGCGGTTTCCAGGTCTTCGGCATTGCGCGCGACCTTCATGCCGCGCCCACCGCCGCCCGCCGTGGCTTTGATGATCACCGGATAGCCGATTTGCGACGCTACGGTGATGGCAGTTTCGTAATCTGGTACGCCGCCATCGGATCCGGGCACAACAGGAATGCCGAGATCCCTGGCCGTCACTTTAGCGGTGATCTTGTCGCCCATGATGCGGATATGTTCCGCCGTCGGGCCGATAAAGGTGATGCCGTGGTCCTGCAGGGCCTGTGCAAACGATGCGTTTTCCGACAGGAACCCATAGCCTGGATGCACCGCTTGCGCGCCGGTGATCTCGCAGGCGGAAATCACGGCGGCCTTGGATAGATAGCTGTCGATCGATGGGGCGGGGCCGATGCAGACGCTCTCGTCTGCCAGCCGCACATGCATGGCATCTTCATCGGCAGTAGAATGCACAGCCACCGATTTCACGCCCATTTCGCGGCAGGCACGTATCACGCGCAAGGCAATCTCGCCCCGGTTGGCGATCAGGATTTTCTCGAACATCCGCCCCTCACTCGATGATCATCAGGGGCGCGCCGTATTCCACCGGGTTTCCATCCGCCACCAGGATGCGCTTGACGGTGCCCGCGCGGGGCGCGGGGATCTGGTTCATCGTCTTCATCGCCTCGATGATCAGCACGGTCTGGCCTTCGGCAACGGTCTGTCCCAGCGTTACAAAGGCGGCGGCTCCAGGTTCAGCCGACAGATAGATCGTGCCGACCATGGGCGATGTCACTGCACCGGGATGCTGGGCCGGATCCTCGTTTGCAACGACGGGGGCAGCATGGGCAGGGACGGACGCCAAGGCCGGGGCTGCAGCATAGACCTGTGCCGGGGCCGCCATCTGCATGACCGCCGGGGCCTCTTTGACGACGCGGACTTCCAATCTGTCATCTTCGCCGTATTCGCGTTTGACCGACAGTTCCGTCAACGCGTTCTTGTTCAGTAGCTCTGCCAGCGCCTGAATAAAGGCAACATCGGAATCCGGTGTGTTCTTGCTCATGCTGTCCTCTTGGCCTTGGTGCCGCGTTTTTGCCGGGGGCTGGGCCACCGCCTTGCCGACTTGATTGTGGTGGTTATAGCGAAGCCGGTGGCATTGGAAAAGCACCAGTTATGGGCAGACCAGCGCAGATGCAAGCTGTGTGGCCGCAAACCGTCAGCGGCAGGAATTTACCGTTTGATAAAAAATTGGGTCTGTGTCAACTTTTCGGTCAAGAGCCACAACTGACAAAGGTTGCAGCAAGAATGACCCACAGCCCGTTGACGCCAGGCATCGTGCCGAACCGTTTTCCAGCAGAAGCCTATTGCAGCAACTTTGCCGACCATAGCCCGCCACTGGACGTGCATGAGGCGCGGGTCGCATCAGATCGTTGCTATTTCTGCCATGACGCGCCTTGCATCACGGCCTGTCCTACATCCATCGATATCCCGCTTTTCATACGCCAGATTGCGACCGGCACGCCTGAGGCTGCGGCCAAAACGATTTGGGACCAGAACATTCTGGGCGGCATGTGCGCGCGGGTCTGCCCGACCGAAACCCTGTGCGAAGAGGCCTGCGTGCGCGAGGCGGCTGAGGGCAAGCCGGTGGAGATCGGCGCGCTGCAGCGCTTTGCCACCGATACCGCGATGGCCCAGGGGCTGCATCCGTTCGAACGGTCGACCCCGACCGGCAAGCGGGTCGCGGTCGTCGGGGCAGGGCCTGCGGGTCTGGCTTGTGCGCACCGGCTGGCGCTGCATGGGCACGATGTCGTCGTTCATGAACGCCGTTCCAAGGCGGGTGGCCTGAACGAATACGGGATCGCCAGCTACAAGACGACAGGCGGCTTTGCACAGCGCGAGGTCGACTGGCTGCTGCAGATCGGCGGAATTGATATCCGAACCGGCATCGAGATGGGCCGCGATGTGACGCTGGACCAGTTGCGGCGCGACTATGACGCCGTCTTTCTTGGCATCGGTTTGCAAGGCGTCAACGCCCTGCGCGCTGAAGGCGAGGACAAGGTCGGCGTGCGCAACGCCGTCGAATTCATTGCTGAGCTGCGCCAGGCGGCGGATGTGGCTACCTTGCCGATCGGTCGCGATGTGGTGGTTATCGGCGGTGGCATGACGGCGGTCGATGCGGCTGTGCAGTCGAAACTCTTGGGCGCCGAGAACGTCACCATCGTTTACCGTCGTGGCCGCGAGAAGATGAGCGCCAGCGGCTATGAACAGGACCATGCGGTGCAGGCAGGCGTGCGCATCATCCACAACGCAGCTCCCGTCCGGGTGCTGGGCAATGGGGCCGCGACGGGGGTGGAATTCGCCTATACTTCGGACGGCCCAGAGGGGCTGACGCTGTCATCCGAGACCTTCACGCTCAAGGCCGATCAGGTCTTCAAGGCCATTGGCCAGACCCTGACCGGAGCCCCGGACGCCTTGCCCGTCGAGGGTGGCAAGATCGCAGGCGGTTTGGCAGGGGTCTGGTCCGGGGGGGACTGCGCAGCGGGCGGCGAGGATCTGACCGTGACCGCCGTGGCCGAGGGGCGTGACGCGGCAGAAACAATCCATCAACATCTCATGGGCAAGGCATGACCTTGGCTTGCGCAACCCGGATCGACACACTAACGCTTCGCCCCGGTACACGCGGGGACGCACATGTTGGACAGCATCATCGACGCGACGCTGGGTTTTGTGCGCGACAACCGCGACTGGGCATTCTGGATCGCGCTCGTCTTTGCGATGGGCGAAAATCTGGCGTTTCTGTCCATCGTGATACCGTCCACCGCGATCCTGCTGGGCGTCGGCGCGCTGGTGGCCACTGGCGAGCTGTCGCTGTTCCCGATCTGGGCAGGCGCGTCGATCGGGGCGGTGATCGGGTCGGTGATCTCGTATGCCATCGGCTGGCGCTATGGTCAGGCGATCCTGTCTCTCTGGCCTCTGCGAAACCATCCCGACTTTGTCGAAAAGGGCAATGCCGCCTTTCGGCGCTGGGGCGCATATGCCGTGACCATCGGCCACTTCTTCGGCCCGTTGCGCGCGGTCGTGTTCGTGATGGCCGGAATCTCGCGGATGTCGATACCGCTGTTCATGGTGGTCAACTTCATCGGCTGCCTTCTCTGGGCCTATGTGACCCCGCTCTTTGGCGAGGTTGCAGGGCATCTGATCGGCTGGATCTGGTCGTTCTTCTGAAGATCAGTCACTTTTTCGGGCTTGGGCGCATCGCCCCCCTTGCAACTCCCGCGTCCCTCTCCGCCTGTCACAAGGAGGCTTCTCATGGCCAACCTCGCCTCTGATTTCGTCGGCATCAAATCCCCGAACCCCTTCTGGCTGGCCTCGGCCCCGCCGACGGACAAGGAATACAACGTCCGCCGCGCGTTCGAGGGGGGCTGGGGCGGGGTGGTGTGGAAGACGCTCGGCTCCGAGGGACCGCCCATCGTTAACGTCAACGGCCCCCGCTATGGCGCGATCTGGGGGGCGGATCGCCGCCTTCTTGGCCTGAACAACATCGAGCTGATCACTGACCGCCCGCTGGAGGTGAACCTGCGCGAGATCAAGTCGGTCAAGCGCGACTATCCAGATCGCGCCATGGTCATCAGCCTTATGGTCCCCTGCGACGAGGAGTCGTGGAAGGACATCCTGCACCGCATTGAAGATACCGAGGCCGACGGGGTGGAACTGAATTTCGGCTGCCCGCATGGGATGGCCGAACGCGGCATGGGATCGGCCGTGGGCCAGGTGCCGGAATATATCGAGATGGTCACGCGCTGGGTCAAGCAGTATAGCCGCATGCCCTGCATCGTGAAACTGACGCCGAATATCACCTCGATCTTGCCACCTGCGATCGCGGCCCATCGCGGCGGGGCGGATGCGGTCAGCCTGATCAACACGGTGAAGTCGATCACCAATGTCGACCTTGACCACTTCTCGCCGTTCCCGATGATTGACGGCAAGGGCAGCCATGGCGGCTATTGTGGTCCTGCGGTCAAGCCGATCGCGCTGAACATGGTGGCCGAGATCGCCCGGAACCATGAGACCCGCAACCTGCCGATTTCCGGCATCGGTGGCGTCACGACCTGGCGCGACGCGGCCGAGTTTATGGCGCTGGGGGCCGGCAACGTGCAGGTCTGCACGGCGGTGATGACCTATGGGTTCAAGATCGTACAGGAAATGATCTCTGGCCTGTCGCAGTATCTGGATGAAAAGCAGATGTCGCTGCCGAGCCTTGTTGGCCGTGCGGTGCCCAACTTTGTCGAATGGCAGGATCTGAACCTGAACTATGTGACCAAGGCGCGGATAGACCAGGATGCCTGCATCAAATGCGGGCGCTGCTATGCGGCGTGCGAGGATACCAGCCACCAGGCGATCTCGATGAGCCCGAGCCGCGTGTTCGAGGTGATGGACGACGAATGCGTCGCCTGTAACCTTTGCGTCAATGTCTGCCCGGTTGAGAACTGCATCACGATGGTGGAACTGCCAAAGGGCGCGTTGGACGAACGGACGGGCAAGACGGTCGGCGACTATGCCAACTGGACGACCCATCCCAACAATCCGGGTGTCGCTGCGGAGTAGGTTTCAGATCGCCAACTGCTGGCCCATCTCGACCACGCGGTTCGACGGCAGGCAGTAGAAATCCGTGGCGTCTGACGCGCCGCGGTTCAGCCACAGGAACACGCGTTCCTGCCAGAAGTTCAAGCCTTGACCGCTGGTCACCTTGAAAGTCCGGCGATTCAGAAAGAACGACGTCGTCATGATGTCGAACTTCAATCCCCGCTTGCGCGCCAGCGCCAGCGCACGCGGCACATTCGGGGTTTCCATATAGCCGAATGTCACGGTGATGCGAACAAAGGCCTCGTTCAACCGGTCGATGGTCAGCCGGTCGGCATCGGGCACATTCGGGCTGGTGTCGACAGCTACCCTTACGATCAGGTTCTGGGCGTGCAGCACGCGGTTGTGCTTGATGTTGTGCATCAGGGCCGAAGGGGCGACATCTGGATCAGATGTCAGGAACACGGCGGTTCCCGGCACACCGACCGGCTTCGATTTCGCCAGCATCTGGATCAACGAGGTCAGCGACACCGATCCCGCATGGGCCTTTTTCTGCACGTAACCCGTGCCCTTGACCCAGGTCCAGACCAAGACGCACATCGTGGCCGCCATCAGGATCGGGACATAACCGCCATCCACTATTTTCAGTGCGTTGGCCCCAAGAAACAGGATCTCAAGCGCCAGGATCGGCAGCATGACGGCAACGACCCGCCACAGCGGCCATTTCCACGCCTTGAGAAAGAGGACAATGGCCAGGATCGAGGTGATCACCATGTCACCCGTCACGGCAATCCCGTAGGCCGAGGCCAGGCTGGAGGATGACCCGAAGGTCACGACCAGTGCCAGTACGCCAAAGGTCAGGATGCCATTGACGCGGGGTAGGTAGATTTGACCCGCCTGTGTCTTTGACGTGTGGCGGATTTCAAGGCGCGGCAGAAGGCCCATCTGCGATGCCTGCTGCATCATCGAAAATGCCCCGGAAATCACCGCTTGGCTGGCGATTACGGTGGCCATTGTGGAAAGTAAGACCAAAGGCAGCAATCCCCAGTCCGGCGCCATCAGAAAGAAAGGGTTTTCTGCGGTCTCCGGATGGGCCAGCACCAGCGCACCTTGTCCGAGATAACTGAAGGTCAGTGCGGGAAAGACCAGGATTGCCCAGGCGATCCGGATCGGCTTGCGCCCGAAATGCCCCATATCGGCATAAAGCGCTTCTCCCCCCGTCACCGCAAGGAACACCGATCCCAGCACGATGAACGAGGCATAGCCATTGGTTACCAGGAAGATGGCAGCGTAATAGGGATTCAACGAGGCAAGAATCGACAAGTCGTCTCCGATATGGGCCAGCCCCATGACACCCATCACCGTGAACCAAAGAACCATGATTGGGCCGAAGAACACCGCGACTTTGCCGGTGCCCTTGTTCTGCACGACAAACAGTCCGACGATGATCACCATCGTCACCGGAACGACGTAGCTTTCAAAGCCCGGTGCCACGAGGGCCATCCCCTCGACAGCAGACAGCACGGACATGGCCGGCGTGATGATCGCATCGCCGAAAAACAGCGAAATGCCGACCACGCCGATGGCCAACAGCCATCCCGGCCGCCGTCCCAGTGCCTGCTGGACCAGCGCCACAAGTGACAGCGTCCCGCCTTCGCCCCGGTTGTCGGCCCGCATGATGAAAATGACGTATTTGACGGTGACGATGAGGATCAAAGTCCAGATCAGCAACGAGATCACCCCAAGAACGTCACTGCGGTCCAGCCCGTCGCGGCTGGCGGCATGCAAGGATTCGCGCATCGCATAAAGCGGTGAGGTCCCGATATCGCCGTAAACGACACCAATGGACCCCAAGACCAATGCGGCCAGGTTCTTGGGGGCGTGTGGGGGTGTATTGTCGTCGTCGGCAGACGGGGCTTGATCAGGACGCATAGTTCGTTTTACCCGCAAGGAAGGTCTTGCAACCTGCCTGCGTTACACCCGCGATGCAGACAAAGTCCACCCCCGGCCCACCGGGCGAAGCCTTGCACAAATGTCAAGGCGTCAGCAGCCGTCGGATCAAGGTATCCAGAAAATCCTCGGCCTCGACAAAGGGGTCGTGTCCGGGGCCAAGGACGGCGCGCACCTGCACGTCAAAGTCGGCGTAGTGCTGGGTCAACGCCCAGATCGAAAAGATCAGATGGACAGGATGGACCCGCGCAATCCGCCCTTGATCCATCCACCGTCGCAAGATGACAACCTTGGCATCGACCAGTGATTTGAGGTCACCTTCGATGGCGGCCCTCATCCGCGGCGCTCCCTGCAGGATCTCGTTGGCAAAAAGTCGGCTTTCCCGCGGGTAATCGCGCGCGAGATCCAGCTTGCGCCGGGCATAAGCCAGTACTTCGGCCACCGGATCCCCGTCTTCATCCATCCGCCGCAAGGGATCAAGCCAGGTATCGAGAAGTCGTGTCAACAGGGCCTGGTGGATCGCTTCCTTGGACGGAAAATAGTACAGCAGGTTAGGTTTGGACAGACCCGCACTTTCCGCGATCTGGTCCAACGTGGCCCCGCGAAAGCCTTGGGCGGAAAAGACCCCCAAGGCGGCGTCCAGGATGACATCGCGGTTCTTTTGCTGGATGCGGGTCTGGGCGTGGGACATGTAAGGACGGTGCTGCGAGCAAGAGGGCTGGGCGCGGGGCAACCCTGCGCGAAAGTCGACCTTGGCGCAAATCTCCGGGTGATGCAAATTCCCCTGTTTGGCCTGCTTGACAGTGCAGGGTCGATGGAATCGTCAACCCGGCAGATTTTGATCAAACCCGGCTGCATATCTGCAGGAACACTTCTCACGGCGCTGGACCGCAAGCCGACCCCGATTGACCTGAACGCATTCTGGATACCGCGTACGGCCAACCGCCATTTCAAGAAGAACCCGCGCATGTTCGTCGTGGCCAGGGACATGCATCACACCATCAGCGACGGGCGGCAGGTGCTGGACGGCACGGCGGGACTTTGGTGCTGCAACGCTGGCCACTGCCGCCCGAAGATCTCCGAAGCCATTGCCCGCGAGGTGGCCGAACTTGACTATGAGCCCGCCTTCCAGATGGGCATCCCATTGCGTTCGAGCTGGCCAATGCATCATCGACATCGCCCCAAAGAGGATCGAGCATGTTTTTGACACGAACTGCGGCTCGGAAAGCGTTGAAACGGCGCTGAAACTGGCCGACACCTATCACCGCGCCAAGGGGCAGGGCGCGCGGACCCGCCTGATCGGGCGCGAACGCGGCTATCACGGGGTGAACTTCGGCGGCATTTCGGTAGGCGGCATTGTCAACAACCGCAAGATGTTCGGCACCCTGCTGGGGGGCGTCGACCATCTGCCACACACCCATCTTCCTGCCCAGAACTCCTATGCCAAGGGACAGCCGGGACACGGGGCAACCCTGGCCGATGCGCTGGCGCACATCGTCGCGCTGCATGGGGCCGAAACCATCGCCGCCATGATCGCAGAGCTGGCCGTCGGATCAACCGGGGTTCTGATCCCGCCGAAAAGTCATCTTGAACGCCTGCGTGCGATCACCCGCAAACTCGGCATCCTTTTGATCTTTGACGAAGTCATCACCGAGTTTGGCCGCCTCGGCTCTCCCTTTGGCGCTCAGCATTTCGACGTGCTGCCCGACATGACGACGACGGCCAAGGGGCTGACCAACGGCATGATCCCGATGGGGGCCGTTCGGACCACCGCCGCCGGGATCGCCACGCTGGAAACCTATCGTGATGAGGCCTTTTCGAACGCGCCACCGACATCGCCCCTTATTAGGAGGCAGCCCCTCACAGCCTGAAAGGCATGCGCCACGTTGTCGACATCCCCTAACCGGCGCGGTCGAACTGGTCCCCATTGCCGACGCGCGGATCATGCGTGCCTTCGCCGCATTCCTGGTCGCCTATGACAACAGGATCCGGAGCCACACCACCGGCGACATTATCGCGATGAGTCCGCAGCTGAACGATAAAAGGCCCAAGATCAACCAGCTGATCGGCACCCTGCGTGATGTGCTGGAGGCGTTGCCAAGACCCGCCCCGCCAGCATCGCAACCATGTTGATCAACGACAGCCGTATCCGTGTCACCCGGTTTGACTTTGCCCACGGCGCAGAAACCGGCTGGCATGGGCATGACTATGTCATAACCACACCAAGCGATTGCCATAGGCTGCAGGAAGAACCCGGTGGTTGTAGCCGGTCGGTGACGATCCCACTGGCACGGTCCGTCGCTGCGACGAGGGGATAGAGCAACCTGGTCAATAGTGGCGACGCCGTGATGAGCGTTGTGGAGCTTGAGATCAAGCAGGGCGTAACAGCGCCGTGACTGCGCGCACCGCCAGGGCGTGATCATCCACTTGAGGCAAGCCGGAAACTGTCACAGCTGCGACCACCCCGACACCTTGCACGCGGATCGGGAAACTGCCGCCATGTACTGCATAGTCTGCCTCTGACAGGCCATTTGTCGCAAGCGTATCGCCTTTTTCTCGCATCCGCGTGCCGATCAGCAAGGACGCGGCCTGCCACATCAAAGTGGCATTGCTTTTGCGCCGGGCCCAAGTGTCGTTGATCGCTGTTGCCCCCGGCAGCGCCGCATGAAAAAGCGTGCGGTTGCTGGTGCGGATGTCGATCACGACCGGCAGATTGTCGCTGCGTGCCAGGTCCAGCAATTCCAGCCCCAGATCCAGCGCGGTCACTTCGTCGAACCTGGCAAAGACCAGTTTGCGTTCCTGCTCTTCGAGCGTGGAGATGTCCATGGCTGTCCTTTCGGGCGTCAGCGTAGCGGAAATTTGGTGGCGGTAGGCGCGTCCTGCGCAATAAACCAGCAGGTCAGGCCGGACAAGCCTGCCACAATCGCGTTGACCGGCGGGGCTGCTTGTGGTCGCCTTTGGTTTGACCACACGGTCAGGAAACGAGTCGCGGCAAAGGGGCAGGATGGCCCTGCCGTCACGGGGAGCTGCCAATGCCTGCAACCGGGGACAACCTGCGGATCAACTCGGAACGCCTTTGGGAGTCGCTTGAGGAGATGGCGCTGATCGGCCCAGGCATTGCGGGCGGCTGCAACCGGCAGACCCTGACGGATGCGGATGGCGAAGGGCGGCATCTTTTCGCGTCCTGGTGCAAGGCTGCGGGCATGACCGTGGGCGTCGACACCATGGGAAACATGTTTGCAACGCGGGCGGGCGAGGATGCTGACGCGCTGCCGGTGTATATGGGAAGTCACCTCGATACGCAGCCGACCGGCGGGCGGTATGACGGCGTCCTTGGCGTTCTGGGTGCCTTGGAGGTGGTGCGGACGCTGAACGACATGGGCGTGAAGACAAAGCACCCGATCGTGGTCACAAACTGGACCAACGAGGAAGGCGCGCGGTTTGCGCCGGCGATGCTGGCGAGCGGCGTCTTCGCGGGCATCCATACCGAGGACTACGCGAAGTCCCGCCGCGACCTTGACGGCAAGGTTTTCGGTGAGGAACTGGCCCGAATCGGCTGGGTCGGGGATGAAAAGGTCGGCGCGCGGAAGATGCATGCGATGCTGGAGTTGCATATCGAGCAGGGGCCGATCCTGGAGGCCGAGGGCAAGTCGATTGGCGTAGTGACCCACGGGCAAGGGCTGTGGTGGCTGGAGATCACGCTGACAGGCAAGGACGCTCACACCGGCTCGACCCCGATGAACATGCGGGTGAATGCGGGCCTTGGCATGGCCCGGATCACCGAACGCGTCCACCAGATCGCGATGAGCCACCAGCCGAACGCCGTGGGCGCGGTGGGGCAGGTGAAGGTCTTCCCGAACTCGCGCAACGTGATCCCGGGGCGCGTGGTGTTCACGGTGGATATCCGGTCCCCCGAACAGGCCAAGCTCGATGCGATGAAGGCCGAGGTGATCCGCGCTGCCCATGCGGTGGCGAAGGAGCTGGGGCTCGGCTGTGAGATCGAGGACGTGGGCCACTTCGACCCCGTCACCTTCGACCCCGGCCTCGTTAAGATCGTCCGGCAATCTGCTGAAAAGCTGGGATATTCCCATATGGACATCGTCTCTGGCGCCGGCCACGACGCCTGCTGGATCAACCGCGTTGCCCCGACGGTGATGGTGATGTGCCCCTGTGTGGGGGGCCTGAGCCACAACGAGGCCGAGGAGATCAGCCCCGAATGGGCGGCGGCGGGGACGGATGTGCTGCTGCACGCGGTGTTGGAAGTGGCGGAGGTGGTGGGGTGAGACAACACATTACCAGAGCCTTGGTCTTCGCCGTCATTTTCGGCGGAAGCCAATACGTGATGCAGGACGGTAAGACACTGGGACAGTTGCCGGTCTCAGTGGTGATAGCGACCTTCATCTTCGCGGCCTTCATGGCTGTGGCTGATCGATTCATGGAGAAAAAGTAGTGACCAATCTCATCATCAAGAACGGCACCGTCGTCACCGCCGACCTCACCTACAACGCCGATGTCCGCATCGAGAACGGTACGATCACCGACATCGGGCAGGGCCTCAAGGGCGGGACGGAACTCGACGCGACCGGCTGCTATGTGATGCCCGGCGGGATCGATCCGCATACGCATCTGGAGATGCCCTTTATGGGCACCTACTCTGCCGATGATTTCGAATCCGGCACCCGCGCGGCAGTTAGCGGCGGCACCACGATGGTCGTCGATTTCGTGCTGCCGGGGCAGGGCCAGGGTCTGATGGATGCCATGCAGATGTGGCACAACAAGTCGGGGCGGGCGACCTGCGATTACAGCTATCACATGGCGATCACCTGGTGGGGTGAGCAGGTCTGGAACGACATGGAGACGGTGACCAAGGCCGGCATCAATACCTTCAAGCACTTCATGGCCTACAAGGGCGCGCTGATGGTGAACGATGACGAGATGTATGCCTCGTTTACCCGCTGTGCCGAACTGGGCGCGATGCCCTTTGTGCATGCCGAGAACGGCGATGTGGTGGCAGAGTTGCAGCGCAAGCTCATGGCGGCGGGGAATACGGGGCCGGAGGCGCACGCCTATTCGCGCCCCCCCGAGGTCGAGGGCGAGGCCACCAACCGCGCCATCATGATCGCCGACATGGCGGGAGTACCGGTCTACATCGTGCATACCAGCTGTGAAGAGGCGCATGAGGCGATCCGCCGGGCGCGGATGCTGGGGAAACGCGTCTATGGCGAGCCGCTGATCCAGCACCTGACGTTGGACGAGGGCGAGTACAAGCACTCCGACTGGGACCACGCGGCGCGGCGGGTGATGTCGCCGCCCTTCCGCGACAAGCGGCATCAGGACAGCCTCTGGGCGGGCCTCGCTGCGGGGTCACTGCAGGTGGTGGCGACGGACCATTGCGCCTTTACGACCAAGCAGAAACGCTTTGGCATCGGTGATTTCACCAAGATCCCGAACGGGACCGGGGGCCTTGAGGACCGCTTGCCGATGCTCTGGACGCATGGCGTGGCGACCGGGCGGATCACGATGAACGAATTTGTTGCGGTTACGTCAACAAACATTGCCAAAATCCTGAATTGTTACCCGAAGAAGGGGGCAATTCTGGTGGGCGCTGACGCGGATATCGTCGTGCTGGACCCGCATAAGTCCAAAACAATCACCGCCAAGGCGCAGCAATCAGCGATTGATTACAATGTGTTCGAGGGGAAAGTTGTGACCGGGTTGCCTCGGTTCACGCTGACGCGCGGGCATGTGGCAATTGAGGATGGGGTGGTGAAGACGCAGGAAGGCCATGGGCAGTTCGTGGCACGTCCGCCGAACGGGGCAGTGAACCGGGCGCTGACGCAGTGGAAGGATTTGACCGCGCCGAGGCCCGTGGTGCGGACGGGCATTCCGGCGAGCGGGGTTTGATGGCTGCTCCGATTGAAACCAGTGATGGAGAACAGAAGTCTGTACCGTTATGGCACATCGTCGCCGGCTACCTGGCGGCGTGTGCTTTTCCTGCGCTTCTTTTCACGCTTTTGCGTTTCGTTTCTGAATACGGATCGCGGAACGCGGCAGACGCATCACTTTGGCTACTGCCTCTCCAGGTTCTCGGGCATATCTGCTTTCTTTTTGCCGTCATTGTCATCATCACGTTGCCCGCTTTCATGCTCTTGCGCGTGCTGCTTGGGTTGTTGTCGAAAAAGAGCTGGATTGGTTTCTTCTTGGCAGGGGCTGCAAGTGCGGCGCTGGTCACCTTCTATTCGATTCCCGGTATCGGGTATTATCTTCAAGGGGCTGATGCGTCCGATTTCGTCATCTTGGCGGTCATGATGGTCGCGGGCGGCGTTTCAGGTGTTGTCGCGTATGCAACCGAGAAAACCCTACCTAGGCGCTCGCCCTGAAAGATGCTGAACTTATGAAGGCTCTCTCACCCATCCACCAACTGCTCCAGTTCCGGCAGCAGCACCACGCTTTCCTGTTCATTGGGGTCGGTGCGGCTAATCACCGCTGTCGCCGGGCCGGGACCCGGGTTGAAGGGCAGGTGCGGCACGCCTGCGGGGATGTAGAGCAGGTCGCCCGCGACGACCTCCATCCGGTTCTCGAGGCGATCGCCCCAATGCATCACCGTAACGCCCTCCAGCATGTAGATCGCGGTTTCATGTGTGGCGTGTTTGTGGG
>JANPBI010000181.1:0-10890 GCA_031430315.1 Rhodobacterales bacterium | reverse complement strand
ATCACGGACAAGGCGCTGCAGTAATCGCAGCCATATCTGATAATGGGGGGCGCGCCGCAGGGTGCGCCCTTTTTTCTTGCGCCCGGAGTGCAGATTTACAAAGGTTGTAAATGTCGTCCCGCCTTGTCAATCCGGGACAAGGGGCGGGAATGACCATAGCCACGATGACCGGCACACGGCTGCGCGAACGACGCAAGGCGCTGGCCCGGCGGCAGGGCGATGTGGCCCGGGCGGCAGGCATATCGGCCAGCTATCTGAACCTGATCGAACATGACCGCAGGCGGGCCACGGGTCCGGTTTTGGTGCGGCTGGCCGAGGTTCTGGGGCTGGATTTGTCGGAATTCGACGAAGGTCGCGCGGCCGTGCTGATGGCGGGATTGCGCGCGGCGGCGGCGGATGCGTTGCCCCGGTCCGAAGTGGACCGGATGGAGGATTTCGCCGCCCGGTTTCCCGGTTGGGCCGCCTTGGCCGCCAACCTGCACGGTCGCGCGACAGAGCTGGAACGTCTGGTCGAGACGCTGAATGACAGGCTGTCGCATGATCCCCATCTGTCGGCGGCGGTGCATGACATGCTGTCATCGGTCAGTGCCGTGCGCGCGACGGCGGCGATCCTGGCCGAGGACGCCGATATCGGGGCCGAATGGCGAGACCGGTTCCACCGCAACATCCACCAGGACAGCGAAAAGCTGGCACTAGGGGCTGAGGCGTTGGTGGCTTATCTGGATGGATCGACCTCACGCGCCGAAGGTCCGCTGACACCGCAAGAAGAGGTGGAAGCCTGGCTTTCGGGGCAGGGCTGGCATCTGGCGGCTCTGGAACCAGGGGGCGATGGGCCCGCTGCACTGGCCGAGGGGATTTCGGTCCTTGGCTCCAACGCGGCGCGGCAATTGGCCGGGGACTGGGTCAGACTGGCCGCCCGCGATGCCACCCAGTTGCCCCGGACCGTCCTGGAACCGGCCCTTGCGGCGGGCATGGACCCGTTGGACATCGCAGCGGCCCATGGCGGCGATGTCCTTTGTGTCTTTCGCCGCACCGCGACTTTGCCGGGCCGACCAGAGGGTCTGGTGATCTGTGACGGGTCGGGCACCATCACGTTTCGCAAGCCCATCCCGGCCTTTGTCCCGCCCCGGTTTGGCGCGGCCTGTCCGTTGTGGCCGCTTTTTACCGCGCTGGCGCGGCCGCTGATGCCAATCGAGGTGATCGCCGAAATGGACGGTAGGGGCAGCCTACGCCTGCGGCTTGAGGCGTTCGGTGTGACGCGCCATGTCGGAGGGGCGCAGGGGGTGGAACTGCGCGAGGCCGCGATGCTGGTGACGCCCGCCCCCGACGGCCAGCCAGGGGCGCGGATCCTGCCCATCGGGACGACCTGCCGGGTCTGCGCGCGCAAGGATTGCCCGGCCCGGCGCGAACCCTCGATCATGGGCGGCAGCCTTTAGCCGCATCGGGGTCGTGGGGACGCCTTTTGACAGCGGGGCGGTTCGCGACGATAGTCGCCTTGCGACCCACTGGTGGCGCGCCCTTTTGGGAGGAAGGGACGGGATGACCGGAACGCCACATGTCTTGCTGGTCGAAGACGAGCCCGGGATTGCCGAGGCCATCCGGTTTCTGCTGATCCGCGACGGTTGCGATGTTACGGTCTTGGGAAACGGCCTCGATGTCCTGCCTGCTTTGCGTCATCGCAAGACCGATGCCATTGTGCTTGATCTGATGCTGCCCGGTGCGTCGGGGCTGGAGGTTCTTGCGTCGATCCGGGGCGATGCGAGGTTTACGGGCCTGCCAGTCCTGATGCTGACCGCCAAAGGCCAGCCGCATGACCGCGACGCCGCGATGCGGGCTGGGGCGACACAGTTCATGACCAAGCCTTTTGCCAATGCTGACATGGTAGCCGCCGTCCGCGCTTTGCTGGCGGGCTGAGGATGGCACGCCGCCTCCGCATCCCGTTCCTGCCGCGCCGCGACTACCGCTTGCGACGTCTGCATGACGCGGCCCGGTTGCTGCCGCTATTTGGCCTGTTCCTGATCGTCCTGCCAATCTTGTGGAGCGCGCCCGACGACGTGGCACGCCGCACGGCAAGCGACGGGCTTTATCTGTTCGGGGTGTGGATCGGACTGATCCTTGTTGCCGCCCTTTTTGCCCGCGGACTGGCCACCCCCCCGTCGGAGCCACCTGAGCCGTCAGTCGTGACGGAGGACCCCAATGCCCTTTAGCCTTTTGGTCCTGGCCTGCCTTGCCTATGTCGTCTTTTTGTTTGCGGTCGCCTTTGTCGCCGAAAGACGGGCCAAGATGGGGTGGTTCGGGTTCCTGCGCTCGCCCGCGATCTACACCTTGTCCCTGTCGATCTATTGCACCGCCTGGACCTTTTACGGGGCCGTCGGCTACGCGGCACGCTCGGGTCTGGAGTTCCTGACGATCTATCTGGGTCCGTCGCTGGTCTTTGTCGGCTGGTGGTGGGTCTTGCGCAAACTGGTCCGCATCGGGCGCGAACATCGGGTGACTTCCATTGCCGACCTGATCTCGTCGCGGTACGGCAAGTCGACTTTTCTCGGCGTCATCGTGACGGTGATGGCGGTGGTTGCAGCCACGCCCTACATTGCTTTGCAGTTGCAGTCTGTGGTGCTGTCCTTCGGCGCGTTTGCCAGTGCCACACCCGAAGGCATGGCCCCACCCGATGCGGCACAGACGGCGATCTGGGTGGCGGCGGGGCTGGCCCTGTTCACCATCCTTTTTGGCACGCGCAACCTGGATGCCAAGGAACAGCACCACGGCATTGTCACCGCCATCGCCGTGGAGGCCGTCGTCAAGCTGGCGGCCCTGATCGCGGTGGGCGCCTGGGTCGTCTGGGGACTGGCCGACGGTGTTGGCGACATGATGTCGCGTATCGACGCTTCGCCCCTTGCTGCATGGGACCTGAAACCCGGTCGCTGGACCGGGTTGATCTTTCTGGCAGGCGCTGCGGTCATCTGCCTGCCGCGCATGTTTCAGGTCATGGTCGTCGAGGCGGCGGATGAACGCCAGATGGCGCGCGCTTCTTGGGCCTTTCCGGCCTATCTGATGGGGATGAGCCTGTTCATCGTGCCCATCGCAGTGATGGGGCTGGAACGGATGCCTGCGGGGTCGAACCCGGACCTTTTCGTGCTGTCGCTGCCCTTGGCCCAAGGTCAGGAAGGACTGGCGATGCTGGCCTTTCTGGGCGGGTTTTCCTCTGCCACGTCTATGGTGATCGTGGAGGCGATTGCCTTGGCCACCATGGTCTCAAATCATGTGGTTCTGCCTTTGTGGCTGCGGCTGCGCCCGGCGATGGATGTCTCGCGCGATTTGCGTCGGGTCGTGCTTTTGTCGCGCCGGCTGGGGATCGTTGGGGTGCTGGCGCTGAGCTATGCCTATTATCGCGCCTCGGGCGGCTCGGCCGCGCTGGCCGCGATGGGTCTGGTCGCCTTTGTGGGCGTGGTACAGTTCCTGCCCGCGATCCTGGGCGGACTGTTCTGGCGTGGCGCGACGCGGTCGGGGGCTGCCGCAGGCTTGCTGGTCGGGTTTGCGGTCTGGATCTATGCGCTGTTCCTGCCGTCCTTTGGACCGGATGTCATTCTGCCCCGCACAGTTCTGGAGGATGGTGCCTTTGGCATCGGCTGGTTGCGGCCCCAGGCCCTGTTCGGGGTGACCCGCCTTGACCCGCTGATCCATGCGGTCTTTTGGTCCATGCTGTTGAACATCGCGGCGTTCTTTACGGTATCGGTCCTGACGTTTCCCAACCCGGTCGAACGCGCCCAGGGCGAGGCTTTTGTCAACGTCTTCGATGCAGCCGACGGGTCGGCGGGGCGCTTGGGTTGGCGCAAAGGCAGTGTCGGGGCGGAAGAGCTTTTGGTCATGGCGCAGCGCATCCTGGGCGAGGATGCCGCGCTGGACCATTTCCGCGCCGCCGCGATGGGGCAGGGCAAGGATGGCTACTTGCCGGATCCGACACCTGAATTCTTGTCGGGGTTCGAAAGCCGGTTGGCCGGATCGGTCGGGGCGGCCACCTCGCATGCCATGGTCAGCCAGCTTGTCGGGCGGTCAGCCGTTTCGGTCGAAGATCTGATGGCGGTGGCCAACGAATCCGCGCAAATCATGGAGTATTCCGCGCGCCTGGAAGGCCAGCAGGGCGAACTTGCCCGCACGGCAGGGGCCCTGCGCGAGGCCAATGCCAAGCTGCAAGAGCTGTCGCGCCAAAAGGACAGTTTCCTCAGCCAGATCAGCCACGAGCTGCGCACGCCAATGACTTCGATCCGGGCGTTTTCGGAGATTCTGGCCGAAGGCGACCTGTCGCCGGGGATCGTCGCAAAATACGGCGGCATCATCCATGACGAGGCGCGACGTCTGACGCGGCTGTTGGATGACCTGCTGGATCTGAGCGTTCTGGAAAACGGAGCCGTCCAGTTGAATGTAGCCCTGACTTCGATCCGTGAGATCGTCGACCGGGCGCTGCTGGCCGCGGCCAGTACCCGACCCGAACGCGTCTTTACCTTGCATCGGGACCTCGTGGCAGAACAGATTTTCGTGCAGACCGATGCCGACCGGCTGACCCAGGTGCTGATCAATCTGATTTCGAACGCGCGGAAATATTGTGATGCGCCCGCGCCGGAACTGCGCATCGTGGTGCGCCAGCGGGCGGGCAGGATTACTGTGGATGTCATCGACAACGGACCGGGGATTGCGCAGGGCGCACAGGGGCTGATCTTCGAGAAATTCGCGCGGCTCAGCGACCAGTCGAGGGCCGGAGGCGCCGGCCTGGGTCTTGCGATCTGCCGCGAGGTGATGCTGGCCCTGGGCGGCAGTGTGCGTTATTTGCCGGGGCAGGGCGGGGCGGCGTTTCGCGTCACGCTGCCCTTGCGTCTGGCCCTCGCCGCGCAATGAATCCTGTGCCACCGGATCAGGGTTAATCCTTTTGCAATCCCTGTTGCATAAGCCTTGGGACATCGGGCCTGAACGGGGATGACGGAGATGGGCGGCACGTCTGGCGTGATCCAGCACAAACTGCAGATCGCGCGCGAACACGCCCTGACCATGGCCGCCGAAGGTGGGCCGGGGGCGGACCGGTGCTGGCGACTTGCGCTGGCACGGTCTGCACAAGACACGCTGTCTTTGCCACTGGACGTGCCACGGCTGTCTCTGCACCGACGCAGCCTGACCGAACTGACCGATCTTTTGCCCGATTATGCGCTTTTGGCCGTGCTCGAAGGGCCGGGCGATGGTCTTGGCCTTCTGGCGCTGTCGCCCGTGGTGCTGGCCGGGTTGATCGAGGTTCAGACCATGGGCCGCGTGTTGCCACACCCCCCCCTGCCACGCAAGCCGACCCGGACCGATGCCGCCATGGTCGCCATGGTGATCGAGCGGGCAATGTCAGCCCTGGACGAGGCGTTGGCGGATGAGGCCGATCTCGTCTGGGCAGGCGGGTTTCGCTATGCGTCGTTCCTTGATGACCCGCGACCCCTGGGGCTGCTGCTGGAAGATAGCAGCTACCGCGTGCTGACCGCGCAAGTGTCGCTGGCGGGCGGTGCAAAATCGGGCGAGGTGATCCTGGCCCTGCCCGCCGAAGGTCGGGGGCATCGCCCGACCCTGGCGGCGACTTTGGCCGATGATGCCCATGCCGTACACGCATTCACGCAATCCCTGACAGAGGCTGTGCTGGGTGTCACCTGTCAGTTGGACGCCGTCCTTGCACGGATCGTGCTGCCCCTGTCGGCCGTAATGGCGCTGGAACCGGGGACGATCGTACCGTTGCCAAAGGCGTCGCTGTCGGACCTGCGGATGGAAGGGCTGGACGGGCGTTTCTTGATCGATGCCAAACTGGGTCAGAACCGTGGCACCCGGGCCGTGAGGTTGGCCGGCCCGATGCCGCAGGCCGCCGTTGTCTTGCACACTGCACCGGACGCGGTTCAGGTCATGGCGCGTGCTGCCGGGTAGCAGAACTCCGCTGGCAAATTGCCGATCGGCTGACAATGCCGCCATGTACCGTCGGATATCATGTCAACTGCGCGCAACGCCCCTCAAACGACCGCACTGGCTGTCATTGGGATTGAACCTGAGACGCTGACGCGTTAGGTAACTCTGCAGAAATGCTTGCCGTAGCGGGGCACGCTGGCCGGGAAAACCCCGCCAATTCCGTCACGCTGCACCCGGAAGCAAAGATCGACCCCCGACGCGGGCGCATGGCCCGTGTCCGAAAGGCAATGCAATGACCGACGCCCTGACAACCTTGCGCGAGATGACAATTGTTGTGGCCGATACCGGCGACATCGATGCGGTACGGGCCTTGCGTCCGGTCGATTGTACCACAAATCCCAGCATTGTGCTGAAGGCGGTTCAAAGCCCGGCCTTTTCCGACATGGTGGCCGCTGAGATTGCTTCCGGTCGCAAGGCGGGTCGGTCGGCCCTTGCGATTGCCGATGCCTTGACCATCGGGGTCGGGGTTGAACTGACCAAGCTGGTGCCCGGGCGCGTGTCGACCGAGGTTGATGCAAACCTGTCCTTTGACAAGGTGAAATCCGCAGCCAAGGCCCGCGCCCTGATTGAGGCCTATGCCGCGCGCGGGATCGGGCGTGACCGCATCCTGATCAAACTGGCCGCGACCTGGGAAGGTATACGCGCCGCCGAGATGCTGCAAAAA
The DNA here is from genome assembly GCA_031430315.1 of Rhodobacterales bacterium. Classification (GTDB taxonomy): domain Bacteria; phylum Pseudomonadota; class Alphaproteobacteria; order Rhodobacterales; family Rhodobacteraceae; genus JAJNPS01. The sequence goes on along the minus strand of JANPBI010000181.1, from coordinate 4,247 downwards.
GAGGGCATCGACTGCAACATGACGCTGATCTTTTCGCTGGCCCAGGCTGTGGCCTGCGCAAATGCCGGGGTGTTTCTCATTTCGCCCTTTGTCGGGCGGATCACCGACTGGCACGCCAAGGCGCAGGGCCGGACCTTTGCGCCAGACGAAGATCCGGGTGTGCTGTCGGTCAAACGCATCTACGATTACTATAAATCAAACGGGATCAAGACTGTGGTGATGGGCGCCTCGTTCCGCACGACGGGGCAGATCAAGGCACTGGCAGGCTGCGACCGCTTGACCATCGCGCCTAACCTGTTGCAGGAACTGTCAGCAGACAATGCCGGTCTGCCGCGCCAGCTGGCCCCCGAAAACGCGACCAGCATGGCCTCGATCGCAATGACCGAGCCGGACTTCCGCTGGATGATGAATGCTGATGCGATGGCGACCGAAAAACTGGCCGAAGGCATCCGCAATTTCGATGTGGACCACGGCAAGCTGTTGGCGCTGATCTCAGGGCGGCTGACGGCCTGATCGCGCGCAAGGCTCTGCTCAGCCGTCAGTCCTGCCAGAAAGGCTTGGCTGCTTCGGTCTGCGCAGTGACCCAGTCGACGCCGATATCCTTCAGCATCCGGTCGTCCAGCAACAACAGGTCCCGGCGAGATTTGTGCAGCGACAATGATCTGGACGCATAGGATTGTACGGTCGATGCCGACATCCACCGGACCAGCCATCCCAATTTGCCATTCGTAATCGTCCGCATTGTCGTGACCTTTTGTATTGACACAATGATCCAATCTGTCTGAGAAAAGAATACAAAACCGGACATTGAGTCGCCAGAGGATTATTGTGATGGACACAAGTTGGCAGCCGGACCTGACCTTGTTTCCCGGACCGAAGTATCTGGCGTTGAACCGGGCCTTGCGCGATGCGATCCGGCTGGGAGACCTTGCCGAAGGGGTACAACTGCCGACGGTCCGCGATCTGGCCTGGCGGCTGTCCGTCACCCCGGGGACGGTGGCACGGGCCTATCAGATGGCGGTGCAGGAAGGGATGTTGCAAGCCAATGTCGGGCGCGGGACCTTTGTGGCCGAACGCAGTCCGCGGCTTGGTCCGACACAGCCCCTTTATCTGGAGCGTGCACCGCAGTTGCCGGGCCGGGTGGACCTGCGCGCGCCGACCTTGCCCGAGGTGGGGCAGACCCCGGCCTTTGAGGCCGCCTTGCGCAAGGTCGGGGCCGGGCAGGGGGGAGACTGGACCGACTATCCAACCCAGCAGGGCGAAGCGGCGTTGCGGTCCTGCATTGTTGACTGGGTATCGGATCGCCTGCTCGGACCGGTCAGTGCCGAGGACATCGCACTGACCCATGGCGGGCAGAACGGCATCCTGACGATCCTTCTGTGTTGCCTGCGCGGCGACCGGCCGGTCGTGCTGGTGGAGGACCTGGCCTATCCCGGTTTTCGCCATGCCGCGCGTCTGGCTCGGGCCGAAGTTGTCCCGGTGGAAATTGACGCCGATGGCATGGTGCCGGACGCGCTGGAGGCCGCGTGCCGCCGCCATGGGCCGCAGGTCATCTGCTTGACGCCCGATGCGCAGAACCCCACGGCGGCAAAGATGCCACCCGACCGGCGCAGTGCAATTGCCGCGATTGCCCGGCGCTATGACTGCCAGATCATCGAAGACGACTGCTATTCGCTGGAACGCAGCGACTGGCCCTCCATCCGGGCGCTGGCCCCCGAACGCACCTGGTATATCGGCAGTTGGTCAAAGACCGTTTCTGCGGCGCTGCGGTTCGGCTATCTGGTTTGCCCCGTAGGCTTGGGCGAGGCCGGTCGGCTGACGGCGCAGCACTCCTTTTTTGCTGTGTCACGGCCGATTTCGGACATCTGCCTTGACCTGCTGCAATCAGGGGCCGCCGAGGACATGCGCCGCAAGGTTTACGGTGAACTGACGCTGCGGCTGCAGCACACCGTCAATGTCCTGGGGGCGTTTGACCTGACATGGTTGGCGGGCTTGCGATATGTCTACTTGCGGCTGCCGACGGGGTGGCGGGCCTCCAGCTTTCGTGCGCGGGCGGATACGGCCGGGGTCCTTGTGCGCACGGCCGATGAATATGCCCTTGTCCATGGGCGTGCGCCCAATGCCGTGCGGCTGGCCTTGGCGGGGAACGTACCGCTGGATGCCTATGATGACGCACTGGTCCGGCTCGTCGGCTTGTTGCGCTCGCCGAGTTATGAGCCGACCGTATGATGTCGGGGCGGCACTGCATCGGCCAAATTTCCGGGCATGTGACGCCACAGCCGCGGATTCTTGCCGCGACTTTCACCGAACCTGTGTCCAACAGGTCGCGTTCACGCCGAATTGTTTCCTGATTCGTTGCGCAAATGGCTGTTTTGGCGCATAAATGCCCAAAACAATAAACGAGCAGGCAGTAAAAATGGGATATCAGGCATCTTTTCATGCCCCGCATGGTGGCGCGGACTTTTTGGGTTGGCGCAGGACGCGGGCGGGTTTGACGGAAATCATCTATGACGACGGCGTGGCTCGCCGCATGGTTTGGCGTGTCGCCGACCACGACCCCAGCGAGGCGCGGTTGTCGGATGCTTTGCGGGTCGCCGTGGGGTCGCTGAAGGTGATCCCGACGCTTTACGACGAGTTGAAAAAGCGGGCAATCGCAATTGAACGTGTGGCGGGCTGACGCCCGCCTGCCACCAATCCCCTGCTAAAGCGCGCGCCGACGGACAGACCCCCTTGCGTCGGGCGACGGCTTTTGGCTACCTTTGATCAAATGCTGGCAAAACTGCCGGAAGACAGGGCCTGATCAAAGGGCTGACAGGGGGAAGTATGGCGCAAGGCACCGGGCGCGGCGGCGCCAATCCGGAGGCCAGGAATGGCCTGCGGCTGATTGCCCCGCCTGCCATCTATGCGATCCTGCTTTTGGCCGCACCGATGGCCACGATCATCCTGTTCAGTTTTCTGACCGATGCGCAGACGGGGATCGACTGGACCTTCACCACCTCAAACTACCAAGAAGTCTTCACCCAGCCTGTCTACAAGTCGCTGATGTTGCGGTCACTGATCGTGGCGTCATCGGTGACGATCTTGACGGTCCTGCTGGCCTATCCTGTGGCCTATTTCGTCAGCTTTTACGTCAAGCCGGAACGCAAGTCGTTGTGGCTTTTCCTGATCACCATCCCGTTCTGGACCAGCTATATCATCCGGGTTTTCCTGTGGAAGGTGATCCTGGGCTATAACGGGGTGATCAATTCCGGCCTGATGAGTATCGGCATCATCGACGAGCCGCTGCAGGCCATCAACTACAACGTGGGCGCGCTGGTGATGACGCTGGCGCATGCCTACGCCCCCTTTGCCATTCTGCCGATCTTTGTGGTTCTGGAAAAGGTTGACCGATCCTTGCTGGAGGCCGGGCAGGATCTGGGGGAAAGCCGGTTTCGCACCTTTCTTCGCGTAACGCTGCCCCTGTCGATGCCCGGGGTGATTGCGGCCGTGCTGATCGTGTTCATCCCGACCATTGGCGACTACGTGACGCCGAACCTGATTGGCGGCGGCAAGATCCCGATGATCGCCAACATGATGGAGGCCAAGATGCTGGGCCAGGACAACAAGCCCGTGGGATCGGCCATCGTTGTTACCGCGATGCTGATCGTGGCCTTGGTGTCGTTGATCTTTTTGTTCCTGAACCGACGATTCCTGAAAGGGCAACAGCGATGAACGCGCCCTCGCTGCGGATCTACACGATCCTGTACCTGATTTTCCTTTATGCCCCCATCGTGCTGTTGCCGGTCTTTGCCTTTAATGACGGGGTGACCATCGCCTTTCCGCTGTCTGGCTTCACCACGAAGTGGTTCGGAGAGATGTGGGATGACCCGCAGCTGTGGAATTCACTGCAAAACAGCTTGATCATCTCGTCCACAGTGGCCGTGATCTCAACCACGCTGGGGCTTTTTGCGGCGCGGGCCACGACGCGATATCGCTTTCCGGCGCAGACCGGCATCGTGGGCCTGATCATGCTGCCGCTGGTTTTGCCCGAAATCGTCGTGGCGATGTCGTTGATCGTGGTGCTGGTGGCGCTGGGTGTTCCGCTGTCGATCTTTACCATCATCCTCGGCCATGTGCTGGTCACGACGCCCTTTGCGGTGGCGATCCTGTCCTCGGCGTTCCAGACTTTGGACCGGTCCTTGGAAGAGGCGGCCTATGATCTGGGCGAAAGCGCGCCTTCAACCTTTCGTCTGATCATCCTGCCACTG
>JANPBI010000180.1:0-6759 GCA_031430315.1 Rhodobacterales bacterium | reverse complement strand
AAGCCTGGCGATTTCGCGGCCAAGCGGTTGGCCATGCAGCGCGCCTGCGCGATGGCCGGGATTGGCCCGACCCAGATCGACGTGGCCGAGATTTATGACGCCTATGCCGGGTCGGAACTTCAATCCATCGCTGCCCTTGGTCTGTCCGAGGACTGGCGCCGTGAATTGTACAACGGGGCATTCGCGAAAAGTGGTCGCCTGCCGGTGAACTTGTCGGGCGGCCTAATGGGTCAGGGCGCGCCGGTTGGTGCGACGGGTGTCGGGCAAACGGCGACCTGCGCTATGCTGCTGGAGGGGCAGTATCATCCGGGCCTGCAGCCGGCGCGGCCACTTACCCATGCCCTTGCGGACACGCATGGCGGCATCTGCACCACGTCGGCGATAACGATCCTGTCACAACCGGAGGCGGCATGGACCTGAACCTGCGCCTTGATTACGTGCTGGCCGAAGGGTGGCTCGCACCATACGTCGCGGGTCTGCGCGACGGGCGTGCAATCGCCGCGCGTTGCACGGCCTGCGATGTGGTCAGCTTTCCGCCAGCCAGAGTTTGCGCTTGTGGTGGCAGGCAAAGCGCGTGGGTGACGCTTGACGGAACTGCGCAAGTGATGTTTCGGTCGACGGGGATAGATGGGGATTTTGCGCTGGTGCAGTTTGCCGGGGCATCAACCGCGTCGGTGGCGCGGCTGCAAGGGATGGCGGCGCATGAAACCATGGGGCGCATCGCACCCGCACTGACGACAAGGCCGGGGCTTGTTGTGACCGGCGATGGAGCGGATTTTGCGCCATGATGCCCTTTGATCAAATCACCGGCGCCGACCTGACGCGCCTCAATCTGTGCCGCGAAGATGGCCAGTTGCGCATCGTCTGGCCACACGACGCCAACATCTATCATATGACCCTGGGCCGGTACTTAGGCCCCAAGACGCGCAACCACCCTGCCCTGATCTTTGAAGCACCCGACGGCACTGTCACAACGCAGACCTTTGCCGAGGTGGACCGCGCCGCCACGGGATTGGCCGCAACACTTCGGCACCAGGGGTTCGGGCGAGGCGACCATGTGGCGCTGCACACCGGTCAGCACCCAGATACCGCCGTGGCCCATATGGCGATCTGCAAACTTGGCGCGGTGGCTGTCACGCTGTCCCAGCTTTACGGCCCGGAAACCCTTGCCCATGCCTTGAACGATTGCGGCGCGCGCGTCATCTTGACGGACAGGGCTGCGTGGGACGCGCTTCAGGGGCAGTCTTTTCCCGGCCTGACACATGTCTACGCCCGCGCGTCCAAGCCCGATGAGCATGATTTGGGCGCGGCCTTTGTCGCTGATCCAGCGGGCTTTGAGCCTGATTTCGGCGGTGCGGACGATCCGGCGTTGCTGATGTATACCTCTGGCTCCACCGGCAAGCCCAAGGGCATCTTGCACGGCCACCGGATCCTTGCGGCCTATACGCCATCGATCAACCTGTTCTTCAACCTGTCGATGACAGATGCCGATGCGGTGTACTGGTCGCCCTCGGACTGGGCCTGGGTCGGCGGCCTGTTGGACATGCTGTTCCCCGCATGGATGGCAGGGCGACCGGTCGCGACGTCGCTCGACCGGTTTTCGGCCAACTGGGCGTATGGCTTCATGGCGCGGCACAGGGTGACGCATACGTTCTTGGCCCCCACTGCGATCAAGCGTCTGGCGCAGGAACCTGACCCCCGCGTTCAGCATCCTCTGGTTCTGCGGGTGGTTTGCACCGGCGGCGAGGCTTTGGCAGCAGAGACGCTGGAATGGGCCGAAAGCCGGCTCGGCGTCGTGTGCAACGAGTTTTACGGCATGACCGAGGTCAACCACCTGATCGGCAATTGTGCGGCACTCTATCCGCGCAAGCCGGGGTCGATGGGGCGCGCCTATCCGGGACACGACGTTCTGCTGGTCGATGCCGAAGGGCGGCCGGTGGCAGATGGCGAGGCGGGAGAAATTGTCACGAACGCCAATTCGCCGACAAGGTATCTGGGCTATCTGAACAACGCCCGGAAAGATGCCGAAATGCGGCTTGGCCCCTATCTGCGCACCCATGATCTGGCGGTACGCGATGCGGACGGGTATTTCTGGCACAAGGGGCGATCAGACGATCTGATAAAATCCAGCGGCTTTCGCATCGGACCGACCGAGATCGAAGACTGCCTGCTGTCCCATCCCGCTGTGGCCGAATGCGCCGTCGTAGGAAAACCGGATGCTGACCGGGGGCAGATCGTCAAAGCCTTTGTGAAACTGCGGGCGACATTCGACGCCTCCGAAACACTTGCGACGCTACTTGTCGATCACGTCCGCACGCGGCTGGCGCCCTACAAGGCCCCGCGTGAGGTCGCGTTCGTGGATGGGTTTGAGATGACATCGTCGGGCAAGATCAACCGCCGCGCCTTGCGTGACGCTGAAAAAGTCGTGGCGCCATGATCCCGCTCTTGCCAGCAGTCGCGGCCTTCCTTGCGCAACCGCAGCCCGCGCGCATTGGCGGGCGGCGGGTGCAGACCAACGGGCCGCTGATCGTCCTGAACCCGTCAGACGAGACCAAGCTTGCAACCGTCGCGGCATGTGGTGCAGCCGAGGTCGATCTGGCAGTTGCGGCGGCGCAAACCGCTTTTGATGGTGGTTGGCGCGACATGCTGCCGGATCGGCGGTCGCGCATTCTGTGGCGGCTCGCCGATATGATCGAGGACAGGGCAGACGTGTTCGGTCAACTGGACGCATTGGACAATGGCAAACCCTTTGCCAAAGCGCGCGATGTTGACGCCTTTTGGTCGGCGCGGCACTTGCGCTATTTCGCCGGATGGCCGGACAAGATCGAGGGCGCAGTGATCCCGGTCAACATACCCGACCGGCTGAACTACACGCGCGTGGAGCCTTTGGGCGTCTGCGGACTGATCTGCCCATGGAATTACCCGTTGTTGATGGCGATGTGGAAGCTTGCCCCGGCTTTGGCGGCGGGAAATACCGTGGTGCTCAAACCATCCGAAGAAACCCCGCTTTCGGCACTGTATCTTGCGGATCTTGCACTGGAGGCAGGCTTGCCGCCGGGCGTTCTGAACGTCGTTCCGGGCCTTGGCCGCGACGCCGGGGCCGCACTGGCGGCTCATCCGGGTGTCGCAAAGATCGGCTTTACCGGATCGACCGAGACCGGTCGCAAGATCGTAGTGGCCTCGGCTGGCAATCTGAAACGCGTATCGCTGGAACTGGGCGGCAAGGCCGCAAACATCATCTTTGCCGATGCCGATCTTGCCGTGGCCATTCCGGGGGCGTTCTGGGCGGGTTTTGGCAATAACGGGCAGAGCTGCACAGCAGGCGCGCGGCTGTACGTTCATGCCTCGGTGCATGACCGCGTTGTCGATGGGCTGGCGGCAATGGCCGCGGCATTGTCGGTCGGGCCGGGCATGGATGATCCCGGGCATGACCTTGGCCCGGTGATCAGTCGCGCACAGATGGACAAGGTCGCCGGCTTTATCGAGGGCGGCCGCCGCGACGGCGCAACTGTCGTGACCGGAGGGGAACGCATGGACCGGGCTGGCTGGTTTGTGCCGCCGACAATCCTGACCGAGGTGCGCGACGACATGCGCGTCGCACAGGAAGAGGCGTTCGGACCCTTGCTGTCGGTGTTGCGGTTTACGGATGAAGCGCACGTGCTGGCCCGCGCAAACGCCTCAGCCTTTGGATTGGCGGCGGGGCTTTGGTCAAAAGACGTGACCCGGGTCCGGCGTATGGCCGAACGGCTGCAGGCTGGCACCGTCTGGGTCAATTGCTGGGGCGAAACCGATGCCGCATCACCCTTTGGCGGCATCAAGCAATCCGGCTATGGCCGCGAGATGGGGCGCGACGCCCTAGCGCTATACTCCCAGACCAAAAGTGTCTGGGTTGCATGAGGAACGGCGGATGAGCCAGATGACAGACCTGCCGAAATACGAACTGGCCTACCGGACCATTCTGGATCGCATAAAGGCCGGACGCTATAGTGTTGGCAGCCGGATGCCGACCGAAGGCGAACTTGCGACCCACTTTGGCGTCAGCCGCGTCACCATCCGGCGCGCGCTGGATATGCTGGTGCAGGACGGCTATGTCGAAAGCAAACAGGGCAGCGGCTACCGGCTGATAACGCTTTCGCCCGCCTCGGACACCTGCCTTACGTCTTTTACCGACGCGATGCTGCGGGCGGGGCACGAGCCGACCACGCGGCTGCTGTCGATTGACACATTTGCGCCGGGTGTCCGTGAAATCGCGCATCTGCCGGAAAACATGCGGGTCAGCCCTATCACGCGCGTGATGCGCCTGCGGTCGGTCGATGGGGTGCCGCGCATGCTGGTGATGACCTATACGCCTGCGGACCTGCTGTCGGGTGCAAAGCCGGCGGACTTCCCGGAGACCGGCCCCAAGCAATCCATCCTGCGCATCCTGTCGGATCGTTTCAAACTGGAATGGTCAGCCGCTTGCGAAGATATCAGCCCGGTGATTGCAGATGCGGACATGGCCGCGACCTTTGGAATTGCCGTGGGCAGTCCGCTGCTCAAACAAGCGTGTTCTGCGTTTGGTGACGACGGCGGAACCGTATTTCACGAAGACGTTTATCGCACCGGAACCGTCAGTTTCAACCTGACCCGGCAGGCGCGTACGCCTCGCCATACCTAAGGATATGCCATGACGCAGTTTCCGGTACTTGATCCAGCTTTTCTGCAAGAACGCCTGGCCGCGCCAAAGGGTAAAGTCCGGCTGCTGATCGACACTGATGCGGCCAATGAGATTGACGATCAGTACGCCATCGCCTGGGCATTGTTGACCCCCGAGCGGATGACGGTCGAGGCGGTGACGGCAGAACCCTTTTCCTTTGCCCATCACATCCCCGGACTTAAAGCTGCCGAACGAGCGATGCTGTCGGGTTCAGATCATGCAGAACACCTCGTAGGGGGCTTCCAGGGGTGGCTTTCGCGCCTGCATGCGCAAGGGCGGCAGGTGGACGACCTGGCCCTTGTCGGGCCCTCCGAGGGAATGGAGCTGAGCTATCAGGAAATCCTGCGGGTCTATGGCAAATGTGGGATCGCGACGGGTGGGCGCATCTATCGCGGCGCGGATCGCTACATGACCGACCCCGAAAGACCGGTCCTGTCTGAAGCCGTCACGGCGATCATCGACCTTGCCAAATCTGGCGATGGCCCGCTTTATATTGCGGCAATGGGCTGCGTGACCAACATCGCGGCGGCTTTGCTGACAGCACCCGAGATCATCCGCGACATTGTGGTGATCTGGACCTCGGCCTATCCGTCGCATGCGCCCCATTCCGTGCGCCCTTCTTTGAACCTTGTACAGGATGTGGCGTCAGCGCGGGTGCTGTTCGATTGCGGCGTGCCACTGGTCTATCTGCCGGGCTATCATGTTGGGGCGCAGTTGAAGATTTCGCTGCCAGAAATGGCCGCGCATGTGAATGGACGCGGTGAGATTGGCGACTACCTGCACCACCTTTACACCCATAATCCCCTGCACCACATGTTTGCGCTGTCCGATACTGATCGGCGCACCTGGGTCATCTGGGATATGATCTGCATCGCGTGGCTGGTGAACCCCGATTGGGTGCCGACCTTCCTGACCACGTCGCCGGTTCTGACCGAGGACCTGCATTGGCAGAAGGACCCGGACCGGCATCTGATCCGCGAGGCGTATGACGTGCAGCGCGACGAGATCTTTGTGCATTTCTACGACAAGCTTGCCGCACTCAACTGAAGTCGGAAGCGTCCAGATGATCCCGCATCGGGCGGCGGGCAAGGGCCATCATCCCGGTCCATGACCCGAACTCGGCCAAAACGGATGCATGGTTGCCCGGCACCAGAATGAAGTGATGCTCCAACCCATGCGCCATGACCGTGGCCACGACATCCGCCAGGCAGGCGGGCTCTTGCCCAACCCGGAAATCCTGCAGCCACCCCCGGCAACCGTCAAAGCCCGAAGGATGGCGCGGTTGCACCGTCGCAGTCATCTGAAAGAGAGCACCCGCGTCGCGCGCAATGCGGAACACCGTCACGGGTCCGGGCGAAAAAACGAAATCTGCAATTGCTCCGTGGATCGGACCCGCCGCCGTTCCGCGCCCGATCATCGGATGGTTGATCCACGCAGCACCCGTCTGATCGGCAAGATAAAGCGGCCCGCCCCCGCCGTGCCACATCAACAGCTGACCGCTGTCGAGATCGGGTTCGGTCATGTCAAGCAGCGCACCAACTCGTCCGGTCACCGATCGCGCGACCAGTTGCGTGACCACACCCAGAACGTCGCCCTCGGACGCGATGGCCATATTGTCGACCTCCTCCAGCCAGCTGAAAGCGGCACCGGGATGCATGCCCGGATCGGTTTGCAACGCGGGCCAGTCGCTGACGGCAAGCCCAGCATACCCACCTGCGCCTGCAATGTCGCGCAGCGCCAGGGCACAGCGCGCGGTCAGGCCCATTTGGGCCTGGCTGACACCTCGCACCGGCGCTTTGGCCGTCATCAAGGCAAGCTCGGCACCAACCCGGTCAGTCGAGACCGCCGCCATCCGACCCGTCAGTTCTTGGATATCATGATGCGCCACGCTGACACCCAGCCGGGTCATCAATGCCGCAGAAGATACCTCCATATTGTAGAAAGTCATGGCAAGTCCGCCGATCACCCCGATCCGCGCCCCGTTGAGCGCTTTGGCTGCGGTCAGGGCGCGGATCGTATTGGAAAGACGTAGCTGCAGGGCCGGACTTTCCGGTGCGCCGTGG
>JANPBI010000179.1:0-5119 GCA_031430315.1 Rhodobacterales bacterium | reverse complement strand
GGGCCTTCGATGATGGTTCCTGCGGCGATATCGTCGGGCGTGTAGATGCGCGGCCCGGTGAGAGGTTCGGCCGGCAACTCATTGGCCCCGCAAAGGTTTGTTGTCCAGCGTGCTCCTGTCGCGACAACAACATGATCCGCGCCGAAGGCCAACACGTCCTCCGCTGTCATCTTGCTATGAGCATGAAGTGAGACATTGGCCATCTGCCTCAAGCGACCCAGCCGGTAGTCGGCCACACGAAACCACTGGCGCAGGCCGGGCAGTCTGGTCTCCCACAAAAGTCGCCCGCCAAGCTCGGCCGATTTCTCGGCGACGGCCACGTCATACCCCCGGCGCGCCAATGTCAGTGCCGCCTCCAGCCCCGCGGGACCGGCGCCTACGACCAGCACTTGCCCTTGACTGTTGCGAGTGACGACTTCGGGGTGCCAGCCGCGCCGCCATTCCTCGCCTGCTGTCGGGTTCTGCGTACAACGCACCCAGACGCCGTCGTGCCAACTGGAGATACACAAGTTGCAGCCGATGCATTCGCGGATTTCATCCTCACGCCCCTCATTGATTTTGGCGGGCAGGAAAGGGTCAGCGATGGACGGACGCGCGCCGCCGATGAGGTCCAGCACACCCCGCTTGATCATCGACACCATCGTGTCGGGCGAGGTGAAACGGCCGACCCCCACGACCGGCTTGTCGGTGACGGATTTCATGAAATCGATGATCGGCTCGTGGCTGCCTTCGGGCGTGTAGCGGCTCGCGGCGCAGTCGAAACTGGAATAATCCATTTTTATATCAAAGAGATCAGGTGCGTCCTTCAAGTAGCCGACGACCTCGTGCGCCTCGGACGCGGCGACTTCGGACGGGCGCGCCCGCAACTCCTGCATCGACATGCGCAGGGCCACGGCACAGCGCCCATGCGTCGCCTCGCGTACCGCGTCGATCAGCTCTTCGACCAGCCGCACGCGGTTGCGCACAGACCCGCCATAGGCGTCGGTGCGGTGATTGTAGTCCGACAGCAGGAACTGGTAGGGCAGGTAGCCCATGCCGGCATAGACATAGAGGATGTCGAACCCCGCTTCCTCGGCACGGATGGCGGCCTCGGCATGCCAGCGGATCAAGTCGCGGATGTCGGTGGCATCCATGATCCGAGGCCGGGCCGAGGACATGAAGCCCACATGCGTCGCCATCCAGGGCACGCCTGACGGAGACAAGGGCACAGCCCGCGAGGTGCGGTTCACCGCCGCCGCACCACCATGCCACAACTCCACCCCTGCCAACGCGCCATGGGCGTGGACGGCATCGGTCATCAGCGCATGCGACCGGATGTCGGCCTGATCCCACATCGAGGCAAAGGGAAACGGGCTGTCGTCCGAACTTGGGTCCACCGAACAGGCCCCTGTGCAGACGACGCCCCAGCCCCCCTCGGCCTTCATCCCCCGGAATGCTGCGCGCACATGCGGGGCGGCATTGGTCATGCCTGACGCATGCGGAACCTGAAAGAACCGGTTCGGCGCGGTTTTCGGGCCGATCCGCATCGGTTCGAACAGCACGTCATAACGCGGATTGCGGGGCATGGCCGCCTCCTGTTGAATGACCGTATAATGGGACCAAGTTTAGAAATGCGTCAAGTTGGTATTTCCCGGCGCTCGCCGCAACGTGCATTGGAATGCCGGTCTGTCCCACCGACGAGCGATTGACTTCTGGGCAAACAGACGTGCCTCGGGCATTCTTGGTGATGAGACGCCAACACTCGAAGGGGCAACGCCATGGCCGTCAGTTTGCATCTTCTGGAGCGGCGGGGCATCCGGGTCGCTCTCGACCTGGAATTTGGACAATTGGCCGTCTTTGAGGTGCGTCACCATGGCCGCGTGATCGCGCCATATGCACGGGTTCCTTGGGCAGACGATGTCGACGATCCCACCCGTCTCGCTCCCGACATACCGCCCCATCTGCGCCGAATGTCGGGGGATTTCTTTTGCGCGCCATTTTGCGCCGACGATGTCGAGAATGCCCCGTTTCATGGCTGGCCTGCCAATTCATCTTGGACGCTGATCGATGAGACACCCCTTGCGGACGGGATCACCGCGCGGTTCCGCCTTGGTCACCGTGTTGCGGGGGCAGAGGTCGAAAAACTGTGGACGCTACGCGATGACCATCCGTTTCTATACCAGGAACATCGATTTACCGGAGGCGTGGGGCGCCTGCCTGTCGCGCATCACGCCATGGTCGACCTGCGGGGCGGAGGGTATCTTGCGTTTTCGCCCAAGCTTTGGGGCGAAACCCCGCAGGTCGAGGTCGAGAAAGACCAAAGCCTGCTGCGTTATCCCGCCAAGGGCGAGGATCTCAGCGCCTTTCCCGGCAAGGTCGGGTCGGTGGACTTGACGCGCTATCCGATCGGGGCGCGACACGAGGATTTCGTGATGCTGATCGATGACCCGAGGCAGCTGGTCGGCTGGGCAACTGCGGTGCGGCCTGTTGCGGGTGATGTGGCGATATTGGTCAAGCCGGTCGCGGTCCTGCCCCAGACGATGCTTTGGTTCTCCAATGGCGGGCGCGACTACGCCCCCTGGAATGGCCGGCACATCGGGGTCCTGGGGATTGAAGAGGCCTGTGCCCTTGGCAGCGAAGGCCGGCTTGCCGCAACCCTGCCCAATGGACTGACAGCACAGGGCATTCCGACAGCCTTGACCCTTGACGCGGCAAACGTCACCGCGGTCAAGACAGCCATGGGGGCGTGGACCAGCGCGGCACACGAAGCCCAAGGGCTAAAGGTATCATCGGACCACGTCACGCTGGACGATGGCAGTCGAATGCCGTTCGACCGGGCATTCCTGGAATAGTTTTTGCGGTCTATCCATTATCGGGGGGGGAACTCTGGTGGGCCGCAACGACCTGCGGCAGGTCTTGTCGCCGCCGTCACATGGCTTGCGACGATGTCAGCTCAAACTTCTCGTTCTTGCTCTGCATGCTGGCGGTGCGTGGCACCGCCATCGGGGGCAAGCGACAAGGGCCTTGATGCGTGCGCGACAGAACGGCTGCAAAATGTGGGCCGACTGATCAAGGCGACTGGCCGCCCGATTTCGCCTGCAGTAGATGGTGGTATTCGCGACACCATGGTACCTACCTTGCGCGCCGCAGGGGCGAACGGTGGTCATGGGCTCGCTGGTTTTTGGCGCGCCAGACCAGGCCGCATGATCCAGGACGACCGGCCCCGGCTGGTTGTCTAATGGCACGGAAAATCGGGCAACAAATCGTGGCACTTTGGCCCTTGCCCGATCTGAGCAGCCGCGCCTGTTCCGGGCGGAAGTCTTGCCAAACCCGGTTCAACGTACCGGAATATTTTCGCGCAAGATGATGCGCGGCTCGATGTATTTCAGGGTCAGGAAAGGCGCGGTCGATGCGATGGAGCCCAAGAGCCGGATGACAGCCTGCTCGCCTGTCAGGCGGGCATTCTGGTCGATCACAACGTCAATCAGGTCTTCGGCCAGATAACTGCGCGTCAGGTCCGTCAGGTCGTGAACAATCACAAAAGGGCGCGGTCTGCCCATTTCCGCCACGGCGCGGGCAACGCCCGCCCGTCCGGCGCCGACGCAGTAGATACCGACGATGTCGGGGTGGTTGCGCAGCAGGCTGAAGGTGGCGGGGTAAGATACAGTGTTGTCTTCAAGTGTCTCCACCGCTGGCAGCAAACGTAATTTTGGAAACTGCTCGGTGATGACGGCGCGAAAGCCGTTTTCGCGCTCTTCGTGGCCATGATAAGCGTGCGATCCCATGAACAGGCCCAGCGATCCAGTGCTGGAGCCAACAAGCTTGCCCATCATCAGCCCGGCAGTCCGACCTGCCACGCGGTTGTCAACACCGACATAAGCCGAGCGGGGGGTTTGCAGCACATCTGAGGCGATGGTGATCACCCGGACACCGGCTTGCGACAGTAGTCGGATGGCATTACGGGTGATCGGGTGATCGACGGTGATCAAGCCGACGCCGCTGGCTTTCAGGGACGTGCGTTCAATCGCGGCGACCAGCGCTTCTGGCGACAGGCCATCGACGGCATGGATGGTACAGGACGCGACAAGCGGCAAGTGCGACGCAAAATCGCGGATCGTAACGGCCAGGTTGTGCATGAATTCGCTGTGGCCGAACGGGATGAAAAACTCCAGATGTGCGGGCCGCGAGGGCAGGGTGACCTTGTCTTCGGTCGGCAGATAGCCAAGGACCCGTGCCGCCAGATAGACGCGCTGACGGTTGGCGGCGGAAACCCCGGTGCGCCCGTTCAGAACACGGTCCACCGTCGCTGTCGAAACATCGGCGCTTTGGGCGATATCCCTGATGGTGGCCTTGCGCATGTGGGTTCCGTTCGTGAAGGACGGAGATGCAACTTGCTGACCGCCCTGACACGCTGGATGCATGCTATCACATCAGATTTGGCGATGTAATGCTATCATTCCCGCAGAGCACCATCGCGACTCATCCGCGGGCCTGGTCTTATTTGTACATAAGAAGCAATTAGATGAAGGCTGTCCTACACGGTTTTTGAGGCGACGCTGGACCCAGGCTCGCCAAGATTTCCATCACATGTGATGGGTTCTGATGTAATTTGCGTTTGCGTCCTGTCCATCGGGCATCCACCGTCAGCGCAACACGTGTGTGGCCCATTGTCGCGGCCCTTTCACACTGGAAATGCGTGCCCCGCGATGACGTCGGCGCTCCCTATCCAGTCGGGCTTATTTGCCGGTGTTCGGTCAGAGGAGGAGACCAGATGCTCAGAAGAACATTTTTCGGCCTGACGACGGCGCTTGTTGCGGTCGTGGCGAGCGGGACGGTTGCGCTGGCGGAAGGCAAGACCTTTTATTGGGTATCACACGGTTCGCCGGCAGACCCGGTCTGGACCTATTTCCTTGATGGTGCCAACAAATGGGCGGCCGATACCGGTAATACGGTCAACACGTCGTTTCATTCTGGTGACGTGCCATCACACCAAGAGGCCGTGCGCGCGGCCATCGCGTCTGGTGCGGACGGCATCGTGACCTCCAGTCCCGATCCGGGATCGCTGGTTGAAGTGGCGGCCGAAGCCGTCGCCGCGGGCATTCCGATCAGCAACATGAATACCCCCGACCCGACGGCGGAT
>JANPBI010000178.1:0-9484 GCA_031430315.1 Rhodobacterales bacterium | reverse complement strand
TGCCGTCCTTGGGCAACTACATCCGGCTTGTCTGGGAAGAGGATTTTGACGGCACCATGATCGTCAACACCAGCTATCTGGTGATCCTGCTGCGTTCGGTCTTGCAGGCGGCGCTGACCACGGGGTTCAGCTTGCTGTTCGGCTTGCCGGTTGCCTTGTGGATGGCGGGGCTGTCGCGGGGCCAGCGAGACATTATGCTGCTTCTGATTACCATTCCGTTCTGGACCAACCTTCTGGTCCGTAACTATGCGTGGCTTATCATCCTGCGCGAGGATGGATGGCTGTCACAGGCGATCAATTCCGTCTCGCCCATCGGGCCTGTCCAACTGCTTTACAATGATCTGGCGGTGGCAATCGGGCTGACCTATTCCTTCCTGCCTTTCATGATCCTGCCGCTTTACACGGTGTTCGAGAAATTCGACTGGCGGTTGCTGGAGGCTGCGCATGATTTGGGCGCGCCCCGGTCTCGCGCCCTGCGCCGGGTGCTGATCCCGATTGCGATGCCGGGCATCGCGGCGGGCTCGTTGTTGGTGTTCATTCCCTGTCTGGGTGCCTTTGTTACCCCAGCCCTGCTGGGGGGCGGCAAGACCCTGATGCTGGGCAATGTCATCCAGATGCAGTTTGGCGCCTCGCGCAACTGGCCATTTGGGGCGGCACTGTCGGTGGTGCTGCTGGCGCTGATGCTGGTGGTGATGGTGGCCATGGCGATCTGGCGCAATCGGAGGGCCCAATGAACATTCGCCGCTTTCCCATGACGCGTGAGATTTCGCTGCTGGTGCTGGTCTATCTTTATGTGCCGGTGGTGGTTCTGGTTGGCTACAGCTTCAACGCCAACCGCACGGCAACCGTGTGGTCGCATGCCTCGCTGGATTGGTATGGCCGCATTCTGGTCAATCCATCGATCCAGTCGGCCGCAAAAAACTCTCTCGTCCTGGCGCTTTGCGCGGCAACAGCCGCAACGATAATTGCCCTTCTGGCGGCCTTGGCAACGTATCGGGCCTTTCCCCGTCGTGGCGGGGTAGAGGCAATGTTGAACATGCCGCTGATCCTGCCGGAAATCGTGGTGGCGGTGGCAACGCTGATGCTATTCGTGGCCTTGGGCGTGCAGCTTGGTCTGGGCGCCATGATACTGGCGCACACCGCGTTCTGCATTCCCTTTGCATATCTGCCAATCCGCGCCCGGCTGGAGGGGATGAACCAGAGCTATGGCGAGGCAGCGCAAGACCTATATGCCAACCGCTTTCGCAGCTTTCGCAGGGTGACGCTGCCGCTTCTCTGGCCCGGCATCATGGCGGGTTTCACGCTGGCTTTCGTGACCAGCCTTGATGACTTCCTGACCTCGTTCTTCCTGTCAGGCCCCGGCACCACCACGCTGCCGGTCTATATCTTCTCGTCGATCAAGGCGGGCATCACGCCCGAGATCAACGCGATTTCAACCGTGATGCTGGTGATCTCGGTCCTGCTTGTCTCACTTTCCTTCTTCCTTGGTCGCCTGCGGCGCTGAGGTTCACCACGACCCAACAGAGGAGTAACCAAATGAAAAAGACCATGATCGGCTTGGCCCTGGCTGCAATGACGGCGCTGCCTGTCCTTGCGCAAGACACTGAAAAGAAGCTCTATTTTTACAACTGGACGGACTACTATCCAGTTGAATTGCTGGCCAAGTTCGAGGCCGAGACCGGCATCGAGGTGATCCTTGATGGCTTTGACAGCAACGACACTTTGCTGGCCAAACTGCAGTCGGGCGGGGCGGCCTATGATGTGATCGTGCCATCTGACTATGTGATCCCCGGCATGATCAAGGATGGTCTGCTGTTGAAGATCGATACCCCAGCAATGGCCAACTACGTCCACATGAAAGATGCCTTCAAAAATCCCGATTTCGACCCAACGCACGAGTATACGGCCCCCTATCTGTGGGGCGTCACCGGCCTTGCATATGATAGCGCCGCCGTTGGCGGGGCTGAGATTGAGCACAGTTGGAAAGAGCTGTTCGAGCCGCGCCCTGAATTCGAAGGAAAGATTGCCGAACTTGATACCGCTAGCGACGTCATCCTGGCCGCCTCGTTGTATCTGGGTATTCCGCAGTGCACCGAAAGCAATGATGACGCCAAGCGCATCCTTGAGTTGCTGGAGGCGCAGAAGCCCAAGCTGAAGATGTACTCCTCGGACAGCACGGTTGACCGCATGGCCTCGGGCGAGGTGGCGATGTATCACGTCTGGAATGGCGCTACCGCGCGGGCCACGGCGCAGCGCGACACTATTCGCTTCATCTACCCCAAGGAAGGTACGCCCATGTTCCGCGACAATTTCGCGGTTCCGGCCAATGCACCCCACCCGGAGAACGCCAAGATCTTCATCAACTGGATGATGGCGCCGGAGAATGCGGCGGCGGTATCGAATGCGATTGCCTATGCCAATGCGATCAAGTCGGATGAATTCCTTGACCCGAAATGGCGCGCGATGGATGCAATCAACATGCCCGAAGAGTATTCTTCGCGTCTCGTTCCAACGCTGGATTGCGGCCCAGTTGCGCGGGAACTGCGCGACAAAATCTGGACTCGTCTGAAAGGCTGATTTCTTTTGCGGCCCCTGTCTCCGGGGGCCGCATCCCAAACCTGCGGAGCGGCATGATGACCACCTTCTCCAACCTGCGTGATGCTGGCGGCCAGACCATCGGCATCCGTTGTCGAGACGGCTGCATTCAGGCGATTGGCCCGGATATCACTGCGACTGATGCGGTGGACGGCGCGGGTCGGCTAGTGCTGCCCGCCTTTGTCGAACCGCATGTCCATCTGGACAAGACCCTTTGGGGAGAGGTCTGGCAGCCCGGCAAACGTGCCGCAAAGCTTCGCGACTACATTGAAAATGAACGCCGCATACTGTCTGCCAACACGGTTGCACCTGAAGAACGGGCGGGGCGTCTGCTGGGCCAGATGCTGGCCTATGGCACCACCGCCGTGCGCTCTCACATCGACGTCGCTCCGGACATGGGGTTAACACATGTCGAGGCGATGATGCGGCTGCGCGCGGCGTGGTCTGACCGCGTCGATCTGCAATTCGTGGCCTTCCCACAGCAAGGACTGCTTTGCCGTCCCGGCACTACCGATTTGATACGTGCCGCGATGGATATGGGGGTAGAGTCCGTTGGCGGTCTTGACCCTGCAGGGATTGACGGCGACCCAGACGGCCAGTTGCGCTTTATCTTTGATCTGGCCGTGGAAAAGGGGGCGGGCGTCGATATTCACCTGCATGACAAGGGTGATCTGGGCGCTTGGCAGGTTGAACGCATTGTGGACTATACCGCCGCGTCCGGGCTGGCGGGCAAAGTTATGATTTCCCACGCCTATTGCCTTGGCATGATCCCCCCCGCACGTCTGGAGCGAATCGGGCGCAGGCTGGCAGAGACCGGCATTTCCCTAATGACCTCGGCCCCGGCCGATGTTGCAGTGCCGCCAGTGGAGGAACTGACCGAGTTGGGCGTGACCGTCTGCTGCGGCTCGGATGGTATTCGCGACAGTTGGTCGCCATTTGGCAACGGCGACATGCTGGAGCGAGCCTTCCTGACAGCTTACCGCTTTGACTGGAACCGTGATGAGGATTTCACTCGAGCCCTTGGCTGCGCCACTCATGTGGCGGCCAAGGCTATCGGCCTTGAGAACTACGGCCTTGCCGTCGGCAACCGCGCCGATTTCGTGATGATTGCCGCTAGTGGCGCCGGCGATGCCCTGTGCCGCCGCCCAGCCGACCGCCTTGTGGTGCGGCGCGGAAAACTAGTGGCCTGACAGGACAGACAAGATGGATTTCGATTTTGCCGCGCTTGCCGCGCCCGACCGCTATCGCCTGCTGACGAACTTCATCGGCCCGCGCCCGATTGCATTGGTCGGCACCAGGTCCGAGGCAGGCCATAATAACGCCGCGCCGATGAGCTTTTTCAACGTCTTTTCGCACGAACCCCCGCTTGTGGTTCTGGGCATCCAGAACCGTGGCAATGGCGATGAAAAGGACACCGCCGCCAATATCCGCCGAACGGGCGAATTTGTGGTGAACATGGTCGACTTGGCGCTGGCCGATGCGATGATCACCTGCAGCGTGAACTTTCCAACTGATGTCGATGAACTGGCTTTCGCAGGCCTGACCCCGGTGCCCTGCCGCCAGATTGATGCAGCACGTATCGGTGAAAGCCCGTGTTCGTTCGAATGCCGTGTCGAGCGGATCCTTGAATACCCCTTGCGCGTGCTGATCGTGGGCCAGGTGTTGGACATGCATGTCGAAGATCGCTGCATGGATCCGGCTAGGCGCTATGTGAACTCTGACACCTACCAGCCGATCGCCCGGCTTCATGCCGACAATTACATCACCTCGGATCGGCAGTTTGAGCTGAAAAAGTCCGAGGCCTTGCTGCCCTACGAACTGGCACAGGTGACGCCCCGCTCAAAGAAAGGTGCCGCCTGATGCGCATCCATGTGATCAATCCGAACTCGACCTCCGCGATGACACATACGATCGCCCAGGCCGCGCGCGCTGCGGCCTCCCCCGGCACCGAGATCGACGCCGAAACCGGCACCGGCACCCCCGCCTCGATCGAGGGGTATCGAGATGAGGCGATGGCCGTCCCCGCAATGCTGTCCGCAATCATCGCAGCCGAGGCCCGCGGCGCTGCAGCCCATGTCATCGCCTGCTTCGACGACCCCGGACTTGCCGCCGCGCGCGAGGTGGCCAAGGGCCCGGTGATCGGCATCTGTCAGGCAGCTTTGCAGGTGGCTATGACCCTTGCTGCGCGGTTTTCGGTGATCACGACCCTGCCCCGTTCGGTCCCCGTGATCGAGGATCTGGTGGTGGCTTACGGCGCAGCCCATCGCTGCCGCAAGGTGCGGGCGGTGGACATGCCGGTGCTCGCGCTGGAGGCGCACCCTGCCAGCGCGCGGGCAAGGCTTTTGGCCGAAACTCGCCTGGCCATCGAACAGGACGGTGCCGAGGCGATTGTGCTGGGATGTGCGGGAATGGCTGACCTTTGCAATTGGTTGTCCCAAAGTGCCGGCGTGCCGGTAATTGACGGTGTCACCGCCGCCACCCGGCTGGCCGAGGCGATGGCTGGGGCGGGCTATCTTACATCAAAGACCGGCGCCTATGCCTACCCGCGCGACAAATCCGTTGACATGATCACAGGTGCCGCATGACGGGCCTTGACAGCCTGCCTCTGGGCCAACGCCCCATCGGACGCACGGCCTTGGCTGCCCGCTGGATTGTCGGGCATATCGATGGCCGTCACAAACTGCTGGAAAACGCCGAGATTGTCTTCAACGAGGATCGCGTGATCCACATCGGCGCGCCCTTCGCTGGAGAGGTGGCGCGGCGCATCGATCTGGGCGATGTGCTTGTTTCGCCGGGATTCGTCGATCTTGACGCCCTCTCCGATCTTGATACCACCTTGCTGACCGTGGACAACGGCCCCGGTTGGGCGACCGGCAGAGTCTGGCCGCAAGCCTATGTCGACCGCGGCCCGTATGAGATGTACACCCCCGACGAGTTGGCCTTCCAGAAGCGCTATGCCTTTGCCCAGCTTTTGCGCAATGGCATCACCACGGCGCTGCCCATCGCCTCACTGTTCTACCGCGAATGGGGAGAAACCGTTGCTGAGTTCGAGGCCGCAGCTGAAGCCGCAGCCGATCTCGGTCTTCGCGTGTGGCTTGGCCCAGCATATCGGTCCGGGGGCATGGTCTGCACCGCCCCCGGCGTTCTGGAGCCAACATTTGACGCGCCGCGCGGCATGCAGGGCCTTGCCGATGCGATGGATTTTGCGGCCCGCGTAGGTGGCCGTTATGGCGGGCTTATTCAGGCAATGCTGGCGCCTGACCGGGTTGAAACCTGCACTCTCGATCTGCTGCGCCGCACGATGGCGGCATCCAAGGAAATGGCGCTGCCCGTGCGTCTACACATGGCGCAGGGCAAAATGGAACTGCGCACGGTTCAGGCCCTACATGGCACCACGGGTCCGCAATGGCTGGCGAAACACGATCTTTTGCATGACCGCCTGATCGCCCCACATGCGGTGGAGGCTGAGCCCGGGGATCTGGCGCTTTATGCCCAGCACGGCGTAACCATCGCGCATTGCCCCCTCGTCTACGCCCGCGATGGCGAGATGCTGCGCTCATTCCGGCGTTGCCACGACATGGGCATCAATATTGGCATGGGCACCGATACAGCCCCGCCTGACATGGTGCTGAACATGGCGGTGGCACTGATGATGGGCCGCGCCGCCACGGGCGATGATCGAGGCCTGACCACGGCTGAGGTGTTCAATGCCGCAACGATTGGTGGCGCTGATGCCCTGAAGCGCCCGGATCTGGGCCGACTGCAAGCGGGGTCAAAGGCAGACATTGCGGTTTTCGATATGGCAGACAGCCATTTCGCTCCGCGCGTTGATCCGGTGCAAAGTCTTATCTTTGGCGCAACCGGGCGGGTGACAAGGGCGGTTTTCGTCGATGGACGGTTGTCGATGCGCAACGGTCAGGTGGCAGGAATGGACATGCAAGCTGCTCGCTTGCAGGCGCAGGCACAGTTCGATCGGCTCTTGGAAAAATACCCCGAACGGACCTGGGGGCACCCTAGTCCTAGGGCGATGTTTCCCCTCACCTACCCCTGAAAATGCGCTTCTGATCATTCACATGCAAAGGGCTACGAACTCCACCGATTGAGTAACTAAGCTACGCCCATATCATTAGGCAGTTTTCGGCTGAACCAAACCTCCCAAGACCCGCTGACCTTTTTCGTTGCTGTTGAAGAAGACCCGGCAGGAACGCCCAAGCTTGAATTCGAAGTGACTCGTTTGAGCAGCGGCTTCTTAGAAATCGGCACCATACAGCAAGCTTGTCTCAACGGTCTGCGAGGGGTCAGACTTGTCGATACAACCATTGCTACTTGAGCGGCGGAGATCGGCAGCTTGGTACTATCTGGACAAGCGACACTTGGTCGTCAAATGGGCCACTGAGAGCGGCCGTATTGAGTTCTTGGGGCCACAGGCACATTAGGAGTTCAAGCGCCGAGCAATCCAACTGCCTGTCGATTGCGGCTAAACAAGATCGGGATTGTTTTTCGCGCTGTCAGACGGCAGAATTGCGCAGCTACGCGGCCCGCGTGGATCGCGGCCAGACGGATGCAGGCTTTGGACAAGGGGTCACCTTGCCCAAGGCCTGCCCGCCTGATCCGGGATCAGAGGGCGTAGCGCAGGATTGCCGCCAGCGCCCCGTTGCCAGGGACGTCGTCCTTGCGAGCAGCAATGATATGCGCCCCTGACCGAAGCGCGCGGCTGACGATCTCGTCCACGACGCCATAGGTGACGGCGTCATCTTTTTCGGCAAAGACGACGGCGCCAGTCTCGTCGTCGACGGTACCGGGGACGTTGGTGTTGATGTCGACGATCAGCGTGTCGATAGCGCCGAACGTAGCGGCGCGGGCCGCTTGGGCGATGTCGGTGGTGGCACGACCTTGCGCTTCCCGGGTCGTGTAAAGCGCAGCAAGATCCGTGATCTGCGCGGCATGAAGTCGGTCAAGGACCGCACGGGCTTCGCTACCCAGCACATGGTCAACTGTGTGGTCGGCCGAGCCACCCAGCGCTTCGGCGGCAGTGTGAGCATAGCTGCTGACAGACCGATAAATCGAAGCCATTGGTTCGGCTGCCGCCACGATCAGCGGGCGCTCGTGCCCAGAAAGTATCGGACGGAGAGCCTCATCGACCGTGCGGGCATAACGGGTCAAAAGAGCATTTTCACTTGTTGCTTCGCCGCTGCCGCCCTGCTGTCTACGCTCGGTATGGCTACGGCGCCCGATGGCGTCGGCCATGTTCTTGGGCAGGTCCGGCACCGAAACGGGATGCGGGGGCAGGTCGGGCGAGACCTCGATCAGACGCACTGCGCCCATTCCTATGGCTAGTACGTAGGCGTTTTGCCGAAAAGTCACTGCGCGCAGAAGCGGCTTGAGGTGGAAACGGTCCGACACATGGACGCTGCTTTCCAGCCGTGACGCTAGGCGGAAGGTTCTCAAGCTGTCCGGTGTCACAAGAATGGCAAGGCTGTTGGCCTGGTGAGCCCAGAACGCATCATCGGATTCTATTTCGGCGATCGCTTCTTCGATGGGCCAGATACTGCGCTTGTTGGTATCTGCAGCCTTGAGCTGTGCAATCGCCTCTTTTGCCAGATTCTTTAGCGCAATTCGGTCGGCCTGCGCGGCCTCCGTCTGGGGCGTTGTTGCAACATAAATCGTGACGGCGGGTTCAGCGCGGATTCCAGCGAGCTGCAGGATCTCGGCACGGGTCGGCAAATCAATGTAGAGCAAAGCTCACTCCATTCGGATTGGGACATTCAGGTTTTGCTGTGTTTAGACGAGGAAGGCTGGGAATGATAGCAATACGATGGCGTCGTACAGCATCTTGCGCTTGCCCATTCTAGTTTTGCCGCGCCAGACAAAGCGGCCAGCTTCGGGCTGCGGCTCTGACCGATTTAACCAAACCGCTCCTGAGGTCCCTATCTAGGCATGAGAACGGCCGAACCTATGCGGGCTCGGACGTCCGGCGGCTCCGCCGCTACGGCACGCGCAATTGCCAAAAGGTCCTGTCTGGCAGCGTGCAGTTTGTCGATCAAGGCGACTACCACCGCCAACGCAGCATCGTCCAGTTCAAGGTCTTCCGCCAGATTGCACAGCACCTGCATCCGCGCGACGTCGACCTGGCGGAAGATAAGAGCCGAGACGGCTCCGTCCTCCCGGCGCAGAGGAACGATGACCTCGGTCTCGATGAAGGAGACGAGACGTGTTCGAGTGAGACCAGGGACAGCGGCAATGACTTCATCTTCGGTCAGGTGTTCATTCATGACAGGGCCTCGTTCAGCATTTCCGCGCGCGGGTCATAGGCATGTGTTTCGCGCCATTCACTCAGAAAATCGCGCAATGCGTCGTCGATCACTGGCGGCGCCACGATCCGCAGTTCAACAAGCTGATCGCCAGCGGTCTTGCCATTCGGTCGAGCCACGCCGCGACCGCGCATGCGCAAGATGCGGCCGGAGTTGGTGCCCTTGGGAATGCTCAAGGTGACCGGCCCGTCAATCGTGGGGGTGACTACCTTTGAACCCAGCACGGCCTCGTCGATGGTGATCGGCAGGGTCAGCAATATGTCGTCTTGCTCGCGCCGAAACACGGGATGCGGGTGCACGGACAGCGCGATCAGGGCGTCTCCCGCTGGACCGCCGCCATAGCCCGGGCCACCCTTGCCGCGCAGACGCAAGGTCTGTCCGTCGTGTGCCCCTTGCGGGATCCTGACGGAAATGCCGCTACCACCAGGCAGGGTGATGTCAATCTGGCCGCCGCGCGCGGCATCCATGAACGGCACCTCGAGCGCGTAGTGTAAGTCGGGACCGGGGGCGACATAGGTCCCGTGGTCGCGTGGGTTGCCGTAGCTGCTGCCCCGTGTCCGTTGGCGCAGGATCTCGGC
>JANPBI010000177.1:0-1825 GCA_031430315.1 Rhodobacterales bacterium | reverse complement strand
CTGATCGAGAACTTCTTCCAAAAAATCAAAGAATACAGAGGCATCGCCACCCGCTTTTGCAAAACGGACACAAGCTACACCGCTCTCATCTCTCTCGCCGCTACCGTCATCCGATTGAAATGAACGTCAACAGGCCCTAGTCTCGAAACTGCCCGCATCGGCTGCGAACAGCGCCTTAAAGTTTCCGACCTCACGGCTTGCGCGCAGCGTCTGGATTTCATCGGCCAGACTGCGCCGCACTTCGTATTTGTAGCGGGCACGCTGGTCCAACGTGTAGCCCTTGGCCTGCATCACCGCGTCCAGCGCCCGGTGGATGAACACCCGCGCGGCAGGTTTGGTCACGTCCGGGTGCGGGATGCCCCGGTCAATCAAGTTCACCAACCGGGGCAGCGTCCATGCCGGTTCCTGAATTGCCATGGCAAGCTGGTCATGCAACTGCCCGACAAAGGCGATTTTCATCTGCCCTTTGTCCGACACGTCAATATCGCCCGCTTTGGTATCGCCATGTATGGCAAAGCGCGCGGCAAACGGCTTCCGGCAGGCGAGCGCGGCGGCAGGTGTGGACACGGACTGCGGGGTCCGCATTGGACAGAAGCCGCCGCAGCATGGTCCGAAGTTCGCCGTCCGGGATTTGTTGGGCCGCGCCTTCGTCTTTCACGCCTGCCCCCCGACCGTCGCCTTGAACGGCACAACATTGGCGGCGTCCCCCTGTGCAGGGGCCGTGCCGCTCAGGTGGGCTTCCCATGCTTCCATCATCACACGGCGGCGCTCGACCGCGCTGCCCCGAACGTAGGCCCGTTCGACCGCGCCCAACTGGTGCGCAAGCTGTTCCTCGATCAGTTCGCGGGGAAATTCCGTGCTGGTCATAGCCCAGCTTTTGAATGTTGCCCGCATCCCGTGGCCGGTGAAGTCGCCATAGCCCATGCGCTTCATCAGCATCAGGCAGGCCATTTCGCTCAGGGGCTTGGCGGGTTTGGGGCCGATGAAAACGAAGTCGGTTGGGGCAGGATCATTCCGCCGCATTGCCTTTGCCGTTTGAAGGATTTCCACCATGCGCGGTGTCAGCGGCACATCATGGTCACGGCGCATCTTCAGACGTTGTAGCGCCCAAAACCCACATCGGCGTGCCATGTGCCGGAGCCTGAACCTACTTCCTGCCATGTCAAAACACTATCCGTCATGCTCGCTTTCCCATTCTATCAAAATAGAACAATAGGGGAACATCACATGATTCTGGAAGGCACATCACGACACAGAAAAGCCCCGCCGCCTGCATCTGGTCGAGAAGCTGATAGGCCACCGTTGCGCCAAGCCCGGCTGGACAGACGATTGACGTCCAGACCGGCTTTTTTCTTCGACTAAAGATGCAGAACAAACTATTTTGCCTGATGGTTTGGTTGTCCAAGCCTGCGACTCTCGCGGTCAACTTCTCATCGTTTGGATGCTCGTCTTGATGCGTTTAGCTGCCCTCGCTGCCTTTCTGGTGTTCCCGAGTCTCGACGCCGCGAGCGCTCAACCAATGCTGACGGGAAGCAACCTGCTAGAACAATGTTCTGATGGCGAGCGGTTCAGTGCCGATTTTTGCTTGGGGTTCGTGATGGGCGCAATGGACGCGACGTCGTTCTCGGCCCTCAGAAGACAGGTTCTAAAGGAGCCTGATTATGATTTTCAATCGGGCAATCTTGACGATTGGCCCCAGGTGTTCAGTCCCGGCATCTGGTGGATCGGGTCGAGGATGAATCGATCTGGCTCTGATGTCCAGATTTTGCAGATGTATTCGTAGGGGGTGAGGCCGCTGAGGGTCTTGAGCCTGCGGGCGAAGTTG
>JANPBI010000176.1:0-7591 GCA_031430315.1 Rhodobacterales bacterium | reverse complement strand
CGGCGTCCAGGAAGGCGACCTCTTCGGACGTACTGGTCCGACCCAGGGCCACGTTGCGAAAAGGAAAGCGTCCAAACCGGCGGATGACTTCGTGATGTACGCGGGCATGAAAGACAAAGTCGGGATGGTTCGGCATCCGTTCAGTGACCAGTGCCACCGACCGTTCCTGATCCCCTATGGCTTCGGAATGCTCGAACGGAAGGTAGAAAAAGTTCCGCTCCGGTTCAGGCGCGCCCATGTCCCAACTTGAGTCGACCGCCCGCCGCGCCGCCGCCATTGCCAGAGGATCAGTCGCAAAGGCGTCTGAAGATCCTCGAAACAGGTTGCGGGGAAACTGGTCGGTCACAATCAGATAGGCCAGCGTGCCAACGGTGCCGTCGACCCAATGGTCAAGCCCTCCATCGCGCGCAGCCTGCCAGACATCCAGAAACCTGGTCCGGACCGCCTCATCGACCGCATCTCCGCCATTGAACCAGCCGTCATAACCGACCTCGCCAAGCCAGAAATCGAGCACTTCCACCGGGTCAGACATGTCAGCCCCCTGCTGTTACCTATCGAACCTGACAGGCTTTGCCGCGCGGAGCAACGGGGCCATCAGGTTGAGCGTTTTGCATCTTTTGCCATGACAGCATCGACGGCCAACGAACTCGCCCCGGGGGACATCCCCCGGAAACTGCCGGAAACCGAGGGGGAAGCGCGCCGCGTCATGCGCCAGAAGGCATAGCCAGCAAGCGCTACGTAAAGGATGCCGATGAACAAAAAGAACCCTGACGGCCCTGCGGTTTCCATCATCCAACCGGTGATCAGCGGCCCAAAGATCGCCCCAAACCCGTTCAGAAACACCAGCCCCGCCGACGCCCCGGCCATATCCTCGCGGCTGAGAAAATCGTTCGTATAGGCGATGAGCAAGGCATAGACGGGATTGGTGATCCCGCCCAAAAGAAGTGCCACAACGATCAGTGCCCAAAACGGCAAAGGAAAGATCGCGGCGGTAAACACGACGATGGCGCAGATGGCCGACATGCCCGTGATCAGCTTGCGCCGATCGATACGGTCCGACAACCAACCCACCGGATATTGCAGCACCAGCCCGCCGACATAGAGCGCGCCGACAAAAATCGAAATCTGTTGCACCGTCAGCCCCTCGGCCGACCCCCAGACTGCCGCCATCCCAAACATCGCCGAGAATACGCCCCCGGTCAAAAGCATGCCGACACAGCCCAGCGGCGAAATGCGGTACAGCCGCGCAAAAGACAACCTGCGGGCAGAGTCAAAGTCCGGGGCGGGTGTCGGAGCCAGCAAGATTGGCATGAAGGCCAGCGACACCAGGACCGACGGCACAATAAACAAGGCAAAGCCCGTCGGGTCAGGCAAGTTGAGAAGCACCTGGCTCGCGATTATCCCCAGCATCTGCACAATCATGTAAGCCGACAGCGCTTGTCCGCGCGTTTCATTCGTCGCCGTGTTGTTGATCCAGCTTTCGGCCGTGATGTAGATGCCCGAAAAGCAGAACCCCGCCAGCACCCGCAGCAAGGTCCAGCTCAGCCAATCGGGATAGACCGGATAGATCACGAGGATCGCCGAAATCAAGGATCCAAGAGCCGCAAAGACTCGCACATGCCCAACGCTGCGGATCATCACGGGGGCCAACTGCGACCCGAATAGAAACCCCACGAAGTAGGCCGACATGACCACGGACAACTGATAGGTCGAAAACCCCTCGGACGTGCCGCGGATTCCCAAAAGCGTGCCTTGTATGCCGTTACCGACCATCAACAGCATGACACCCATCAACAACGGCCAGGAATGTGAAAGTACGCGCAGCATCGGATCAAATCCTGGATTGAGGGAGATCCGACTTCAAAGCCGGATGCCCAGACGTGGCGCGATCATCGTGAACGCCAGATACAGCACGATCGTCAGCAAGCAACCCAAAACGAGCGCAGTCCAGAACGCCATGCCGGTCCGCAACAGCACCGGCACAAGCAGGAACATCGGCAAGGAGGGCAAGACGTACCAGATCGTGGCCTGCATATGATCAGCAATCCGCTTTGGATCACCCGTGTCCCGCCAAAGCCAGATCACCCCAAGGATCGAAATCAGTGGCAATGAGGCCACCAGGGCCGCAAATCCCGGACTGCGGCGGGCGATCTCGGAAATCAGAGCAATCAGGATGCCCGACAACAGAGACTTGATCACGAAATAGCTCATCTGGCCGTCCCTTTCCGCGTCATGTCTTCTGGTCCACCGGCAGCAGCAAGGATGCGTCGCCATAGGAAAAGAACCGGTAACATTCTGCAATCGCATGGGCATAGATTGCCTTGATCCGATCCTGCCCCATCAGGGCTGCCACCAGCATCATCAGCGTCGATTTTGGCAAATGAAAGTTCGTCATCAAACCATCGGAGACCCGAAAGCGGTAGCCGGGATAGATGAAGATGTCGGTGTCCCCAACCCAAGGGCTTACCGCGCCCAAGGTATCGGCGGCACTTTCGATCAGCCGAAGCGCGGTGGTGCCGACCGGAATGATCCGTCCGCCTGCCGCACGAGTGGCGTTGATCTCGGCGGCGGCGGTGGCGGTCACTTCGCCCCATTCGGCATGCATCCGATGGGTGGTCACGTCGTCCACCTTGACCGGAAGAAAAGTGCCTGCCCCCACATGCAGCGTCACTTCGGTCAGCGTGACCCCCTTGGCCACCAATGCCTGCAACAGCGGCGCATCGAAATGCAGGGATGCTGTCGGCGCCGCTACCGCCCCCGCATGGCGGGCAAAGACGGTCTGGTAATCCGTCCGATCCTGGTCATCTGCAGCGCGCTTTGCCGCGATGTATGGCGGCAATGGCATTGCACCGGCAGCATTCAGCGCCGCATCAAACGCCGCACCAGCGCAGTTGAAGGCCAGCTGCAGATCCGTTTCGGATTTTGCCGTAACCGTCGCAGACAGTTCGTCTGAAAACCGGATCACTTCGCCGACCTGCACCTTGCGCAAGGGTTTGGCCAAGGCCCGCCAGCCCGCTGCTGCAGGTTCCAGCAGCGTGACCTCAATGCGGGCTTGGGCGTCACCTCGCTGCCGACGGCCAAAAAGTCGTGCGGGAATGACCTTGGTGTTGTTCAGGACCAGCCGGTCTCCTGGACGGAAAACGTCCACCAGATCATGCACATGCAAATCATGGATGCTGTCGCCTTCGGCCAACAGCAGGCGGGCGTGGGTGCGCGGACGCGCTGGGCGGGTGGCGATCAGGTCTTCGGGCAGGTCAAAGTCGAAATCGGCAAGTTTCATCCGCCGCTCCTTTCAAGGACAGGCGGTGGACGCCGAAAAATCTCACGGAACATGCCGGGCGTCAGGATCGACAGGGGGTTGACGGAGACCTGCGGATCATCCGCCGCACCTCGCAGCCGGTAGTTGAACCCGAAAAGCCCTTCGCCCCGCCGGGTAAAGATCGCGCCGATGCCGTTCAGCAGGTACAACGGCGACACCACACCCTGCAGATCCAGCCCCGCCCGTTCGCTGTCGTACAGCCCGGCAAAGGAAACGCCGATCGAGGCACCGACCGCGGCCCCCCGGGTGATTTCCACCTGCCCCCCGGCCAGCCGGAAATCGACATCGACATCGGTAAACAACAGCCCGTTGCCATTCAGTTGCTCCAAAAGCCCAATGACACTGACCGCATTGAGCAATTCCGCCAGGACCGGTGCATCCACCACACGGATCTTGTCGATAGTTGCAGTTCCAACATAGGATCCCGCCTCGCCCCGGGACCGCACGACCAGTTCCAGCGCCCCACCCCGCCCCGACGCGAATATCCCGGCTGCGGCCAGGATTTGTCCGGCATTCTCTGACCGGATCCGGATGGCACTGCCATCTTGCTGCGGGGCGATAGCGCCCTGGACGCGCCCCTCGCCGTTCACGCTTGCCACAAAGTCGCCTGCCATGCCGCCGCGATCGGCGACCTCACCTCGAAAATTCGTCAGCGCGATGCCTGATGACACGACGACCCGGTCCAGCCGGAGGCCAAGCGGTGCCCCCCCGCCCGAGGACGCCCCCCCGCTCTGAGATGCCCCTTGGCGTGCCGGCATCTTGCGCAAGTCCAGTTGCCCCCCCGTCAGGGCGATCAGCGGCGCCTGGTTAATCCCCTGCCCGGTAATCCGAGCCGACGCATCCAGCCAGTCACCCACCGAAAGCGTTTCAAATGTCGCCTCGTCTAAGCCACCCCCCTTGCGCAGGGTAACATTACCCTTTGCGGTCAACCCAGCGGCATCCAGCGTCAACGAGGTGACTTCCGGCGACGGTCCCAGCTGTGCCTCGACAACAAGATCCCCCCGCGCATCGACTGGCTTGCGCCAGCCCAGCGGCGGAATCGAAAGGGCAATTCCGCGCAGGCCACTGACAAGGCGCAATCGCCCCGGCTGGGCCTTTTGCAGGTCAAGCGTCATCTCTGCCTTGGCCTCACCCTTGACGGACCCTTCAGGCAAGACAACGCCAAACGCACGCAGTCCCGCTTCGTTGAGGGTAACCTGTCCCGTGACCTGCGACTTGCCCCGCGCTTCAGGTCCAAAACCTTGCGCGTATGTCACGTCAAAAACCACATCATCCAACGTGCCCTGTCCCGCAATTCGCATCCCTTTTGCCGATACCGACACATCCAGCGCGTCGGCCTTCAGCGTCCTCCCCGGCACGATCACCGTCGAGGCGAGATTGCGAATTTTTCCAGTGGCGGAATAGGTGACTTCCTGGACCGTGACCTTTGGCACCAGGGGCAGCGACAACTCAGTGACCAGTTCCGCCTTTCCTTGCCCGATCTGGACCGGCTGACCAGCCTTGGTTGCGAAAAGAAACGGAGGCTGGTCCAGCATCGACAATGTTGCGGCAATGGTGGCCTCGGTGACCAACGTTATGTTGGCGCGGGCCGGTTTCTTGGTGATGTCCTGCACCTGAAACACCGAGCCATCCACCGCGACACGGCCACCCTCAGGGGCAAGGACATGGCCGCGGTCCAGCACCATCACATAACGCTGGCCTTCGATCGAGGCGCGGCCAGAGCCTTCCTTTATCGGAGGCAAGCTGCGCAAAAACCGCACATCGACCCCTGCGAACTCGTATCCTAGCCGAAACTTTGGTTCGGCTCCCGGTTTGGTCCGCAAGGACGCCAGAACGTTAAAGAGGTCTCCGGCTTGCACATTTTCGTTCAACCAGACCCGGGTTTTGGGCACCAGTCGAACCGGCCACAACTTGATCAGGCGGTCAAAGCGGATGCGGTCAAGTGCTACATCAATGGCACTGGTCCAGCCCGAAGCATCCGCCCCGAACGACCCCGACAGCAACAACCGCTCTCCCGCCTCGGCAAGCGACAGCTGACCGATATCCATGGCAAAAGGCGCCAGCCGCACCCGCATGTCCAAGGCACCTTCGGTAAACCGGACCGGCGCCTCGAACTGGCCCTCGGGATCGACCTGGACATCCGAAAACCCGATCTGCGCCAGGATTGTCGCGGGCAGATCGCCGGGCAGGATTGCCCCCCCATCCGCCGTCCGCAACAAGACCTTGCCAGTGGCGTTCATCCGCACTGATCGGCTTTGGATGGCAAGCCGACGCAAGGTGATCGCAGCCGTCGCGGGATCATAGGCCAAGGCCATGCCTGCCTTGTCAAAGGTCACGGGCGCATCCGCTCCTTGCGGTCGCAACGCCCCCGCACCTAGGTCAAGCTCCCCTTCAAGACCGCCAAGCCGACCTGCAGGATCAAGGTCCGCAGCAAGCCGCCCCGAGATCGGCGCATCAAGCACGGACAGAAAATTCAAGGGCGGCGCGATACTTGCCAAGTCGCTTGCAGCAACATCCTTTACCGTCACGTTCAGACGTGCCGAAGAATCCGCACGATCTGTCACGATGCTGAAGGTTGCCGAAGCAGGAGCCTTGCCGCCTTCGATCAGGGTGACCCCCAGTTCGGCCGCAAGCGCGTTGTCGCGCCGCTCAATCACCAGCCTGCCATCCCCTACCTCCCATGTCCGACCCGCACGAGCATCCGACAGCGTGAGGCTCAGCCCTTCGACAACGATGCGATCCAGGGAACCCAACGCAGGCGCGTCAAAGGCCGCATCGGCGGCATCCAAGAGCGCCCCGAAACTGGCCGCACTGGTCGTTTCGGTCGGGGCCTGATTTGCGGTGCCCCCAGTGGACAAATCGAACTGTCCGTCGACGTTGCGCCGGATGGACAACTGCGCGCCGACCAACGCCAGGCTTTTCAATCGTGCCTGCCCCTGCGTCAGCCCTGCGGGGTCGATTTCTACCCGCGCCTCGGGAAGGGTCAGTAGTGTAGGACCTGCACCTTGCCTGACCCGCACGTCCTCAAGCCGGAAGCGCGGCACCCAGTCATTAGGCACGACAATATCCGCGGCCCCTATTGAAAGGGTCAAGGGGGTGCCGTTCTTGCCAACATCTTTCAGCGTCGTATTGATGCGGGACTCGATCTCGGCGACGGCCCAGACCGGCAAGTGGATTGTCTTGCCCGACAACGCCAGCACCGCAAGGATGCCAAAGCCCAAAAGCAACAGGAACGTAACGCTCGCCACCAGCCGTGCAATGCCGTGCCAATAGCCACGCCGGGGCGGTCTTGGGGCCCTTTCGCGCCGCGCGGGGTCACCCTGCCCCGCCTCGACCTTTGCCGCGCCATCCATGCCTGCCAAATCCTCGCGTCCGCGTTAGACGTCCCTTTATCTTGCGCGAAAAGATACTAGAACCGCTAAGGAATGAAACACCCCAAGCAAGGAGCTGCGCAATGATTGCCGAAGGCACCAAAGCCCCCGATTTCACCTTGCCTCGGGTCGGCGGCGGACAAATCACTCTTTCCGCCCTGCAACCTGGAAAAGTCGTCCTGTATTTCTACCCCAAGGACGACACCCCGGGCTGCACACTTGAGGCGCAGGATTTCAATGCGCGCATTGCGGATTTCGCGGCGGCGGGGACGACCGTGATCGGTGTGTCCAAGGACAGTGTCAAAAGTCACGACAAGTTCTGCAAGAAATTCGGCCTTGGGATCGCCCTTGTGTCTGACGAAGCGGGGACCACATCGGACGACTACGGCGTCTGGCTCGAGAAAAGCATGTATGGCAAGACCTACATGGGGATCGAGCGGACGACCGTCCTGATCGACGGCACGGGCAAAGTCGCCCGCGTCTGGAACAAGGTCAGGGTCAAGGGACATGCTGATGAGGTTCTGGCGTCGGCCAAGGCGTTGTGACATCCAGCCTGTCCGATATGGCGGTGGCAGTGCTGACCACTGCGGATGGCCGCGCGAAGACAGCGCTAAGCCGCAAGCACGCCGCCGAATGGTTCAGTGCCCGCTCGTCTAATGCCACGCTACTGATCGGCCAGGCGGTGCCGCCGCCACAGCCCAGCCGTCCGGATCACCCGATCCTGCTGTCCCCGCGCGATGTACCGCAACGCAAGACCGGAAGCCAGGAGGGTCGTGTCGCGCTGCTGCATGTCGTGGCCCATATCGAACTGAAAGCAGTCGACCTGCATTGGGACATTGTCGCGCGCTTTGCCGACCAGGGCATGCCACTGGGCTTCTTTGACGACTGGGTCCGGGCTGCC
>JANPBI010000175.1:0-1953 GCA_031430315.1 Rhodobacterales bacterium | reverse complement strand
GACCCTTGCGCCCGTAGGGCAACGAGGCGCGGTAAAGCTCGT
Source organism: Rhodobacterales bacterium (assembly GCA_031430315.1). GTDB lineage: Bacteria > Pseudomonadota > Alphaproteobacteria > Rhodobacterales > Rhodobacteraceae > JAJNPS01. The sequence goes on along the minus strand of JANPBI010000175.1, from coordinate 1,911 downwards.
CCCAGATCCGGTTGATGTTGCGGGCATCCTCACCGACCACGAAGCGGGCGAAATGGTGTTGGATGATCCAGGCCGCAGGTGCCCCGCCACTGCCGGTGGCAACGCCCACGGTGCCATCCTCGGTCTCGATCTCGACCACCAGCGCGCCAAGCACGCCAATCCCCCAAGAGGACCGCCTTTCTCGGTAGTTCGGGTATCCCGACATCGGATTGGCAATCAGGCTGTCGACCAGCCAATGTTGGGCGTCGCCGGGACGAAAATAGGTACCGGCACCGCTGCTTGGCGCAAGAGTATAGACCCGCAGGTCCTTGATCCGGAATGCTTTGCTCATGGCAGGTAGAACACCCGGCGCAGCGGGATCTGCACGGGGGAATTGTCCGGGTGGCTTTCCATGATGTCACACATGAAGGCCCACCAGCGCTTGACGATCTCGGTTTGGGGCAGGGCGTCCAGCGTGTTGTCGTCGGACCGGGTCAGAATGCCAAAGAGATGCCCATCCTCGGGGTCAAGCCAGATCGAGTAGTCCGACACCCCAGCCTCTTTCAATGCAAGGACCAGTTCCGGGTAGATCTCGTCATGGCGCTTTTCATACTCGGCGGCCTGGCCGGGATGAAGCGTCATGCGAAAGGCGATCTTGTCGGGCATCCGGTCCTCCTCAGGCCATGTCGGCCATGGATTGCAGCGTGGAGTCTCGCACATGTTCCAGATGGCGGCGCATGGCGGCGATGGCGGCATTTTCGTCACGGGCGGCGACGGCCTCGGCGATTTCCACATGCTGGCGCACGCTTTTCTCGATCACGCCGGGCACGGCGCTGGCCACCCGGCGCACGTCAAGACCCACATCATACAGCCCTTGCGCCAGTGTACACAGCATGCCATTGGCCGCGCCATCGTTCAGCGCCTGATGGAATTCGTAATCCAGCAGACGAAAGGCGACCGGATCGTTGTGAAAGGCCCGCCCGTCCACGGCAAGCTTGAGGATGCGCAGGCGCATCTCTGGTGTGGCGCGGACGTTGCAAAAGCGGATGATCTCGATATCCACCAGGCTGCGACATTCGAAATGTTCGGCCACGTCATAATCAGCCACGCTGAGCATGACGTTGAAGGGTGTGACCAACCGTGACGGTGACAAGTCGGTGATCGTATAGCGTCCGCCCTGACGGCTTTCCAAGACCCCCATGATGGTCAAGGCCTTCAATGCCTCGCGCAATGGCGGGCGCGAAATGCCGAAAGCCACGGACATCTGCGCTTCGGTGGGCAGCTTGTCGGCGGGGCGCAGGTTACCCGACTTTATCATCCCCAGGATGCGCGTCGCCACCTGTTCGGAAATCGAGCGGCGCTGCACGACGGGGCCGCCGAAATCGGTGTCGGGGGCGGGGGGGCGGCGAACCGACCGCACGAGTTCGGAAAACGCATCCGTGACCTCGGCCTCCGGCGCCTTGGACTGCAAAGGCGTGGCGTCGGTTTCGGTCATCGCACTGGCCCTGGCATCATCAGAGGCCCAACCGGTAGAACGCGTTTGCGTTGTCACGGTAGATTGCGCGGGTCTCAGTCTCGGACAGGCCCAGATCGGCAAAGGCGCGGTCGAGGACATCGACCCACTGGGTCATCGTGGTGGCCGCCAGCAGGATCGGATAGTCGCCGCCATAGATCGTGCGGCCCGGGCCGAAGGCGTCAAGCGTGGCCGCGATATAGGGGCGCAGGTCTTCTTCGGTCCAGCTTTTGTGGTCGGCTTCGACCGGCAGGTCCGACAGCTTGATCCAGACGTTCTTTCGTCTTGCGAGGGACGCCACATCATCGCGGTACTGGTCGATCGCACCGCACAGCCCGGCAGCACGTACTGGTACCGATTGACCAGCATCACAACAAGCGGCCAGGCGATCTCGTTCGATCCGTTGACGGTGACCGATC
>JANPBI010000174.1:0-3511 GCA_031430315.1 Rhodobacterales bacterium | reverse complement strand
CAATAATATGAACGTGGCCAACACCCTGATCGGCAACGAAAACTGCGAAATCATGCTGGCGGGGGGCACGATCCGGCGCAGCGATGGCGGGCTGGTGGGGGATCTGACGGCGGATTTCATCCAGGGGTTCAAGGTCGACATCGCCGTGATCGGCTGTTCGGCCATGGACGAGGACGGCGATCTCCTCGATTTCGACATGGCAGAGGTTCGTGTGTCGCGCGCCATCATCCGCCAGTCGCGCCGAGTGTTTCTGGTGACCGACGGGTCCAAGCTGGGCCGCACAGCTCCGGTCAAGCTGGCCTCGCTGGCCGAGATCGACACGGTGTTTACCGACCGTCCCTTGCCTGAGACGCTGACACGAAAATGCGCCGACTGGGGCACCGCCGTGCGGATCGCGCAGCCCTTGACCGACACCATGCCGACCCGGAGCTGAGGTCTGGATGTCCAGCAATGCAGGCCCCGGGTTGCACCAGCGGCCTGCGCACCGATGGCGTTTTGTCGCGGCCAGGCGGATCGGCATCACGCGGAATTGACACCTGGCGTTGGCAAAGGCTGACGCGCGCGACGGCCCTTGCCGAGATCAGCGTCCTAAGCCTGTGCCCGGTTCCAATACCAGCCGGCCAGCCAGCCCATCACACCCCATGCCGCCAGACCGACCGCCAGTGTCCGCGCCGCAAAGGCGGAGGCAACCTCGGGCGGGGCGACGCCGCTGAACCCTTCGAGTTCCGGCGCGCCGATCAGATGCGGCAGCGCCAGCACTGCCACGGCCAAGGGGACCCAAAGCGGCCTTCGCCCGTAACCGATCATCGCAAGCCCCGCCGCCGTGCAAATCGCGGTCGCCGCCCACCACAGTTGTCGGTCGGTCAGATCGGCCGCTGCCGTGCCGGGCAGTTCGGGGGCCAGTCCCAGCGCCGGGGCCAGATGCAGGCAGGCAAACCCCGCGATGCCCCATAGCAGCCCTTCGCGTGCCGTCACGCGCTGGCCGAAATGTTGGGCAAGCGCAAAGCCCGCAACCAGAACCAATCCGTAGGCGGAATAGAGCAGCGCGAAGAACACAACCGTCAGCGCATTGCGTTTCAGGGGGTTTGTCTCATCCTCGTCTGCGTTGACGGAACCTTGGGCGCTCTCAGCGTCATGATCATGCTCTTTCGTCGTTAAATCATGTGTGTGGGTCTCGCTCTCGGCCCCATCAATTGCTCCGGCTACGCCGGCAAAATGCACCGCTGTACCGGTTTCATATTCCTCACCCAGCAGGATGTATTTCTGGACGAAAGCAAAATGCAACAAGGCCGCAAGCAGCCCAGCGGCAACGCCAGCGAACATCGCGCTGGTCACCATCCGTTGGATCATGGTGTCAGGTGGGCGTCAGTGGCAAGGAAAGCCGGTCGCATGGCGCACGTCATGGGCGGCGTCATGCAAGGTCTGCGATTGGGCAAGGCCGACCATGAACACCATCCCGGCGCCAAGGATGGCGACGAACAGGATGGACATCAGCGGGCTGGCGGCGGCTTTGGTGGTGGTCTTGGTCGTCATCATTCTCTCCTTGCCGTCACACCCGACGGCAGCATTGTTTCACCTTGCACGGCCAGTCTCCTGACTCGCGGGTCAAAGCGGTCTTTCGCCTTCCCAACCCGCCGCCTGTTGAAGGCTTTGGGCCAGTGGCATTTCGAAAGACCGCTCGCCGCATACAGTCGCGGGGGCGGTTGGGGTTTGGGGCGCCGTATTCGGTCCGCCCATTCCCCATTCCTGTTTCAGTCCGGACGCTTTGCGCCGATCGGACACCGTACCTTGTTATGTGGCCCCAAGGGTCGGGCAGGGTCAAGCCGAAATGCGCCGCCCCGTGTCGCTTGCGCGACGCCCTAGCCTGGAATGCGGGCCAGCGCCTTGGTCCGTAGATTGCCCAAGGGCCGAGCATCGGCAAAGGCACCATCTGGCGAGGCGGCATAAAGCACTGCAAAATTGACCAGATCGCCAAGATCCGCCTCGGTCAGGTCGCCGAAAAGATAGGCAACCTTGCCGCGCGCGCGGAACGCCGCCGTGGATTCCCGCGCACAGCCCGACATGCAGCTGATGCCGGACACGGTGGCCGCGATCCCGGCGTCGTGCAGGGCCGCATCCAGCGTCGCGCCGAAGCCTTCGCGGCCCAGTGCGCAGTTGTCACACAGGGTAATGCGGATCATGGGGCGTCCTTTCGCAACACATAGATATCCATTATCCAGCCATGTGCCGCGCGGGCCGCGGCGCGGGCGGCGATGATGCGCGGGCCGACCGTTTCCAGCGGGCCATGGTCGAGGATTTGCTCGGTCATGCCCACATAGGCCCCCCACCAGATCGTCAGGTCTTCAGGGTCCAGCATCTGGAACGCGCAGTCGCCGTCCAGCATCACCACCAGCGTCTCGGCCCCTTCGGGCCAGCCATGATCGCGCAACTGCCGCCCCGTCGTCGTCAGGTACGGCCCGCCGACGGTGTTCAGCGTGATGCCATGCGCCGCCGCCAGCACTTGTGGCGCGCTGATGCCAGGGATCACGGTAATTTCCGGCACCGGGTCCAGCCGCGCGGCAATGCGCAGCGTGCTGTCGTAAAGCGAAGGATCGCCCCAGACCAGCAGGGCGACATGATCAGCGTCGGGGTAGGGGGTGAGGGCCGCCGCCCATGCGCGCGCGATCGCGTCATGCCAGTGGGAAACGCCCGCCTGATAATCCGGGTGGGCGGCATCGCGAACCGGCAGATCGAACGGCACGACTTTCGTCGCTGGATTGGTCAGTGCGGACGCAATTATCCGTTCACGCAGTTCGGCAAGGTCTGCCTTGTCCAGCCCCTTCCTCGGAATCAGGATTACGTCTGCTGCGTTGATCGCGCGAGTGGCCTGCAGCGTCACATGGTCCGGATTGCCCGTCCCGACGCCGATCAGGCTCAGCCGTTTCATGCGCCGCCATCCGGCGTATCGGCGAGCGCGCCGTAAAGGATGACCGCCGGAAAACTGCCGACATCCTCGGTCAGCTTCGCCGCTAAGCTCTTGATCGTCCCGCGCCAAAAGCGCTCATCGGCATGGCCTACCGATTCCGCCAGCAACGCAGGTGTGTCAGCGGGCATGCCATGCGCCAGCAACCCCTCGACCAGCGCGCCAAATGTGCGCTTGCCCATAAACACGCAGGTCGTGGCATGGCGATCGGCCAGGGCCGCCCAGTTCAGATCGCCGGGCAGGCCACCCGTGACATCCGCCGCCGTGATGAACTGCAATCGCCGCGCTGCCAGCCTGCGGGTCAGGGGAATGCCCGCCGCCGCCGCCGCTGCCGAGGGGGTTGTGACGCCAGGGATAATCTCATAGCCGATCCCGGCCTCGGTAAGGGCCGTGATCTCTTCCTCCAGACGTCCGAAAATTCCTGCATCGCCGGATTTGAGGCGCACGACATTTTGGCCTGTCCGCGCATAATCGACCAGCAACTGGCTCACATGGTTCTGCTTTGGCGAGGCGCGACCCGCACGTTTGCCTACGCCGACAAGGTCCGCG